>CAZAIM010000018.1:0-25814 GCA_964485215.1 uncultured Bacteroidaceae bacterium | reverse complement strand
CACCACGTTTCATAAGCTGATACCCTACACGCCACACACCGTCCGGAATCATAGGTATGTCACCCTTCTCCGACAGCACAATCGACACTTTTACCCCATCGTCGATAGCCTTTTCAAGAGCCTTTCTTATAATAGGCATTGGAATGAAGTATGGGTTCACGAGAATTATGCTGTCTTTGGCCGCGTGAATGGCATTTGCATACGTGCGCCGCATTCTCTTCGGTGTCTTGCGCGGCCAGCGGTCTACAACGGCAATGTTAGAACTTCCTTCTATGTCCTGTTGCGGATAATAGGCATTACCTTCTACGCGCTTGCCACTCTCTTTCTCCCACATCTTAAGGAATATCTTCTGCAGTTCCCTCACAGCTTCTCCCTCAACCTTTGAGTGCATATCGCTCCATTCACCTATACCCTCAATGCCGGTAAGGTAATAATCGGCAACATTTATTCCGCCAATGTAGCCTATCACCCCGTCTATCACAACAATTTTTCTGTGGTCGCGCGAATAGGCGTGGTTAATCCAGGGAAAGTTCACCGGGTCAAATTTTATAATCTCAATACCAAGGTCGCGTATCTTTTCAAGGTCCTTTTTCTTCAGTGGCCTGTCGTTCGACATATTTCCGAAAGCATCGAACAAAGCCCTCACCTCTACACCCTCCTTAACCTTTTCGGCCAAAAGTGATATTAGTACACTGTTAATGGAGTCGTTACGGAAATTGAAATATTCGAGATGAATGTGGTGCCTCGCATTACGTATATCCTTGAAAAGCGAGTCGAATTTCTCGTGTGCACCGTCAAGCATCGTGACATTGTTGTTTGCAGTGTATGGTATTCCCTCACTTTTTATGTAATGCACAAGAGCCGAGTCGGAACGCTCAAAGTCATCGCGCTCAATAGCAACAAAACTGCTGCATGAGGCGAAGAACAGAACAACAAGTGCTGCAAAATGAATTTTTCTAAACGGCATCATTCGGAGAGTTTCAGAAAATCATATACATACACACGAAGATAGGACCATCAAATGCCCCTATCTTCGTAAATCGGTGGCAAAGTTATAAAAAATCAACGATATAGATTTAGAAACTGTTTGAATTTATAATAAAAGTTTTTCTTGCATAGCTATCGGATTAAGGAATTGTGTTTTCCTCCTTACAAGTCGGCATCATTCCCATAAGATAAAAGTGAGCCGCACAGAGACGGCCCACTTTATCTTATGACAAACCTGAATGTATTTATTTTTCAGGGTTCATTGTCAATTGAATGAAATTCCCGGCATTTACAAGACGCTTAACAGCATCTACAACCTTTTCAGGTGTTGCATTATCGACAGCTTTCTCGAACTCCACGTCGTAGTTGTCGCCAAAATCGACATGCTTCTGCAAGGCATCCATCCAGTATGAATTACTGATTCTCTCCTGTGGAATGTTCTTCTTTACGTTCTTTATTACCATATCAAACTTGTCGGCAGGAATGCCTTCATTGATGAGCATGTTCACTCCTTCTACGGCAAGGCCTGACAGTTTTTCGGCACTTTCGGGGTTTGTCTCAAAAACAACCTGCAACAGTGCTATCTCCTTTGGTTCGCGACGTAAAAGGGTTGCAACGCCTGCACCGTATGTGCCGCCCTCGCTTTCGCGGAGTGTCTCTACATAGACCATATCGAGATAGAGTTTGGCTATTTCGAGAAGAACTTCGTTCTCTATACTGTATGGCATATCGGCCGAATAAACCTGAAGCACAGTGCTCTTCGGTGTCTCCATTGGTGTTTCAAATGCTGTCACAACCTCACCCGCAACAAGGTTTTCGTTACGGTCAATCCATTTACTGCCTTTCTTTCCGCCAGGCAATGAGGCTATGTATTTCTCGACGAAGGGTTTCAGCGTAGCAGCATCCACATTGCCTACGACGTAGAGGGTTGCTCCTGCGACATTGCCGTATAGCCTGTTGCACACATTCTCGACATCTTTGATGTTGGCCTTTTCCACTACTTCGCTGCTGATGTTGTATATGCGTTCGTGGTCGCCATACAAGGTTTTCTTTATATGCTTCTGCAACTGGAGTTGCGGTAGTTTGTCAAGGTTCGGCAGAATGGCCTTTATCTGGCTGATTCCTATCTGGTACTCGTCGTCACTGTAACGTGGGTCGGTAATGTTAAGATACAGAATCTGCATCGCGGTCTCTATGTCCTTTGGTGTGGTTACGATTTCAATGCCATGACGTGTGTTGTCCCACTTCAGTTCGCTGCGCACGTTCTTGCCTGTAAGCATTTTCTTGAGCTGCACGCCGCTGAATTTTGACAAGCCGCGGTTCTGGCCAAACAATGCCCAGATATTCTCCTCTACCGATGGCAGTTCCTCGGTCTCAATGAGTGAACGTCCTCCATTCATTACAAGGCTTATGAGCACTTCGTCGTTTTTGTGTGCTGTTGGCAGGTATACGACCTTTACACCGTTCTTCAGTGTCCAGACAGTAGAGCCGTAGATGCCTTCCTGTTCCTTTTTTATTTTGCCGGGCTTAATTGCCGAAGCATCGAGCAGAGGCTCGTTTGCTCCCTCCTCGGCCGGGGCCTCTATCTCAGCAGCTCTCACACCATCGATTATTGAAAGAATCTCCTCGTCTGTGGGGTGTGAAAGCCCTTCGCGTTCGGGTGCCGAGTAGATGACAACCTGTATGTCATCAGTTATCAGTTGTTCGAGCAGTTGCTGGAACACGGCTGCAGGCAACTGGGCACACAATGTCTGTGTCAGTTGCAGTTCGGTCTCGGGATCGAGCATATATTCGTTCTTGAAGAAATTGCCGAGGATTGGCCAGATAAAGTCGGCGTTGTCGCGGCTTGGTGCAGCTTCAACAGCCTTTTCGGCACGGCTTATAAGCTTCAGCTTTGCACGCTCGAGCTCGCTTTCTGTGATACCGTAACGTTTCAGTCTCTCCACCTCGGTATAGAATGCTTCAAGTGCAGTCTTGCAGTCGCCATCCTTGAACGATACCTCGCCCATAACAGCATCAGTGCCTTCGACAATACTCTGCAAGCCAAGCCCACCGCTAAGGAACGGTGCGTTTGCCGATGCGGTGATAGCCTCCATGCGCTCGTTGAATACAAAACTTAAAATAGCCTTGATGATATCGGTCATAAATGCAACATCAGTAGAGGCAAACTCCTTTGGCATTGCATCACCTTTCCACAACAGTTCTATCGACGAACTTGTTGCCTCTGGGTCTGTGATGAGAGCAACGACGGTCTTCTCGTTGTCGGGGATAGGGATTATGGGTTTCACGGTCGGTGTTTCCGGTGCGGGAATTGAGCTGAACGTCTCCTTGATTTTCTTCTCCATCATATCCACATCGAAGTCTCCCACTACCACTACAGCCTGCATGTCGGGGTTGTACCACTTGCGGTAGAAGCTGACGAGACTTTCGGGTTTGAATGTCTTCAGCTGTTCCTCGCCGCCAATAAGTGTGCGGCGTGCCATTTTTGTGTCACCGAAATAGTATGGCAGCTTGCGCTCGAACATTCTCCAGTTGGCATCGCGGCGTGAACGGCGTTCCTCAAGAATAACGCCACGCTCGGCATCAATCTCCTTTGGATCACACGTTACATAGTGCGCATAATCGTGCAGCACCAGAAGACAGGAGTCTATTATGCCTTCGCGTACAATAGGGATATTGTTGAGCATATACTGTGTCTGTTCAAAGCCGGTTGAAGCGTTGATGTTACGGCCGAACTCGGCACCTATGCTCTGAAGGTATTCCAGCAAGCTCTTTTCTGGGAAATTCTTGGTGCCGTTGAAACACATATGTTCGAGGAAGTGGGCAAGGCCGTCCTGGTCGTCCTCTTCCTGGAAAGCACCGACGTTTGTCGCCAGATAGAACTCGGCACGCTGTGCCGGCTTGTCGTTGTGACGGATGTAGTAGGTCAAGCCGTTCTCAAGCTTTCCTACGCGTACACTCGGGTCGAGCGGCAGTTCGGTCTGTCCGAATGTAACGATGGTAACAAGAGTTACCGCTAATGATAGAAAAAACTTTTTCATATTGTTGATAAATTAGTTAAGATGCAACTTCTTGATTTGCAAATTTACTGAAAAAATGTAAAAACATTCCCGTTGGCCCGTTTTTTTATAAAAGTTTAAGAAGTTGTGTGATGAGAAAATTTTTATTGAAAATCAGAATAGCTTCTAAAATAATCATTATCTTCGCAGAAATAAACTAAACAAGAACAATTATGGTATACAACGAAAGAGACGAACGTCACAGTCACGTTATTGAGTGCGCCAAGCAGATGATGACAGCCGCACGCACTGCACCTAAGGCAAAGGGCGTTGATATTATTGAGATTACAATGATTACAGACGACGATATTGTTGCGCTGAGCAACGCGCTTCACCAGATAGGAGAAAACATGGGCAGAGGCGGGCTTATGCGCGATGCCGACAACATACTCTCGGCAGAGGCAGTGCTTCTCATAGGTTCACGGGAAGAGGCTATGTGTCTCAATTGCGGTTACTGCGGTTTCCCCACTTGCGGCGAACGTCCCGAAGGCGTGCCCTGCGCAATGAACACCATCGATGTAGGCATCGCTGTCGGTTCGGCCTGTGCAACAGCTGCCGACCTACGTCTTGACACTCGCGTAATGTACTCGGTGGGCTATGCCGCGCTGAAACTTGGCTGGATGCCAGAGTGCAATTACATTATAGGTATTCCTGTGAGCGCGAGTTCAAAGAACCCATTCTTCGACCGCAAACGCAAGGTACAGTAATGGAACAGCCTAAAAGAGAACTATTCCTGCCAGCCGAATGGCACAGGCAGCAGATGGTGCAGCTTACCTGGCCGCACGAAGGTACCGACTGGAACTATATGCTCGACGAGGTAGAAGACTGCTTTGTAGAGATTGCCAAGGCTATAAGTTCACGCCAAAGGCTTCTTATCGTGACACCACACGTTGAAGAGGTAAGAAAAAGAGTTGAAGCCGGCGGAGCAGCAATAGGCAACATATCATTCTTTGAGTGTGAGACCAATGACACCTGGGCACGCGACCACGCCTTCATAACCATACTCGGAGACAGCATACCACACTATGTCGACTTCTGCTTCAATGGCTGGGGACGAAAGTTCGAAGCCACGCTCGACAATGCAATAAACGGCAAACTCTTCGATGCCGGCATTGTCAAGGGCGAATATGAGGATTGCACAAGCTTTGTGCTCGAGGGCGGTTCCATTGAAAGCGACGGCAAAGGCACCATACTCACTACAAGCCAATGCCTGCTTGCCCCTCACCGCAACCAGCCTCTTGACAAGGAAGGTATAGAAAAGTGTCTCAGAAATATGCTGCATGCCGGCCGTGTACTATGGCTCGACTACGGCAACCTGGTCGGGGACGATACGGACGGGCACGTTGACACAGTTGCCCGCTTCGCACCCGACAACGCAATAGTCTATATGCAGTGCACCAATAAGGAGGACGGACAATACAAAGACCTGCAGGCAATGGAAGAGCAGATAAAGGCTTTGCGCACAGCCGACGGGAACCAGTACAGGCTTTTCGCACTACCCTCGCCCGAACCTGTATTCGACGAGGAAGGCGAGCGTTTGCCGGCAACATACGCAAACTTCCTTATTATAAACGGTGCAGTACTTTACCCCACATATTCACAACCGGAGAATGACAAGCGTGCGGCATCTGTGCTGAAAGAGGCATTCCCCCGCCACGAGATTATAGGAATAGACTGCCGTGCACTGATAAAGCAGCACGGTTCGTTGCACTGCGTGACAATGCAGTACCCCGAATGGAAAAAATATTAAAACGATGGAAACAGTAAAGATTGGAATAATACAGCAAAGCATTGGAACAGACATAGAGGCCAACAAAAAGAAACTTGCCGATTGCATCCGCCTGGCTGCTGCCAATGGCGCACAGCTTGTGGTATTGCAGGAACTTCATAATTCCCCCTATTTCTGCCAGGTTGAGTCGACCGGAAATTTTTCCTATGCAGAACCAATACCTGGTCCCTCGACAGAATTCTACAGCAAGGTCGCTGCCGAGTGCAAAGTGGTGCTTGTAACCTCCCTTTTTGAAGAGCGCGCCAAAGGACTTTATCACAACACCGCAGTTGTCTTTGACAATGACGGCTCTGTCGCTGGCAAATACCGCAAGATGCACATACCCGACGACCCTGCCTACTACGAGAAGTTCTATTTCACACCTGGCGACATCGGGTTCCGCCCTATCAGGACATCGCTATGCACCCTTGGAGTTCAGGTATGTTGGGATCAGTGGTACCCCGAAGGCGCACGTCTGATGGCTCTGCGTGGCGCAGATTTGCTTATATACCCAACAGCCATCGGATGGGAAAGCACGGACAGTGCCGACGAAAAAGAACGTCAGCTCGGAGCCTGGCAGACAGTGCAGCGCGGACATGCCGTTGCAAACGGAATTCCGGTTATTGCCGTCAACCGTTGCGGGCACGAGCCGGACCCTTCGGGAGCGACGAATGGCATTCAGTTCTGGGGGCATAGTTTCATTGCCGGCCCGCAAGGTGAGTTCGTGGCGCATCTTGGCGAGGAAGAGCAATGCGAGGTAGTAGAAGTAAGCCTCAAGCGCAGCGAGACAGTGCGCCAGTGGTGGCCTTTCCTGCGAGATCGCCGTATAGATGAATATGGCGGAATTGTAAAGAGGTACCTCGACGAAGAATAACAGAAGAAATGCTTCCAATGCATGCAGCTCCTGCCTTTTGCTGTTGATTAAATCAGTGGTTGGGCAGGAGTTGCATTTTTTACTGACACATTCTGTCTCCTCAGCACTTCACGGCCATAGCTTTTGTTATCCATTCCACATCGACAAGCAAATCCTGAAGGTCCTGTTCGTGCACCTCCTCTTCGGCCATAATGCGCTTTGCAATGTCGCAGGTCGTGTAGTCCACATTGTTACAGAATGAAGCAATTTCCTCATAACGTATTACAGCACAACGCTCGGCTGCTATATTCTGCTTGAGCAGGTTCACAACATCATAATCCAGCGGTGCCATATATTTGCAGCGTGCAAGCGTGAACCATTGCATCGGGTCGAGTACCGGCGCGCCTTCAAGCTGTATTATACGGTCTGCAATCATTCTTGCGTGCCTGAACTCCTCCATCGCATGCTCTTCGAATTCGCGCTGTACGTCGGAACGCATAGCACCTTCGGCAACCAGCGCACCAACCCAGTATTGGTAGAAGGCAAGCCATTCTTCGCTCAATGCAGCATTGAGCTGCCCCAGCAGATGATGTATGTCTATTCTCTGCTTCAATATCAAAACACTCTCTTTTGCCATAAATAAAAAAATCTAAAGTTTTTTAGGAACTGTTTGAATTACTGAAAAATATTTTTCTTATGGAAGCTGAATGTTTCACCGTTTCTTACTCTATAAAAATCCGGCAATATAAGTTCAAACAGCTTCTTATAATCCAAACAGAGTGTTGTACTATTTTGTTTCCTCTAATGAGCAAAAGAGAACAGAAACAGTGCAAAAACAAAAAAAAGTCCTTTTACGAAGAATAATTGTCCGTTTATTCGTGAGCCATATTATAAAAATTATTAATTTTGCAAAGAATATATATAAAACAACAGATATGAAACTGGCCGTAGCCACAAGACCTGTATTTTTCATCGAAGAGGACAAGATTATAACACGCCTCTTTGACGAGGGACTCGACTATCTATTCCTCTACAAGGAGTACCCTCACCCGCAGTTCGTCGAGAGACTGCTGAGCCTGATTCCAGCCAAATACCATAAACGCATCTACTCATGCAGCGGAAGGCTTATGCAGGAGTACAGGCTTGCAGGTACACTCTTTCCTCTCGGCTCCAACCCTCCTATGGGCAATGAGAAGGGGAAAACCGTCGGATATGCCAATAACCTTCAGCATCTCAAGGATCTTCGTATGACATACGACATCGTATGCTTCGGCCCCCTTGGCCGCACATTCCATCAAAGTACGGAACTGAATGAGATTGGCAAAAAGGTCATCAACAAGAAGACCTGGGCCTTCGGGGACATAGATGAAGCGAACCTGAAAAAACTTACGAACTATGGGTTTGGCGGAGTAATCCTTGAGTCATTGATTTGGGATAACTTCGATTCGTGCCGCTCTACCGACTACACAGAACTGGTAGACAGGTTCAAGAGAATCAAGAAGGCTGTAGACAAACTTTAGAGAGAGTAAACAAGAATAAACAAATAACAAACTATTTAATCAAACTATTATGAACAATACCCCGTATATGGTATTTGCAGGTACCAAGTCGCGTTACCTTGCTGAAGAGATTTGCAAAGAACTTGGCTGCGAGCTCGGCCAGATGAACACCACTCATTTTGCAGATGGCGAATTTGCTGTCTCTTACGAAGAGTCTATCCGTGGAAAGAATGTATTCCTTGTACAGTCTACATTCCCTAATTCAGACAATCTTATGGAACTTCTGCTCATGGTTGATGCTGCAAAACGTGCATCGGCAAAGAGCATTGTTGCAGTGATGCCATATTTCGGCTGGGCACGTCAGGACCGCAAGGACAAGCCACGTGTTTCCATAGGTGCAAAGCTTGTTGCCGACCTCTTGAGCGTTGCGGGCGTGAGCCGTGTAATTACCATGGACCTTCACGCAGACCAGATACAGGGTTTCTTCGACATTCCTGTTGACCATCTCTATGCGTCAATGGTGTTCATTCCATACATCAATTCTCTGAAACTCGATGACCTGGTGATTGCAACACCCGACGTAGGAGGTTCAAAGCGTGCAAGTGCATACTCTAAACACCTCGGTGTTCCTCTGGTGCTCTGCCACAAGACACGTGCAAAAGCAAACGTTGTGGAGTCAATGCAGATTATAGGCGAGGTTCAGGGCAAGAATGTCATTCTTGTAGATGACATCGTTGACACAGCCGGCACAATATCAAAGGCTGCCGACCTGATGATGCAGAATGGTGCAAAGTCAGTACGCGCCATAGCTTCACATTGCATTATGTCGGGCAATGCATCGGAAAGAGTCCGCGAGTCTTCAATGACCGAGATTGTCTTCACCAACAGCATTCCTTACGATAGAGGCTGCCCGAAGGTCAAGCAGCTTTCTGTTGCCCACGGCTTTGCCGAGGCCATCAAATGCGTGCTCAACAACCAGTCAATCAGCAAGCAATACGTTTGCTGAAAAGGTTTTTAGCGATATTGAAGAACATATTGCCTGGCTTGAATGTTAGGCAATATGTTCTTTTTTATCTTAGGCCGATGAAAAATTTATGGTTCCTGTTATACTTTTTGACAATTCTGGCGGCTTGCAGCAGAGGCAAGCACTATAGTGTGTGCGGTGTGGTAGAAGGTGCTGAGGAAGGAGATACAATACTTCTGTTCTATTCCAAGGACGGACAAGAGCGGGAGATTGTAGCAAGAACTACAATAGAGGATGGGCGTTTCGAGTTCGAGGGAGAGACGGAAGGTTGCAGGCTCTTCTATCTTGGATGGGAAAAAGGCGCAGCTCCGTTATATGCAATGTTTTTCCTGGAGAGCGGCAATGCCGAAGCTGTCATTTCAAGGAATGGTAGCACTGTCCGCGGCACACCTGCCAATGAACTCAATTCCGACAGCGAGGACACTATAAGGTATTATGCAGCCGAACTCTACAGAATAGAGACAATGTTCCAACGTTCCGACAGCACCGACAGCGATATGATAATTGAACTCGGGCTGAAAGGATATGAGTTGCAGAACAGACTTAGAGAGTTCATACAGAGAAATGTAGAGGAGAATATCGGTGGGCTTTATGGCCTGTATATGTTGGTTCTGTACAATGAATTTTTTGAGACAGAAGAGTTTGCCGGAATGCTGGAGAGAGTTCCCGCCGGTTCAATAGAGCGTGATAACAATCCGCTCTATGACATAGCTCTTGAAATAAAGGAGTACCGCGAAAAAACAGGCCTGTAAAAAAGGAAATATCCTCGCCTTGTCTATCTGCGACAACATATACAAGGCGAGGAACATTATTCCTATGAGCGAAGGGCAAACGTCAATACTGTTCCTTTTCGTTAGGGAAGTCGCAGGATTTGACATCGCTCACATAACTGCCGACAGCATCGGTTATTATGGTGTTCAGGTCGGCATAGCGGCGCAGGAAACGTGGCGCGAAATCGGCTGTCATCCCAAGCATATCGGCATATACAAGAACCTGCCCGTCAACCTTTACTCCGGCACCAATGCCAATTACAGGTATGTTTATCGATGATGCAACCTTCTCGGCAAGTGCAGCCGGTATCTTCTCAAGAACAAGCGCGAAACAGCCGGCTTCCTCAAGCAGTTTGGCATCGGCAAGCAATTTGGCAGCCTCGGCCTCTTCCTTTGCGCGCACAGCGTATGTTCCGAACTTATTGATACTCTGCGGTGTCAGTCCAAGATGACCCATTATGGGGATGCCGGCATCAAGAATCTTGCGTACCGATGGGAGTATCTCCTCACCGCCCTCGAGCTTGAGCGCATCGGCGTGGGTCTCCTTCATTATGCGGATTGCATTCTTCACGGCCTCGTCGGCATTGACCTGGTATGTGCCGAATGGCATGTCTACCACAACCAATGCACGCTTGACACCACGCACAACACCCTTTGCGTGATAAATCATCTGGTCGAGAGTGATTGGCAATGTAGTAACATTGCCGGCCATAACGTTGGAAGCAGAGTCGCCCACAAGCAGTGCGTCGATTCCTGCTCCATCGAGTATGGATGCCGTTGTATAATCGTATGCGGTGAGCATAGCAATCTTCTCACCTTTGCGCTTCATTTCTGTAAAACGGTGCGTAGTAACCTTTCGTGTGTCTTCAACAAGATACTTTGACATTTCTGTTAATTTTAATGTTTGTACTCATTGGCAGCAACAGTTGAGCGCGTTGCCGCCCTCTTGAATTTGCAGGCAAAGGTACTGCAAAATATCATAAGAGCATAAAAACTTCCGAATTTCTTTCAGAAATGTTCATCGCAGAAGGGAACCTGGAAAATTGTTCTGCGGCAGCAGTTCCCCTTTTTATTCTTTTGGGAGAACGGGAAAAATGCTTATATTAGCAATTTGAAACGAATTAAGGCAATGAAAATAATACATACCGCAGACTGGCATCTTGGGCAGACGTTCTATGGCTTTGACCGGAAGAACGAACACCGCGTTTTTCTCGACTGGCTGTCTACGACAATTAAAGAACGCAGCACAGACCTGCTTCTTGTTGCCGGCGACCTTTTCGACAGCTCCAATCCTTC
Organism: uncultured Bacteroidaceae bacterium; assembly: GCA_964485215.1. Classification (GTDB taxonomy): domain Bacteria; phylum Bacteroidota; class Bacteroidia; order Bacteroidales; family Bacteroidaceae; genus HGM04593. Next base: position 14,558 of record CAZAIM010000018.1, on the reverse strand, counting down.
GGCCGAAGCACAGAAGATGTACTACCACTTCCTGAGAAAAGTCACCGAAGAGAATCCACAGTTGCAGATTATTGTCACAGCCGGCAATCACGATTCCGCTGCCCGCATTGAAGCTCCGGCACCGCTGCTTGAAAGCTTCAACGTCTTTGTCTCCGGCATAGTCCATTATCGCGAAGGAGAGATAGATTACGAAACGCTAATTGTGCCTTTGAAGAACGGAGGCTGTTGTCTGGCAGTTCCCTATCTGCGTCACAACGACTACCCCTCTGCCGAAAGCTACAGCAAGGGAGTTGCAATGCTATACCGCGAGCTCTGCCGCAGAGCAAATGAAAAAGGCTACTCACCCATTATAGCTATGGGGCATCTGCAGGCATCGGGAGCCGAGGTCTCTGTCGGCGACTCTTCGGAATGTGCCATTATCGGCGGCATTGAAGGTATCGACGGAGGTTTTTTGGGTGAAGGTATTGCATATACGGCACTGGGGCATCTGCACAAGGCACAAAGGGTTGCCCGTCACGAGAATGTAAGATACTCGGGAGCACCGCTGCCCATGTCGTTTGCCGAAAGGAAAAACAGTCAGAGCGTGACGGAAGTCACCATAGATGAAGGCAGGAATGTTACTGTTGAGAAAATAGAGTTCGACACTCCTGTAAAGCTGCTGACCAGACCCTCTTCTCCACAGCCTCTCGAGAGTGTGCTTGCCGAACTGGCCTTGCTGCCATGTGGTGAAAGCAATGAATATTCCCCATTCCTCGAAGTCAGGGTGCTAGTCACAACTGTTGACCCAACGATGAGACAGCAGATTGAAGAGACTCTTGCCGGCAAGAATGTGCGCCTTGCAAGAATTGAGGCAACAGCCGAGGGTGGAAACGGCAATGAGGAAGAATGTACGCCTATGACATTCGACGATTTCAAGAAAGCTGCACCACTGGAAATCATGAAAGACATTTATGCAAGGATTTCTCAGGGCGGGATGCCCGAAGAACTTGAAAGCATGTTGAACGAAGTTATAGAGGAGGCCGAAAAATGAAAATACTTGCAATAAGAGGAAAGAATCTGGCCTCGCTCGAAGGTCAATTCTCCATAGATTTCCGTGAAGAACCACTGAGGTCGGCCGGGCTTTATGCTATAACCGGGAACACCGGGTCAGGGAAAACCACTATCCTCGACGCTATGTGCATTGCCTTGTATGGAATTTCGCCACGTCTGGAAAACATCAGGAACAGTTCCGTTATCGAAGCCGGCAAATCGAAGAGTGTGAGTGAAGACGACCCAAAGACAATTCTGCGGCGAGGTACATATGAAGGCTATGCCGAAGTGGATTTTCTTGCAGTGGATGGCAGCGAGTACAGGGCGCGGTGGAGCATTGCAAGAGTACGCAACTCCCCTACCGGTAATTTCAGAAACACATCCTACGACATTCATAATCTGCGCACAGGAGAACATTCCTCGTTGAAGAAAAAGGAGTACGACAGCAAAATCGTAGAACTTGTCGGGCTCACATACAAGCAGTTCACCCGCGCCGTACTTCTTGCACAGGGAGAATTTGCAGCATTCCTCAAAGCCGAAGAGAACGAAAAGGCCAGGATATTGCAGACATTGACAGGCACCGGAATTTACAGTCGTATATCTTCCCTTATATATACCAAGTGCGAGGAAGCAAAGAAGGAACTGGAGATTATTGAAGAGAGCAAACGCAATCTGGTTATTCTCACCGAAGAAGAATTGCTTTCACTCACCGGCAGGAAAGAACAGTTGGAGAATGGGCTGAAGGAGAACGACACGAAATCAAAAGTACTCGTCGCCAAGAAAGATTGGCACGAGCGTGATGCTCAACTTGCCGGAATGACAGAAAGTGCCGAAAAACTTCTTTCAGCAGCCAACGGAAGGATGCTGCAGCTAAAGCCTGTGGCCGAGAGACTACAGACAATTGACAGTGTGCAGGAGATTCGGAACGCGTTCGTTGAACATTGCAAGATTGAACAGGAACGCAGCAGGGAGAGTATAACGCTTTCAACCATGAAACTTGCTCTGGAGAACAAAATGAAAGAACTTGCCGAGCTGTCATCCAAGGCAAAGGAGGCTATGCTGTTACAAGAAAAATGCAACAACGAACTGCATGCCATGCAGCCTATAATAAATGAGGCAGCGAAGCTTGAGGAAAACATAGCTGCAAGCAGCAAGAGGAAAATGGAAATCGGCCGTGAGATAGAAAAGCTCGTTGCCGAACGCGACAAAGTTAAAACCAGACTAATCGGGTACAACTCCATCGCACTCTCTCTTGAGAAAGAAGAAAATGAAATTTCCGTCTGGTTCTCCAGAATGAAGGAATACGAGGAGGTAATTCCGCTCATACCGGCCATTGTAATGAATGTTGCCGCAATCGAAAATCACGAAATAAGCATCGTAAAGAAGAATGAACTGCTCAATAATGTATCGAAGTCCCTTGAATCATACAAAGAGCTGCATACAGAACTAAGGAAAAGAGAAGAAGAACTGAGCAGGACACTCCCAAGTGAGATAGCAGCCCTCAGAGAGAGGCTTGTAGAAGGAGAACCCTGCCCCGTATGTGGCAGCCTGCAGCACAAGGCAATGGAAAGAATCCTGAATACACTCGAAGAAAGTGAACTCGAGAAGTCCAGAACAGAAGTAAAGAACTCCCTCTCCTATGTACAACTCAGAATCGAAGAGTGTAACAAAGAGATAAGTGCCATATCGGGAGCAATAGATATACATAAAAGCACAACCGTGGAGTTGCGGCAAAAGAATTACGGGCTGCTGTGTAATGTTGCGAACGCCGAAGAAATTCTTGCCCGCAAGAATCTGTCTGCTACATTGAACAATCTTGCAAAAGAGTGGAACGCAAAAAGAGAAAGGGAAATAAAGATTAAAGAAGAGATAAGGATAAATACAAACAACGTAGCAGCCGGCAATGAAAGACTGCTTGCTGTCGAAGAGGAACTGAAGGTCAAGCAAAGGAACTTCGATGAGATAAAGTGCTCCATTGAGGCGCAGAGCAAAAAGGTGTCACATCTGATTGGAGAGGGAAAAAGCGCGGCCGATGTGCAGAAACAATGTAACGAAGCCATAGCCGCAGCTGTTGCCAGCTATACAGTTGCCATTGAACAGAAAGGCGATGCCGCCAACGAATGCAACAGGCTAAGCGGCGAAGTGAAGGCAAAGGAGGATTACATCGCAGCCAGAGAGAAACGTTACGAGCTCCTGAGTGAAGAGATAAAGGCATATATCGGGTCAAAGAATGGTGCTATTGACGAAAAGATGCTCGCAGAACTCTTCTCTTTAGATAGCGATGTTATTCTATCTATGCGCCGCGAAATTGAACAAGCCGGAAATGCTGTTGCAACTGCACAGGCTACACTCCAGGAGAGAAGGCGTAGAATACAAGAACATAGAGAAAACCCGAACAAGCCGGCCGATGACGAAGATATTGCATTCTTGAGAGAAGCCATCGCTGCATCCGATGAAGCAAGGAGATTGATAATCGAAGAGCTAAGCAGCGTAAATGCAACCCTGCTGAAGAATGAAGAGAACAGCCTGAAATTCAGCCAGTACAAAGAGAAACTTGAAGAGAAGAAAAAGAAGGCTGCCAACTGGTCAGCACTGAACAGTCTTTTCGGGTCGGCGAGTGGCGAGAAACTTATGCGGCTTACACAGGGATACACGCTCGACATTCTGCTCTCTGTTGCCAACCGGCATCTAAGAGAGATAACAGGACGTTACAGGCTATCCCGCATATCGGACAAAGGGCTTGGCATAAAAGTAATAGACCTCGATATGCTTTCCGAAAGCCGTTCCGTGCATACGCTCTCGGGCGGAGAGACATTCCTTGTTTCCTTGGCACTATCCTTAGCACTCTCGTCAATCTCGTCGAGCAGAATGAGTGTCGGCTCGCTGTTCATCGACGAAGGGTTCGGCGCACTCGATGCAGAAACACTCTCTATGGCAATGTCTGCACTGGAGAGAATACAAAGCCAAGGCCGTAAGATTGGGGTTATATCGCACCTCGAGAACATATTGGAGAGAATACCTGTAAAAATTAAAGTAATGAAACTGAGTTCCGGGAAAAGCCGGGTCGAGATAAGTGGGAAATAAGAGACATATATATGGAAAGGACATTGAAAATATATAGAGCTTCGGCAGGTTCAGGCAAAACCTTCACCCTTGCTCTGGAATATATCAAACTGCTGGTTGAGAACCCTTATGCCTACCGCAATATCCTTGCGGTGACATTCACCAACAAGGCAACCGGAGAAATGAAGGAGCGTATACTCAGTAAACTATACGGCGTGGCCAACAAGTCTGATGACGCAAAGGAGTATCTGGCAAAAATCAAGGAGCAGATGCCACACCTCAGCGAAGAGATTATTGTAGCCAACGCTAAGAATGCTCTTGACCTGTTGTTGCACGACTACGGGCACTTCCGCATACAGACAATTGATGCCTTCTTCCAATCTGTACTTCGAAGCCTGGCCAAGGAACTCGACCTGAGCGGTGACATGGAGATAGCTATCGATGACAAGGAACTCCTGAGCAATGCCGTCGACACATACATAAAGAATCTTGAACCTGATACGGCAAACCTGACACAAGTAATACGTTATATTGAGGACAAACTGAGCAATGGAGGACAATGGAGGGTCAGCAGCGAGATAAAGAAGTTTGCCGAAAACATAACCAAAGAGGAGTATCAGCAACGCGGCGACAAGCTGCGCGAGGAAATAGAGCGTGACAACGGACGCTTGCTCAAACAGTTCTACAACGATATTACGGCTGCCCATGAAAGCATAAAGTCCAAGTCGAAAGCCATTGGAGAGAAGTTCTTTGTCCTTGCCCAAGGATGCGTAGCGACGGATTTTGTGGGGAACGAAGGCGGTATATGGAAAAACTTTCAGAAGATGTCCAATGGTGAAATGGTCGAATGGGCACCGACAAAGGCTGCACTTGCAGCTACTCCTGCGAAAATATCGGGCAAGTGCAGCCGTGTCACAGAGATTGCCGCACTGATTTCCCAGGCTGTTCCGCTCTATTCCGAACATATGAACTGCCGCCTATCTCTCGAACATTACCATCAGCTCGGTATGCTGAACAACATTGCTGCAACACTAAAGAAAGAGAACACACGCGAGAATCGTTTCCTGCTGGCCGAGACCACACACCTTCTCAGTACAATGGTAAGCAAGAACACTACATTCATATTCGAAAAGATTGGGACAGAGATTGAGCACATATTCATCGATGAGTTCCAGGATACCTCGAAACTTCAATGGACCTGCTTCCATGTACTGCTTGAAGAGGTTCTTGCCCGTGGAAACTTCAATCTCATCGTAGGTGATGTGAAGCAGTCGATATATCGTTGGCGGAACAGCGACTGGAACATCATGAACAAGATAGGTTCACACTTCCGCAGCAACCAAATAACATTCGCGCAACAGGATGTCAATATTGGCGGCAATGTCTACAAATCTACCAACTACCGTAGCGACCGGCGCATCATCGAATTCAACAACGCGCTCTACCGTGCTGCAATACATAGCATAAAAAGCAGTTTCAGCAGCAAGATTGACCAACAGGGCATGAAGGAGATTCAACAGGCATACGACGATGTGGAGCAGGCAGTACCGCAGAAAAGACCGGAAACGGGCTATGCCGAAATACGCATTATACCCAAGGGCGCGAAGAACGATAAATTTACCGACAATGCCGTAAAACAATTGATGAAGACATTGCACATACTCATTGAAGAGAAGAATGTCTCTCCCGGTGAAATCGCAATTCTCATGCGCACCAAGAAAGAGAGAATGTCAATGGTTGTCGATGCCTTCAACAGGGAATTCCCGAAACTGAAGATTGTCTCGGACGAAGCCTATAAACTCTCATCATCCCTCGCCGTGCAGCTTGTTGTTGCGGCACTGCGATACATTGCCTCGCCCGAAGACATGATAAACATTGCCAATATGGTAAAGCTCTACAGCAGGGTCATCGACGGGTGTGAAATGAATTTCGGGACTGATGTCCGTTGCGGGCTCGAGGAACTGATACCCGAAGGATTCCGTTCGGCATTGCTTAGGTTGAAGGAACTGCCGCTGTACGAACTGATAGAGCGTATACTTGAACTGCTCGATGTCTCAAAGGCAAAGGAAGAGGAAGCATACCTCTATACATTTCTCGACAATGCAGCCCAATACATCAACAGCCGCAGTGCCGACATCCACAAGTTCCTTGCCGCCTGGGACGAGAACATACAGGATAAGAGCATTCCGGCCGAGAGCATCGACAGTGTACGCATTATGACAATACATAAGTCCAAAGGCCTTGAGTTCCACACCGTCATAATCCCCATGTGTGACTGGGTACTTACCGGCGACAGCCGTACAATGCTATGGTGCGAACCCGAAAAAGAGCCCTTCAACACGCTGAGCCTGTTGCCAATCAACTGCAAGCAAGATATGACTAAGAGTATCTTCAGCCGCGACTATTACAACGAATATATGTACCAGATTGTCGACAACCTCAACATACTCTATGTGGCGACAACCAGAGCCAAGAGCAACCTCTTTGTCTTCACCGACGGCAGCAATGGACGAGGCGAGAATGTCTCCAAGCTTATGAATACCATCGTAGGGAACATAACTCACCTTCCTGGGTCACTGTTCGACAAGGCAGGCGGTGTGTTTACATACGGCGAGATTGTAAGCGGTGAGAAGAACTGTGCTGCCAAAGAGATAGAAGAGAAAAAAGGGAATCCGTTCGAAGTCTCTCCCGAGTTGATGAAACAGCCTTTCGTATATTTCGACAGCAAGATTGAGTTCAGGCAGTCCAATGAACTGGAACGTTTTCTGGCCAACGATGAAGAGGAAAAAAGACAGTTCGGCTACATTGAGGAAGGCAAGCTTATGCACTATGTGATGTCGGGGATTGAGACAAGTGACGACATCACAAGAACCCTCAACAAACTAACAGTCGACGGTTTCATCTCTTCGGCCAAGCAATACGACAGCATCCTTAAACTTGTGAAAAAGTCCGTTTCAAGGCCCGACGTTGCCGAATGGTTCAACGGCAGCTACAGACTCTATAACGAATGTTCTATACTTGGCGACAGCGAAAAGACAAGCCGCCGCCCCGACCGCGTTATGATAAAAGACAACGAAGCAGTTGTAGTAGATTATAAGTTCGGACGGGAAAACAGCGAATACGACAAACAGGTCGAGAACTATATGAAACTATTGAGCGACATCGGCTATACCAATGTCAAAGGTTATATCTGGTATGTATATAAAGACTATATCAAAAAGATTTCACTATGACACCTTTTTTAAAACTTGTAGCAGACGACATATACGAAAAATTCAACGGCAGACTGGAGGATGTTGCCGTAGTGTTCCCGAATAAGCGTGCAAGCCTCTTTTTCAGCAAATATCTTTTGGAAAAGAGTGGCGGCAAGGCAATGTGGAGCCCACGTTACATGACCATAGGGGAACTGTTCCAGAAGAACAGCAACCTTGCCATATGTGACCCGTTGCTGCTTGTCAGCAAACTCTATAAGGAATATGTACGCTCTCAAAGAGCCGATGAAAGCCCCGAAGAGTACGAAAAAAGCATAGAGACACTCGACAGTTTCTATTATTGGGGCGAGATGCTGCTAAGGGATTTTGACGATGTTGACAAGCATCTTGCCAATGCGAAGCAATTGTTTGCAAACATAAAGGAACTGCGCGAAATGGGAACGGCAAAGGGAACTCTCACCCCCGAACAGGCAAAATCCATAGAACAGTTCTTCAAGAATTTCAAGGCCGAGGAGAAGAGCGAGCTTAAACAGAATTTTGTAGAGATTTGGGAGCGTCTATATACAATCTACAGCAATTTCAAGAACTCCCTTAGAGCGAGTTCGCAGGCATACGAGGGAATGCTCTACCGCGATGTCATAGAAAACAGCGACAACATATCCTTGGAGTTCGACATGTATGCCTTTGTAGGTTTCAATGCACTGAACGATGTCGAAAGGCGTATGTTCGAAATCATCGACAAAAGAAAAAAAGCACTCTTCTATTGGGACTATGACACCCACTACACTGGCAACAGGAGACACGAAGCCGGACACTTTATGCGAAAGAATCTCGAACTTTTTCCGAATGCCTTGAAAGGTTTCTGTTTCAACGAATTGAGCAACGACAAGAATATCACTGTCATAGAGGCCGGAAACGAAAGCATTGAAACACGATACCTCTCTACCTGGCTTAACGAAAACCTTGGAAAAGAAGAGATTGACACCGCAGTCGTCCTATGCGACGAGACGATGCTGGAACCGGTGCTGCACACAATACCGCCTGTTGTCAACGGCCATAAATTGAAGCATATGAACGTGACAATGGGATTCCCTGTCTCACACACCCCGATATTCACCCTCATCAAGCAGATTCTGGAACTGAACACACGCGGTTGGAGCGCGAGACACAACTGCTACATTCTCTCGTTCGTCGGCGAAATACTCAATCACCCCTATGTCGTGCGTTGCAGCAATAATGCAATAACGCTTCGCGACACGCTGCACAAGGAAAAGAAATTCTTTCCCAAGCAGGAAACCCTGGCAAAGGACGATTTCCTTTCGCTCCTCTTTGCCCGCAGCAACGACAACAAAGAGTGGCTCGACAATATGCTTGTTATAATAAGGAAGATTGCCGATGAATACTCAGACAAGAAGCGCGAGAGCATGGAACTCTACGAAAAGCTTTTCTGCGAGGCAATATACAAAGTCTATACTCAGGTTCAACGGCTGGCAAACCTTGTCGACACAGGAGAACTGCAACTTGAACAGCACACACTGGGCAAGTTGCTTGTAAGGATTCTCACAATGCAGTCACTGCCATTCCATGGAGAACCGATAATGGGATTACAGATTATGGGTCTTCTTGAGACACGTAACCTCGACTTCAAGAATGTCATTCTGCTTGGTGTAAACGAAGGCAACATTCCCAAAAAAAGCCGCGAAAACTCCTATATACCCTATAATCTGCGCCGTGCATTCGGCCTTACACTCAGCGAACATCGCGATTCAATCTACGCCTATTGTTTCTACCGTCTGCTGCAGCGTGCCGGGAATGTAACCCTTGTATACAACAATTCATCCGAGAGTAAACATAGAGGAGAGTGTTCACGCTACATACTGCAATTGCTTGGTAGCGGACTATATGACATAAAGCATCTGGCACTGAGTTCAAACCAAGGGAACAAGGCTATCGTTATGGGAAGCATAGCCAAGAACCCAGATATGATGCAAAAGCTCAGAGAGCGTTTCGACCGGAGCGTGAACGAGAATGCAAAACCAATCACCCCTTCTGCCGTAAACCGATACCTGAAATGCGGCTTGAGTTTCTTTTACTACTATATCCTTGGAATAAAGAAGAGCAGCGAAATAAATGATGAGGTTCAGCTCAATGACTTTGGAACCATATTCCACAAGGCAGCCGATGAGCTCTACTCAAAGCTATCTATCCAAGGTAATGGTACAATATACAAAGAGACGCTTGAACCATACATAAAGAATGACGCGCTGCTGTATAAATTTGTCGACGATGCCTTCTCTACCGAATTCTTCCAAGGCAACAAGGTCGAATATAACGGCGAACAATACATAAACCGTGGCGTGTTGCACCATTTCCTGCTCAAATTGATTAAGATTGATTCCTGCTACGCCCCCTTCAGATACATAGGAGGAGAAAGGGATATTGCTATGCCTTATACAATCAATGTCAACGGCGAGAGCATTGAGACTTCACTCGGCGGAACAATTGACCGTGTAGACATAAAGGGCGACACTATAAATATTGTCGATTACAAGACCGGCCGCATAAATAATGAAACCAAGACTTCCATTGAGAATATTTTCGCCGGCGAGATACAGTCGGCCGGAAACCGCCTGCAAGCATTCCTCTACTCCATTATTCTCGATGAACTGATTGGAGGCAAGGAACCTGTAGGAAAAGGGGACTTCAGGTGGGTAGGCCAGGTAAAGGCACAGGCTGCAAGAAAAATCTCCCCCTCGTTGCTCTATGTGCAGGCTCCCGAGAATACCGACCGCAAAAATTTCATCGTAGACGTGCTGAAGTCACCGGTAACAGACATAAGTACAATAAAAGATGAATATATGCAAAGGTTCGATGCAGTACTGAAGGAAATCTTCGATGTGAACACACCGTTTGGGACGGCTTGCAATGAAGAGAACTGCGAATATTGCGATTACCGTAGAATCTGCGGCAAATAAGAACCTGTTAATAAACCGCATGAATAGATTATAACATAGTTTAACACATACATCAAAACAAACCCTACAAGAGGGTTGTTACATATATGTGTTTTTCATAGTAATAGATTTTTCCGGAAGTACCCGCCTGTGAAGGTCGGTACCCGAACGGGTAAAAGCGTTTACTCGGACAGAATGCCACGTCGTTCCCCTAAGGCGTGGCATTTGCTTTTTTCACTCCGCAGAAACTTCCATTATGCAATCCTTGCAGTTGAAAGCAAGCCTGAAACGTTTGCCGTCGCCCGAGACGAGGTAGAACGGTTCTTTATACTGATGCTTTCCGCCACTCTTTGTGCACCACCCCAAACTATATTTTATGCAATGTCGGCAAAACATAAGCACCGCCCCTGCAGGTTGCTCCAGTTCAAAGGCTGGGGCAACTTTATCAACAGAACAGCTTCCATAGAAACTTCGTGCATAACTGTTGGCAACATTTCCGCGATAGTCGAGCTCATCGGTAAGGTACCTCACTCCACCCCCTTTCAGGGTCATACTCTCACGCCTATAGGTTCGTGAATGTTCCTCAATGAGCATTCCGCAAAGCGACCTGCGCATTTCGGCAAGCTGCGACGAAGGTATAAACCATTCATCCCACAGCTCCACATCTACCTTCTGAACCTCAAATGGAGTATTCCCCCACTTGCTCAGCTGAGCCTTGATGTTTTCGTGTTGTGCCGAACGTGCCTTCTCCTTTTTCATCGGCACATCAAGAGTACATTCTACACCGCTTTCATCCTTTGCATGCATGCGGAACCCGAACTTGCTCTCGCCAAAGCTTAGCGAAAGCGCGAGACGACGTGGATTGTCGGGACGCAGCAACTCTCTCTCGAAGCCGCAGTCATAGTTGCGATACAGTTCATCGCCACTCTCAACCGGAGGCATCGTCTGTGGGAAAACCCTGTTCCCCTCCACCTTATTTATGCGGAAACCGCACAGCTTGCCGTTCGCAGCAACAAAGCATGCACCATCGCCATTACTGAAAACACCGCCGGTAACAGTGAAATAGTTCCTTGAAACAAACTTCACCCTTCCCACATACTCGCCTTTAGATTTTGGAGTGTCGAAGGATGTAATGCCATCCTTCTTTCCGTTAAGAAGGTAATCGGTAAATCCACGATTGAAACTCTTCTCGGGAGCAGGTATGAAATTCGGTACCGACTTACCGAATGACGAACGTACATATTCATGCCTTCGCGCCATTATAGCATCAAGCCCGACCCTATAGTAGGCAGTGACATTCTTTACATACGACACATCCTTCAGCCTGCCTTCAATTTTAAAGGAAGATACACCGGCATCAAGCATCTCCTCAAGATATGTACTGCGGTTCATATCCTTGAGTGACAGCAGATGCTTGTCGTGCACAACTTCTGTACCCTCCGAGTCGACAAGGTCAAATGCCAGGCGGCAGAACTGCGCACATGCACCACGGTTCGCACTTCGCCCGAAGCAATGCTGCGACGCATAACACTGCCCACTGTAGCTCACACACAGCGCACCGTGTACGAATACCTCGAGTTCAGTGTCGGGAACCGCTTTGTGTATCTCTTCAATCTCAGCAAGCGACAGTTCACGCGCAAGCACTACACGCGGAAACCCTAACCTTGTAAGGAAATCGGCCTTTGCAACCGAGCGGTTATCCATCTGTGTGCTCGCGTGCAACGGAATGGGAGGAATATTCATTTTCAACAATCCCATATCCTGCACAATAAGAGCATCCACCCCTGCTTCATATAATTCCCCAACAAGTTTCTCAACCGCAGCGGTCTCGTCCTCATATATGATGGTATTCAGCGTAACATAAACCTTTACACCGAAGATGTGCGCATAATCGACAAGCCGTGCAATATCCTCAACAGAATTGCCTGCTGCCTGCCGTGCCCCGAACTGTGCTGCACCAATGTAGACAGCATCTGCACCATGGTTAATGGCAGCAATGCCTGTTTCATAATCTTTTGCCGGGGCAAGAAGCTCTATTTTACGAGGTTGTTTCTGCATAACACTGTATTACTGTCTGTTCCAAGCGCGAAGATACAAAAAAACTGTCGTGTGCAGAACAAAGTGCGCACGACAGTTTGGAAAATTATTCTATTTACTTACCAATCAATTTCTTGATGAAGTCGGTTATTACGCTCCAACCGCCACTCTTATTCTTGGCAGGAACACAATCCGTACAATCAGATTTATTTACAGCCTCAAGAATTGCAATTTCTTAACAGTTGTACAAGACGTTGCTAAAACTACAGCAAACAAATAAGTAATTTTTTCATCAGTAAAGAATTTTGAGTTTAAGAAATTGGATTTTCAGAAATTGGTTGTAACACGTGTTGTCGATGTAGTCGTAGTACCTCCCTTTCCCTTTACAACACATTTTACATAGTAAGTAGTACCGGCCTTTAGACCCGAAATATTGGCTGTAGCCAATGTTCCACTGACTGTGGCACTTTTGGAAGAAGTTGGATTGCTGCTTGTACCATAATAAATTCTTGCACTTGTTACGCCGGCCTCGCTTTTGTTATATATCTTATATTGAACTTTTAGCGACGTGCGTGTGGCTGTAAAATCGTAAAAACCGACATCCGGTTTTTCGTAGCTTGACGATGAACCACCGCCAGGGTTATCACCGGAATCATCGTTTTCATTATCATCATTACCGGTATTTTCATCATCATTACTACTGTACTCCACCACAGGGCGCACACTGCAACCGTAGTAGCGTAAGAAACCAAACCAGCAGCAGTCAGCACCACCGAAGTACAACTCCCACGCTTCGGAGCAATGGTCGACGTACAACGAACTTGGCCTGTAGCTACCGAACAACCCTCTGTGGATCAACTCCGTACCGTAGCGGTAGCCCGCAGCAGGCAGGAAGATGCTGTTGCCGTTCTTTTTGCTCGTTACTTTGTAACCCTTGGTTCCTTTGTAGGTAGTCCACTTCCAGGTGCAGTTGTCTATGAGTTCTTGGAACTCTTCCTTAGTGGGCATGCGCCAGCTGCCGCCCCACTTTATGTGGGCAACGTCATCGGAAGGCTCAAGAACGGTCTTGTTATCGACACGGCCATAATAACTATCAGTACAGTACTTTGTCATTGAATTAGAAGTGCCTTTGTACCACTTGTAGGTACTCCAATCATAATTGCTCTTTTCTTCGGTTTCGCCCCAGGCGTAGTAATCGCCATATTCCTCGGGGCTGCTTGCGCCTACATTGTGGGTGGCCCATTTGAGGCCGCTGGGCAGGCCAAGGTCAATGTATTCGTAACCATTGTGATAACCAGTTTTAGATTCCCCCCATTGTTTCTCATCATCATCTTCACTACATGAAATCAGCGTCGGAGACAAAACGAGCATAAGCCCCAATAGAAAATAATGAATCTTTTTCATAGTAGATGCTTATAATACGGTTTATAATATGATTTTCTGTTTCTATTATTGTGATGATATAAAAATTGAACTACTCGCATTGTATTAGTTTTCACCAATTACAGGACGCACCGAAGCTCCATGACAACGTTCAATGTCATAATAAGAAGAATACGTACCCGGATCAGCATCAAACATTATAGCATAAGCAATATAGTCAGAGTAACCATACCCGTATGGCAGCAATGAATTACCCCAATAATAACCTTCATCGCAACCTTTTCCATTATATCCAACATTCTCATTCCAAGGAGCACCTACAAGTAGGCCGGCTGTGGGCAAGAAAATACTTTTCCCATTAGGTCCGACTACCTTTTTACCTGCAACACCGTTAACCTCTGTATTATATAAAACACACTCTTCAAGCAGTTCTTTCCACTCCTCGGTTGTTGGCATACGCCATTTTCCGCCTCTTTCATTATATGCGGCATCGTCGCGCAACTCAAGTGTGGTTTTATTATCAACCTTGCCAAAGTATTCATTTCTGTTATATTTGGTCAATCGCTCCATACTATTCTGGCACCAAATATAACCATCCCAATCGTAGTGTGATGCAACATATTCAGTGGTCTCACCCCAAGCGTAATAGCCACCATAATCTTCAGGAGAATCAGCACCTACATTGCAAGTAGCCCACTTGGTACCGCTTGGCAAGCCAAGGTCAATGTATTCGTAACCATTGTGATAACCAGTTTTAGATTCTCCCGAACCACCTGGATTATTGGGTATCACAGGCTCTTCCCATTGTGTTTCCTCATCATCTTTACTACATGAAATCAGCGTCGGAGACAAAACGAGCATAAGCCCCAATAGAAAATAA
>CAZAIM010000017.1:0-28000 GCA_964485215.1 uncultured Bacteroidaceae bacterium | reverse complement strand
TTAAAACCGTAATTGGAATCTGCTTATCTACTTTTGCATCTTCCATACATACAATGCAGTCCCTCAGTCCTATTACCATTTCAGATACTTCATCCAGTAAATCTTGTGCCTCCATCCTTGCACATCTCCTTTTTTCCATGAAAAAAGAGACGAAGTATTTTTCTCTCCATCTCTTAATTCTGCTTTCTTTATTCAGTTACTTTTTCTCTTTTGATTTCTTTTTTATGGTATTGAATACCAAAACAACTGCTTCCACAAATATCGGAACTAACTTTTTTAAACTGTCTTTCATACGATTGCCTCCTTTCCAGTTAAATATTGCATAACTGAAAAGGACAGAGATTCGAATAACAACTATTGTTCATACTATTTTTTCTATCTACAAGACATACATCTATAAACATCATTTATCTCTTCGTTAGCCTGGTTCAAAGCCACCATTGTGCAGAGCATGTTCTTCTTCTGGTGGTTGTAAGTATATACATTGTCACCTACAAGTGTCTTGTAGCCGTCGAGCTCCATCTTCTCACCAGTGATACCTGAACGGGCTACAATAGCGTCCTGAACAGTACCCTCACCCATAGGAAGAGCCTTAACATCCTCAATTGTAGCGCACTTTGCAGCTACAGCAGCATCAAGGATATCCTGTGTAAGCTTAACGAAATCGGCACCCTGAGCAACGAAGTCAGTCTCGCACTTGAGAGCGATGATTGCAGCGAAGCCATTCTCTGCCTTTACAAGAACACAACCTTCAGAAGCCTCGCGGTCGCTACGTTTAGCAGCCACCAACTGTCCCTTCTTACGGATAATCTCGATAGCCTTGTCAAAATCACCCTCACCCTCGGTCAAGGCGTTCTTGCAGTCCATCATACCAGCACCTGTCATCTGACGGAGCTTAGCAATATCAGCCATTGTTACAGCCATAGTATTTTCTTTTTTTTAGATTAATAATAATGAGATTACTCAGCAGCCTCTGTTGACTCGGTAGTCTCTGCAGCCTTAGCAGCGCGAGCACGTGTTGTGCGACGGCGTGGTGCCTTCTTTGCCTCTGAATTCTCCTCGTCACCCTCAGCCTCAGCTGCGTCAACCTTCTCTACCTTACGCTCCTCAAGACCCTCAGCAATTGCTGCACAACAAGCGTCGAGGATAACCTCTACTGACTTTGTCGCATCATCGTTTGCCGGGATTACGAAATCAATGTCGTTAGGATTTGAGTTGGTATCAACGATAGCGAATACAGGAATACCAAGACGGTTAGCCTCGTGTACTGCGATATGCTCCTTCATTACGTCAACCACGAAGATTGCAGAAGGAAGACGTGTAAGGTCGGCAATAGAACCAAGGTTCTTGTCAAGCTTTGCACGCTGACGTGAAATCTGAAGAATCTCACGCTTTGAAAGGTTAGAATATGTACCGTCCTGTGTGAGCTTGTCGATAGTTGCCATCTTCTTCACAGCCTTGCGGATTGTAGGGAAGTTTGTCAACATACCGCCTGGCCAACGCTCAATAACGTATGGCATACCTACTGCCTGAGCCTTCTCTGCAACAATTTCCTTCAACTGCTTCTTTGTAGAAACGAAAAGAACCTTCTTGCCGCTCTTTGCAATCTGCTTCAAAGCCTCGGCAGCTGTCTCAGTCATAGCAGCTGTCTTATGCAGATCTATTATGTGGATACCATTGCGCTCCATGAAGATATAAGGAGCCATTGCGGGGTTCCATTTACGTTTCAAGTGACCGAAATGTGCACCGGCCTCAAGTAATGTGTCAAATGTAATTCTAGACATTTTGTTTAAATTTTAATTCGTTTACCTTCTTTTTAATTAAATCCTTTAACCAACCTCCCGGGTAGCCCACCATACGAAGAGCGGAGTCCCGAGTGGTTTAGATACTAAACGTATATTTCGAGACCGAATATTAACGTTTACTGAACTGGAATCTACGACGAGCCTTGGGCTGACCGGGTTTCTTACGCTCAACCTCACGAGCATCGCGAGTGAGGAATCCTTCGGCACGCAAAGTCTTCTTGTCGTCGGCGTTAATCTTTACAAGAGCACGAGCAATTGCAAGACGCAATGCCTGAGACTGACCTGTGTAACCGCCACCGTCAAGGTTTACTTTGATATCGTATTTCTCCACTGCATCAATAGTCATCAAAGGTTGTTTAACAACATACTGAAGAATGCTTGAGGGGAAATATACCTGCAGATCCTTATTGTTGATAGTAATTTTTCCGGTACCTTCAGTAACGAAAATACGGGCAACTGCGCTTTTACGTCTGCCTAATGCATTTACCATTTCCATCTGCTTTCTTATTTATAAGAGTTAATATCAATTGTTTTAGGAGTCTGTGCAGCATGATTATGCTCAGGACCCTCGTATATATAGAGGTTATTCAACAAATGCTCGCCAAGACGTGATTTAGGCAACATTCCACGAACCACATGCTTGAACAAACGCTCGTAACCTTTGTAACCTTTAGCCACATCAGAGGGGCTGAAAGATTTCTGACCACCGGGATAACCCGAGAAACGCAAATAAATGCGGTCGGTCCACTTGTTACCTGTCATTTTAACCTTGTTGGCGTTAATGATGATTACGTTATCACCACAATCGGCATTAGGTGTAAAACAGGGTTTGTACTTACCTCTAAGAATTTTGGCAACTTTTGAGCCAAGACGACCAAGAACCTGGTCGGTTGCATCTACAACAACCCACTCCTTCTGTGCAGTTGTTTTGTTTGCTGAAATTGTTTTGTAACTTAAAGTATCCACTTTAAAATTAGTTTAATTTGTTAATAATTCCATTCCCGACATTCCCCTGTTGTTCCTTAACGGAATTTAGAACAAAACAGGAAACCTCTTCACGCTTCGCCGGAACAGTTGGCTAGACCGCCCTATAACTAACTCAGAGACCTGAAATGTCATTAACCCTTCAAGGGTTGATAATAATCGGCTTGCAAAATTACTTCTTTTTGTCGTAACAGCCAAGAAAATAAAAAGTTTTTTCAAAAAAACATGAAAAATATTTGCACATACAAAAAAAAGCCGTACCTTTGCATCGCAATTAAGAATTGCCCAGATGGCGGAATCGGTAGACGCGCTGGTCTCAAACACCAGTGGGGCAACCCATCCCGGTTCGATCCCGGGTCTGGGTACTGAAACGGAGAAAGTTGAAAAACTCTCTCCGTTTTCTTTTTTACCCGTCCGTAACTCATTGATGCCCCGATATGGCTCAACGTAAAATTCTGAGTTTTTTTGTAATTAAACCCATGATTTTGCCAATCAGAAAAGGAAAAAATCAGAGGCCTCAACAGTTCACTTCATTAGAATGGCGAGCATCACTCTTTATCCTTCCTACGTTTCATATATAACCGCCGTATCCAGAAATAATACCCCGTCAATGGCAGCGTCGCCCCAAGCAGTGCTGCCAGAAAGGCAAGCACACGCGTCACAGAACCTCCCCAAGAGCCTACATGCAGCGAATATATCCAACCACGCAATTTGCTTTGAGGGGAAGAGAACTTATAAGGCTCACGCAATACTATTGAGCCGGTTTCCTTATCGAACGTATATTTATCGCTTGCACGCTGATTTCCAAAACCGCCATTCTGCACAGAGATAGTACCGGCAGAAACTGTTATCCTGGAAAAATCCGGATTCTCTGCCGCCACAGCCTCAAAGGCCGCCTGCCATGGTGTTGCCGGCAAAACTGCCGGTTCCGTCTCGAGCGGTGTTGCAGCCGATGTTGCGTCAAGTTCATCAATAGGTTCGCTTGCAGCATCCACATACTCATTCCCGGCTACTTGGGTAGCACCGCTTGTTGCATCGGCATTCCAGGCTGCCGTAGCACCACTCACTGCCGACGGGTTCTGCTTTTCAGCAACAGGACTCTCCTCTTTGCCTGCCACAGGCCACGTCACCGAAGCCCCTTCGGCTACAATCTTCTCGGCGCGTTTAGCCGGTTTATCATTCATACCGTTTCCCTGCTTGGTTGTCTCAACGCCAAAAACAGAGTAGAAACCATTACGATACCACTCAAACGACCATGTAAGGCCGGTCAATGCCATTACAAGCAGAAAGAGGAACGCATATATGCCGCCTGCAACATGCAAGTCATACCAGAAACGTTTCTTACCCTTACCAACAGCTATTTTCAAGCGGTTTTTCAGCATCTTGCGGTTGCGCGGCCACCAGATGACAGCACCTGTCAAAAGAATCACCACAAAGGCGAGAGTGCTTGCACCGACAATGATCTTGCCCCAGAAGATAGCCCCGTCACCAGGATTGCTGTCCATAAGCCAACGGTGCAGACGGAACATCACCTGAAAAAACGGCAAGCGTTCCTTGTTTCCCTTTATCTCACCTGTATACTGATTGACATAGACAGCAGCCCTCCTGGGCTTCGACAGATTCACCATGTAGGCCTCTTCCGGGTCGTCCGACACCACAATACCGGCAACATCAACACTGTCGGGCAAACAAGCTTCCACCTTTTCGGCAATGACATCCAAAGGCAAAGGATGCCCAGCCGGTTCAACTGTGTCGACATCTCCATTGCAGAGAGCTGTTACCTCATCCTCAAAGACAAGCATCGCTCCGGTAAAACAGGTTATGACTATTACCAGGCCAAAGGGTACAGAGACCCATAAATGGAATTTACGAAAGAAGTTCTTCATATTCAATCTATTTTGCGTGGCGAGAAACCGCACTTGCAAAGATATAACATTTTCAGCAGCTTTTTCATCCAACAATATGGATATCTCAGAAATTCAAGGCAGCATACTCAAGGCAGCAATTTACCCACGGCATCAATTGAGGTAACCTCAACCACAGCCCCCATAGTAGCAGTAGCAGTTTTAGGGTCTATCTTATATATTGCCGGATAGCCATCGGTTGCCGAAACCGGCATATATGCATAGCCATTCTCCATATAAGGAGCCTTACCAAAGGCCGTCATTGTCGACGGGAGCCCTTCAACAAAATCAAGAGTAGCGTTCTTCACGTTAAAGACCGCAAGTGATAACGCAGCAGGAGCAGAGTTGCCGGCCGTAAAAGGCTTATCATACATCTGCAGAAGGAAATTATCACCTCCCATGTACCACGAACGCAGGAACGACCTGCCGCCCGACAACGCCTCGATATTCACATAATACTCCTTGTCAAACTCTTCTTCCCCGGCATTTATACGCATTACACCAGCCGGCAACGTTGTCTGCTGACGTACATCGGCCATAGTCTTTGCATAGGAAGGCGAGAACACATATATGTCACCATTCTCCACAGCCCACACCATCTGATAGTATTGCGATTTGTTTCGTCCACAGGCATAACTAATCTTATCGGTGCTGATAATCTTCCTCGATGTCAACGTCTCATCATCAAAGATTACCACATGACACTCATCGGGATACTGAGTCCACTGAAGCTCGCCCTTCTTGTAAGAACTGCTGTTGCTGCCACCATCCTCTGTTTTGACAAGGTCGGGGAACCTAACCCACTTGCCGCCACCGGCAGCTGCTCCATACTGGCTTAACCCCATTGGCACTGCCGCTGCAAAAAGCCTATCACCACGTTGCTGGAAACCGGCAAGCGTCACATACTCGCCATTACCCAGAAAGTTCTCCGAAAGATAGCACTTTTCGGCCGCATTGGAATTATAGGTTTCAGCCCTGGTATTGAGGTATGAAACAAGAAACATCTTGGGGATGTAACCGTTGGCATCGGCCCATTCTGCTGCACCGTTGCCGGTAGAGGTTGTTATTATGTAATCCTTGTAGAGGCCATAAGTTGTAAAGCGGTTTACAGCATACTCCTTGTCGCGTGCAGACACATTGTAGTCACTCCCCATCACAAATGAACGGGTGAGCCCGGCGTTACCTTGGTTATAGGCTAGGCCATAGAGATAATCGGTACCATGAAACACCCAGTACGATGCAGCATCGGTAACAAGCCCTTGGTTCACCGGAGATATAACACCGCTTTCGAGCGATTCGGCAGTAAGCAGCACCGGAGTACTATTGTTCGACATTGTAACTGTCGCTGCTATCACATAGGGCTTTGCGGCACCCTCTTCAGGGCTCAAGACATTGTTATCGTCATCACTGGAACACGATGTTACAGCCATTGCCGCAAAGACAGCAGCAAGAATGTTCTTTTTAAAATTTCTTTTCATAATGATAATATATTTTTATTGGTTAGTCTGAAGTTGTTTTGAGTATAAAATTAAACGAAACAGTCGATTCAATATAAAAAAGCCTTTTTAGGAAATTCGAACAGTTTCTTTATCAGCTATTACCAAGCATCACACGCAGTTTGGCATAAAAGGCTCTTCCCGGTTTCTGAAGGCTGAAGTTATCGTATAGTTTTTCATCTGTAATATTGTTGCACTCGACAGCAATATTATAACGGCCGCTGCCCACACTGAAGGAGAGGGCAAGATTATGTGACAACTGGTCGGGGACCATATAATCGCCTTTGTTTGCTCCGACCTTGGCAGAATAATAGCTGAATTCCTGCACAAAAC
Source organism: uncultured Bacteroidaceae bacterium (assembly GCA_964485215.1). Taxonomy (GTDB): domain Bacteria; phylum Bacteroidota; class Bacteroidia; order Bacteroidales; family Bacteroidaceae; genus HGM04593. Next base: position 21,478 of record CAZAIM010000017.1, on the reverse strand, counting down.
GCCCTTCGTAGGAAAGAGTCAGCAGATTACTCTCGCCAAACAGGTTATGCCAGTAGAGAGAGGCATCGAAATCGGCAAACAGTGAAGGCAAGTTAGGCATCTTCTCCCTGTATCCGAGATTAGGCACAGAACTACCTATTGAATTCTTCATATTGTCGAGCACCTGCATATCAGTAAAATTGCAGCCTACCGAAAAAGCTTTTTCCATTGTGTAACGCAATGAGAGGCTATAGCCTTTTGTCATCACCTTGCCATAGTTTATATAAGTTGCCGCAGCCTTGCCACCGCTCAAGTCTATAATATTACGCTGAATGTAGTCACGCGTATCGCGATACACCACAGCCCCTTCGGCATAAAGGCTATGCTTGCCCCAGGAGGCTGAATAGCTGAGATTAAGGTTCACATTGTGGCTGTTTTCGGGTCTAATGCCAACATCACCGATTTCCAAGTCCTCGTCACCGAACATCTCATTCAACGTTGGCAAGCGGTATGCCTTTTCATAAGACAGTTTTGCCTGAAGACCAGGCAGCACAAAATATGTCCCTGCCAGACCATAGCCGAAAGCATCAAGGGAACGGTTGCTCCTCACATATTCATCGGCATTTCCTGTAGTTGCAACAGGACCGCTTACATATATATTATAGTATTTGCCGAAGGCCGTAAGATTCCATTTTTCCGATGGCATAAGACGGTATGCAATGCCGGCAACACTCTTACGGGTTATCTTCCCTATCGGGTCTTCGGCATCCACAGGTAGCAGCAACGATGTATTTGCACGCTCAAAAGCATTGAACAGATAGTGAAGCGTAAAAAGATGAGTGTGCGACCTGGCAGGACGGTAATTGAGCGTTGCCGTCGCATTCCAGTTCTCGGCAACGGAGCGCATATGCAGATGCGCCTGTTCGCCCGGAGCATTCAGTTTCTTCTTTTCGCCAAGCCAGTTATACTTGTACTGCGCTGTATCGACATTAAGCGTAGTATTGCGGTTATAGTTTGCCGTAACAGAGATATCAAGACCATCAAGCAGCACATTTCTCTTGGAATACTCAAGTGACGGCATTATCGAATAGCCCTTTCTGTGTTTTTCACCATAAACAATCTCCTGCCTTACCCCTGTCTGCATATCCTTGTACATATTGGAATAGGCAAAGCCAAATAGTAACCTGTCGGCCCAAAGCTTATCCACCGCACCGATTTTCAGCGTAACAGCCTCGTTGTGATACACATCGTTAAAACGCTCTACACTGTACTGTTTTTTCTTTTCTATGCTGCCGGTTACAAAATCCTCTACTGGCGCATGAACCTTGTAGCTATTGTCTGAGTAGTTCTGAAAAGCATTCAACTCCAACAACAAGCCACCCGAAAACACTTTACTGAAATTCAGGAAAGACCTATGAGTGTTGAATGAGCCGTAGGAGTAGGAAGCATCCAAATTCCACCCTTGCCGGCGTTTGCCGGTAACGATATTCACTACTCCACCCATAGCATCAGTCCCGAACTCAACCGGTACCACACCGCGGTAGACCTCTATGCGGCTTGCATAATTGACCGGGATATTACTTATTGCAAAAGAACTCCCGACACCCTCTTGCGGAACACCGTCGACAAAAACCTTTATATGTTTTCCGCTGAAACCGTCGAGCATAATATTCATATCAGAACCCATACCGCCCGACTCCCGAAGCTTCACACCCGGCGACTTCGCGAGAATATCACTGAGATTCTTCGTTGTGTTCAGGTGTTCTTTTGTATCGATGGCAACGACATTGTATGCCGAGCGTCTGAGACGTGACACACCCGAGACAGTCTCCGTAACAACAACGTCTTCAAGAGTGGTTTCGGAAACAGCTAATTCGATATTCAACTCGACGGAACGCTTGCCTTCTGCAACAATTTCCCTACGGTAGGTTTCATAACCCACGGCAGTAACTACCAGCATATATGTTCCCTCGGGAAGCTGCAGTTCATAACGCCCGTCATCACCGGCATAGACCCCCATTGAACTGCCCTCTACAGCCACCGCAGCATAAGGCACCGCCCCCTCGCCTTTGGCAGTTACCGAGCCGTAAAGTTTAAAGCCGCCTGCCTTTACGGCGCATGGCAGCAGAAGAGCCGAAAGCAGAAATAGAATATGTAATTTCATCTTCATTGATACATTTTTTACGATGACAAAATTACACCCGCCACGCAGTATACACAATCACCCTAAATAACCAAAAACAATGCCTGAGCCTAACTACAGCCGTTAACAACATATCATTAACAAGTGCAACACCGTTAGCAACATTTTGTCACTACAGCATAAAGCAAGGCGGTCGGCAAACACCGACCGCCTTGCTTTATGCCTGCAGGACAACGCTTATCTTACAGCCTCAACTGTATATCCCCCCTTTCGCAACAATTCCAGGACACCGCGCTCGCCTGGCAAGTGTGCCGCACCGACAACAAAGAGCGTAGACCTGGTAGCGGCTATCGAAGGTATCTTGCCTACCCAGTCGTTATTGCGGTCATATATTAGAGCATTATCCTCCTCGGCAGAACTGTCACAGGCATTACCCATTTTCTCCTCGGCAGCTGCAAGAATCGCATCAATATCCTGCGAAAAATATGCCGCTGCTATAGACTTCATCAGTTCAAGGCTATATTCGTGATTGTCAATCATGCAGAAAAGCTGCTCTTTCTGACGCTCAAGAGGAGTACCATAGAGCACCTTAATCTGAAAATCGACAGTCTCGAAGCCCACGACCGGTTTGTCCTTCTTCTCAGCCTCATTCTGGAAGTAGCTGTCAATAAGTGCCAACGGATTGAAGCCGGGTGTCAACTTCATAAACTGCAGCAACTGCAGCTGTGTGGATATTGCCATCGGATTCATCCTGCCCATCTGAATCCTAAGCAACGGATTGGAAAGGTCTGTACCCATAATCTGCTTCATATAAGCATTGAGCTTGTCCATTTCCTCGGGCAAGAGAACCTTGTCTATTGTCATACCATCGGGCAACTGCATTGCCGCCATAAGTTTTTTCTTTCCTTCAGCAGTCTCTACCTCGCGCATATCAAGTTCTCCACACACCTGCTCCACCTCGTCCAAAGCAGCACGCGCGCCAGGAATTGAGTCGACAAATGAAGCCGGAGCAAGATGATAAGTACCTATTATATATGAAGGTTTATCAAGACCGCCATCCGATATCTTATACAGCAACTGAGCATTGGCTGTGAATATTGCAACTATTGCAAGCAGGAGTGTGATGAAAAGTTTTCTCATAATAGTAAGAAGCTGTTTGAATTTCTAAAAATACTGTTCCTATAGAAGCCGGATGTTTCGCCATTTTTATAGCCATACAGCTTCTAATATCTGTTTCAAGTGGCAAAGATAGCAAAAAGAGGCGACAAGAATGTTCAAAAACCGCCGATATTTATTAATAAAGCATAAAATAGAAACAAAAAACCGTATTGGAGAAGAAAGAACGTTAACTTTGCAGAAATATATTAAGAAATATGAAGAAAATAAAGAATCCTTGGTTAGGCCTCACCGAAAAAGGCTACAACTGTTTTGCCTGTGCACCCACAAATCCTTACGGACTTAAAATGGAGTTCTATGAGGATGGCGATGACATAGTCTCTTTCTGGACACCAGGCACTAACTATCAGGGATGGATGGACACCCTGCACGGAGGCATACAAGCTACACTGCTTGATGAAATTGGTGGCTGGATTATAGCGCGCAAATGCCAGACCTCGGGAATGACAACCAACCTCAACGTCAAATACAAAAAGCCGATACCGACAGGCAAGGATGTTACTATTGAAGTACGCGCGCGAATAAAGGAGACCAAGCGTAGTTTTGTCTTCATTGAAGGAGCGATAACATACAATGGCGAAACCTGCTCGACCGCAGAAATCACATACTATACATTCTCCAAAGAGATTGCCGAGAGAGACTTCTACTTCAGCGAATGCCAGACAGAAGAATAGAGCCAAGAGCCTAAGGCTTGGCAAAATTGCAATGGAGGACTTGTTGTTATAGCAACAGGTGTTGCACTGTTAAAGAAGAGAGGAACTGACCCAAAATATAATTGGGACACAGTTCCTTTAGGTTTGTAAGAATTGAAAAATACGATGCGTTGAGATTTAAGGCGAAAGGAGTGTACATCGGTACTCGACTGAGCCTTAATATTGATAACAACGAAGTAGTTTGTCAATTATGACACACCGTCCTGTTTTTCATTCACTTTCTTGCAGTCTGTTCAATAACATCGAGCATCTTCCCGGCAAGCAATTTCCTGTCAAAATCCCTGGCAAGTTCGTCACAGCCTTTGCGGCAAGATTCATAGAATTCCTTGTCGGACAGCATACGGTTGAGTTTTGCAAGGAAATCCTCTCTATTCTCGGGTTCATAGAAGATGCCTGCACCATATTTTTCAACAAGCAATCGCGCCTCACCATCAACACCAAGCATCATTGGAACGTGCATTGCCGATGTCTCGAATATTTTTGAAGGTATAACAGTGGTGAACAACGGGTCGCGACGCAGATTCACAAGTGCAAGATCCTGAAGTGCAACATAGTCGGCAACCTTGTCCTTGGGAACAGAGTCTACGAAGAAAACATTCTCTATTTTCTCATCGGCAACCTTCTGCTGCAACACGGCCTTTTCGGCACCCTCACCAAGAATCATCAGTTTGCAATCGGGAAGTTCCTTAACACAATCGATAAGAAAATCTATCTTGTGCGCCATACCTATTGTACCGACATATCCTAGAACAACCTTACCCTCAAGTCCATACCTGGCAACCAATTCGGGCGATTTCGGACGCGGTGTAAACAGAGCGAGATTAGCACCGTTCTTTACAACGTGTATCTTCTCGGCAGGTATCCCCATCTCCGAAATTACTTTCTTGAAGGTATCGGTTACAACAACAATATTCTTTGCCGAACGATAGCACCATTTTTCCTCTTTCGAGAAATAGGAAAGCACCAGACCATCCTTCATTGCCCCCACAGATTTTATGGACTCGGGCCAAAGGTCACGCACCTCCATTATCCAAGGCTTACGTTTGAAGAAATGCAACGTTCTGCCCGATAGTGCGGTAAAGAACTGTGGAGATGTTGCAACAATAACGTCACACTTGAGGAAAAGAGCTGCAAAGAACGAAGTTATGGAAAAACTTATGTAATCGAATATTCTCTTGAGGAAACCCTTATTGGATGTTATATAACTCCAGACACGGATTACCTTAATACCATCGACAATCTCCTTCTTCTTCCAGGAATTCCTGTAGCCGTCGTACACCTTTCCTATAGGATAATTCGGATGACAGGTGATTACTGTAACATCGTGTCCGGCTTTTACCCACTCGCGGCAATGTTCAAAAGTACGCGTAGCCGGTGCATTCACCTCTGGCGGAAAATTATCGGAAAGAAAAAGAATCTTCATTGGTATTTCTCACAGTAAAAATATAAACCTAAAACGCACAACACGTACAAATATTGTACGTCAAGTCGCGTAAAATTATAAAATTAATTCTATTCAGAGAAAAATAATCACTAAAACAAATTTCAGCAGAACCGTATATTGTTACATATCAGTCTATAATATTTTCGAGCGAACTGCCCCGGTAGTAATGGGAAAGTATCTTCTCATAGGAGCATCCGCGCTCACCCATCATTGCAGCACCTATCTGACAAAGCCCCACTCCGTGCCCCCAGCCGGCACCTTTGAACAAGAAACGCACCTCGCCAGTTACGGCGACAATCTTATCGACAACAAATGCCGAACTGTAAAGATGACTCTCCGAGAGCCAGCGTCGTATCTCAAGTTCTTTGCCCACAACCCTGACAGCCTTGCTGCCAACGATGCGCAACTTTATGATGCGTCCCGACAGTCCGCGTTCAAGCGGCTGCAAATCTTCGACCATACCAAAATCTATACCGGAACGTTTTTTTATAAGTTCCGAAAGTTCCTGCTGAGAGTACTCGACACGCCACCGGTAGAAGTCGTTGGTTTCCTGGTCATAGCCGTTCAGAATCTGGGAGAGGACCTTGTTATCAGCAGTCGAGCAGTATGAGGGAGCCTCACTCTCTATCCATTCGCGTGCTCCATTCTCGGTTGCAAGGTCGGGCATTGCAGCATCGCCATCAACATCTCTGAAAGCCTGCAGATATTCATACTCCTTATCTTCCCAACAAGCCGAAAAACGCTCTGTGACGCCTCCGCAGCACTTGCTGAAACGTGCATCGCACACCTCGCCGCCATACATCAGCACCACACCTTCAGTCTCTCGCACCGCACGCTCCACATTGGGATTAAGAGCGCGCGTTACACCCTGATAACGCTGACAATGGTCATCGGCACAAAGGTCAAAGAGCGTGTGGTCCTCGCGGGAATACCAACGCACAGTTTCTTCATCATTCTCCCAGCCAAGAGCCGAAACAGTCTGTTTCTCCTTACGCAACAACTGGGCATAGAGCCAACTGCGCGATATTACCGTATGCGCTTTCAGGAACTCCAGCGACGATGTCGCCGACATCTCACTCGATATCACACTCACAAGATAATCCTCCACAGGAAGACGGTTTATGGCACGCACCTCACCATCCTCCACAATGAACATAAGTTCCCCTTTGAAAGCCTGGTTCTCCTTACGCTGCCAATGGAAGCCCACTCCTATGACAACATCGTGAAGCACAAAAAGAGAGTTGCTATCCTGTGGGATAAAGCCTAGCGATTCGTAACGTTTGCCACAGTAGCAGAGCAGTCCATCTGCTATGGTCACCTCACCGCCACGACAAACCGAACCGGCCGTGGAGATAAACTCGCCGGCGAGTTCAAAGACAATTCGCGGAGAACGCAATATACCAACATCGACACACCTCATAGCATCAGCCTATTTTGTCAACTATTCCATAAACCTCATCCCGTGAAATGGCAACCTCGCGCAGAATTGCAGCAGCCTCATCGGCCGTAACAGCCAAGAAATCACTCTCACGTGGAGCAATCAAAAGACCGGACATATCCAATGTTCCGGGGCTTATAAGGCGTTGGGCACTGCCTTCTGCCGTGTAGCATCCTGGACGGTGAAGCGAACGGGGGATAATATAGGTAACATACCCCTCGGCCGGCGTATGGAGAACTATTACATTCATACGCGGTTCACATTCTCCGGCATGGGAAGGCATTGCCTGCAACAGACGTTCAAGCATCTCCACTGAACGGCTAACACTCCTTGCCTTTATTACGAAGAGGGGCACAACATATGCTGTTACATTGTATATGGCACACTCCTCGCATGAGCATACCGTTTCCATGCCGCAGGCCAGCCTATCCTCCCAAAGACCACACAAGAGAGGAATGCCGGAACTCTCTACCGCCTGCAAATGAGCGTGGTCGGGAGCCGAAGCACCGCACTTAGCCCCGTTGTAGAAGAGTGCCATTCCTTGCCACTTAGCTGCAAGATGCAGCATATCGGCATACAACGGCTGCAACAATTGTGGTGTATGCAGTCTTGAGGGAATGGTGAAATGTCGGGGCAATATCGGAAAAGGATTGACAAGTACCTCGAGAGTACCCATAGCATTCAAGGCAAACTGTTCGCCAGGGCGGTTTGAAGAGCAGAGAAAACATTCACGTTTTGATATTGATTCCTTGTCAATCTTTGCCCCTGTGGAAACGATGCGTGCAGGGTTGTACTGCACAGAAATACCATTGCCGAGGTCGCGAGTCATTACACCGGCAAGTTCATCGTAACGTTTGGCCGCGCTGCTCCATTGCTGCAGTTGTGCGGTAAAGAACTCCTCAAGGCCTTTGCTGTCCACGGTCTCCATAGTGCCTGCAAGTTCTATGCGTGCCTCGAGTTCCGCAGTGCGCAAAGTATCTTTGTAAAGATTGTGTGCATTCACCTTCTCATGCGACAGGGCAGCATCGGAATTTCCACCCCATCGACGGCACAGATAGAGCACATCGTATATACGCCCAATCCTGTAGCGGCGCGAAATCTGCAACCCGACGGCATAATCCTCGCCATAGCTTACGTTAGGGAAGCCCACTTCACGTATGACAGGAGTGAAGAATGCACGTGGAGCACCAAGACCGTTTATGCGCAAGGCATTATTGCGGCCATTCTCTTCACTCCACTCGCGGTGGTCTATTATTCCCGGTGGCAATGTATTGAGTTCGAAATCACAGATGCGATAGGAACCAACCAGCATTGCACACTGCTGCTTATAGAATTCATCAACAATACGTTGCAGAGTATTCTTGCCACTGTATATATCGTCACTGTCGAGCTGTACGGCAAAACGGCCGCAGACCTTGCTGTTGACAGCCAGTTCCCAGCAGCCGCCAATACCCAGGTCGTGACGTTCTGGAACAATGTGCACCACTCTGCAGTCATCGAAAGAATCTATTATTTCACCGGTTCTGTCAGTCGAGTGATTGTCTACCACAATTACATTGAACGGGAAACTGCATTCCTGCTCCAGGACGGAAGAGACCGCATCACCAACAGTCATCTCACGGTTAAGCACCGGAATTATGACAGAGGCTTCAACCGGGAAGTTTCCGACCGAAAGGTCTATTCCGCTATATTTGCATGGCGGCAGATAGCCTCCAATAGCCTTAAGGTGATGAGTGCAGACCTTTTCCATCTCCACCTGCACATCCCTTTGTGCCGGGTTCACATAATCGAACTGCTTTTCACCGCTCTTGCGGGTATCGCTCTCCTGCTCTGTATAAAGGAACTCCTTGAAGTGGAACAGGCTACCCTTGCGGCTCAGAGCAAGCCGCAGCTGGTAGAGCCCGGCATAGCAATACTCTTCAAGTTCTTCAAGAAGATAGTCCTTGAGTGCCGGCACCCTGAAAAGCAACAGCGAGCCGAAGTCAAAGTCATTGCGCAGGCTGCCGGCAAGACAGTCAATCACAGGTGCATCGGAAACAGTACCGGCAATCGACTTGCGATAATCGGAGTAGGCCATTACAGCATCATCCGGCACTGCATCGATGAAGCGACAGAACACATCGGCTTCAATTTCTATATTATTCTTTGCCAGGAAAAGTGCAAAATCGGCTGTTGCACGTTCCGACATATCGCGGAAAAGCGCGCTGGAGGTCAAAGTATCCTGTCTGAGAACTGTCACGTTCCCAGGCAGGCCAATATCAAAATCTTCTACACTCCACAGCCAAATATGTTTCACCTGTCCGAGTGATGAGAAACGGGCTATAGCATCAAGAGCCGCCCCCTTGCCTGCAACGGGCAAAAAGAGTTCTAAAGTATATTTTTCCATTTTTCTATAGATATGATGCGAATTTAGTAAAAAAAGAGAAGCGCAGGAACAAATTCCGGCAAATAAAGAATGAGCAGACAGTATGAAACTGTTTAAATTTCTTAATAAAAATATATCAAAGCTGAGTAAAGTGATGTTTTGGCTTGTTTTAGTCTGTTTTTTGTACCTTTTCCTCCTTTAAATTTGGAAATAGTCCACTATTCCCTGCATTTAAAGTAGCAAAATCTTCTAAAAACAATCCTCAAACAATCGCAAAATAAATTTCAAACAGCTTCTAAAAAGAGACAATATATTTATAATTAAATTTTATTTATACTGACAATAGGGAGAAATACCACTTTTTTGCATTATCTTCGCAAAGGAATTCTATTTTAGCAGAAACCTGAATGTCGATGGAAAGCAACAAGAGAAAACTGGCAGGGATGACACTTGACAGCCTGAAAGAAGCAGTCAAGGAAGCCGGTATGCCACAATTTACGGCAAAACAGATTGCCGATTGGGTATACAGGAAACGTGTGAAAAGCATTGACGGGATGACCAATCTATCGCTAAAGAACAGGGAAATGCTGAAAGAGCTGTTCGAGGTAGGGTTCTGCGCACCGTCGGACGAAGCACGCTCCATTGACGGGACGGTGAAATACCTGTACCGGGTTGCCGACGGCCACTACGTTGAGGCTGTATACATACCCGACGGTGAACGTGCGACACTCTGCGTGTCGTCCCAGGTAGGATGCAAGATGAACTGCCTGTTCTGCATGACCGGTAAGCAGAAATACACCGCAAACCTTTCAGCCAACGAAATTGTCAACCAGATACTGTCGTTGCCCGAATTCGAGAAGCTCACAAACATTGTCTTCATGGGTATGGGCGAGCCTTGCGACAACCTCGACAATCTGCTGCAGGCCATTGACATCATCACCAAGGACTACGGTCTCGGCTGGAGCCCGCACCGCCTTACAGTATCGTCGGTGGGAGTGCGCAAGGGACTGAAACGCCTGCTCGATTCGGGCGACTACCACATTGCCATAAGCCTGCACCACCCAGTACCGAAAGAGCGCAAGGAGATTATGCCGGCCGAGAAAGGATTCTCCATCGTCGAGATTCTTGAACTGCTCAGGCAGTATGACTTCAGCCACCAGCGAAGACTCACCTTCGAGTACATCGTATTCAAAGGCATAAACGACACACAACAGCACGCACGGAAACTGTTAAAGCTGCTAAGCGGTACAGACTGCCGCATAAACCTCATACGCTACCATGCAATTCCCGGAGTACCTCTCGAGGGAGTAGGCGAGGAGAAAATGACGCAGTTCCGCGACTACCTGACAAAGAACGGTCTTTTCACGACAATACGCGCTTCGCGCGGTGAAGACATCTTCGCAGCCTGCGGCATGCTATCAACATTGAAACAGGAACAATAAAAACCGAATATAAAAATGAGAAAGATATTTCTTTTACTGCTGAGTGCAGTACTGCTAATAACAGGCTGCAACATCGAAGTGAAGCCCGACTCAATCGGCAAGCCTTATGAAGTTATGATAATATGCAGCGATGAAATCTGGGCCGATTCGTCTGCCATAGAACTTTACAACGCACTCGACAAGGACATTCCCGGCCTGCCGCAATCGGAGCCGTCGTTCAAGATTTCGAGAATGAAAAATGCCAATGCCTCTTCCTCAAAAATGCGCAACATCATTGTTGTCGACATAGACAGCCTGAAGTTCCCGACATGCGAATTCAGGTACGAGAAGGACGCCATAGCCTTTAATCAGATTCTTGTATCAATAACCGGCCCAAGCAAAGAGGCTTTAAAGGAATATATTGCAGAAAACGGCAAGTTCATTGTCAGTTTCCTCACCCAAGGCGAGATGGACCGCGAAGTTGCAAAGCTAAAGACAAGCAACAACGCCAAGGCCAAGGAAAAGATTATGGAGATGTTCGGCTGCGAAATACTTATCCCAAAGAAACTTGAGGATTTCAAAGTAGGCAAAGACTTCATATGGATTTCGGATTTCTTCTCAAACAACCCGGAAATCATGAACTTTGCGATGTACAGTTACCCCTACACATCGCCCGAAAACTTTTCACTCGAGAATTTCCTGATTACACGCGACTCCGTAATGAAGGAGAACATTCCTGGCGGCGAACCCGGACAATACATTCAGACCGACGGAAGCTATGTGACAATAGAGGAAAAATCATTCCGCGACAAATACCTTCAGGTAGCAAGAGGATTATGGCACATGGAGAACGACATGATGGGAGGACCGTTTGTCTCCTATTCGGCCGTAGACGAAATCAACAACAGGGTAATAGTTGCCGAGGTTTTTGTTTATGCACCGCACAAGGCTAAGGGAAGCTACATAAGAGAACTTGAGGCAGCCTTGCTTACATTGAAACTGCCGGCAGACATAATCCTTGACAATAGTTTACAGACCGAAGATATTGTCATTGAGGCGAGCAAAGAACAAGAGATTCCTATTAACGACTAACATCAACAACCGAAATAGAAATGAACGATAATGCAAAGATACGTGTAGGAATTACACAAGGCGATACAAACGGCATCGGCTATGAAATCATCCTCAAGACATTCGACAACCCCGAAATGTTCGAGATATGCACACCTATAGTATATGGTTCGCCCAAGGCTGCAGCATACCACCGCAAGGCTTTGGAGATGGAAACGCCATACAACGCCATTGAGAGTGCCGACGAAGCACAGAACGGCAAGCTGAACATAATCAACTGCAACAGCGATGAGCTCCACATAGAACTCGGCACAGGCAGCGAAGAGGCTGGTCTGGCAGCATTCCAGGCATTGGAAAGAGCTGTAAAGGACTATCAGGAAGGAGCAATAGATGTCATTGTGACAGCCCCCATAAGCAAGAGTTCGATACAAAGCGATGAATTCCGTTTCCCCGGACATACAGAATACCTTCAAGAATGTTGTGGCGAGAATGAAAAGTCCCTTATGATTCTTTGCAGTGGCGAGTTCAAGGTTGCAGTGGCAACATCGCACATGGCATTGCGCGATATTCCGTCTGCAATAACACCAGAACTGCTGGAAGAGAAGATAGCAATCCTCGACAGAAGCCTGAAGGAAGACTTCAACATCGACGCACCCAAGATTGCAGTACTCTCGCTGAACCCGCATGCAGGAGACAACGGGCTGCTTGGAAACGAAGAGATTGAGACTATAGCCCCAACCGTGCGCAAGATGAACGACAGCGGCATATTCTGTTATGGTCCTTTTGCAGCCGACGGTCTCATGGGAAGCGGCAAATACACAGAGTTCGATGCAATACTGGCAATGTACCACGACCAGGGGCTGACACCGTTGAAAGCACTTGCAATGAACGACGGCGTAAACTTCACCGCAGGCCTGTCAATTGTACGCACGTCACCAGCACACGGTGTTGCATTCGACATTGCCGGCAAGGGCATTGCAGATGAAAACTCATTCCGCCAGGCAATATACGCCGCAATCGACATCCTCCGTAACCGAAGATTCTACAGCAGCGCACGCCGTAACCCGTTGCGTAAACTATACTTCGAGAAGCGTGATGACAGCAACAAGCTCAACCTTCAACAGGCCGACAACGATATCTAAGCAATGAAATTCGCTATAATCGCTGCAGGCGAAGGCTCTCGCCTTGCACAAGAGGGAATAAAAGAGCCCAAGCCACTCATCAGGCTGCATGGTGTCCCCATCATAGAACGGCTTATAGGCATTTTCTCACAGCACAACGCAAGCGGCATATATGTAATAATAAACAGCAGGCAGCCCGAGACACTCGAGCACTTGCAGAAGTTGCAGGAAAGGTTTCCGTTGGAGATTATTGTCAGGGACACACCAAGTTCAATGCACAGCCTTTACGAGCTGAGCCCATACCTCAAAGGGGAGAAATTCTGCCTTACGACGGTAGACACACTGTTCCGTAAAGAAGAGTTCTCCGAATTCATAAAGCAATTCGAAGAATGTAGCAACGATGGCCTTATGGCTGTTACCGATTTCATTGATGACGAAAAGCCGCTTTACATAGCAACAGACAAGGAACTGACAATAACAGCATTCTGTGATACTGCAAACAAAGAGACGGCATACATTTCGGGAGGCATATATGGCCTTGACCCAAAGACACTCGACATTCTCGACACCTGCATAGATGAAGGCATCGGAAGAATGAGGAACTTCCAGCGCAAGCTTGTCGAGAATGGGCTGAGACTGAAAGCCTTCCCCTTCGGGAAAATCATAGACATTGACCACGCTGGCGACATTGAAAAGGCCAGAATATTCCTTGCTGAGAATGATTAGGATTGCAACAATTGCACGCAATGCGGAGCATTCGCCCAACATGCAAGGCAAAGACCTTGCTATACTGGAAAGCATTACCGAAGAATTGCTCTCCCAGGGAATATCCGTAACACCCGTTGCAGACAACAGGTTGCCGGCCGGGACTGCAGCAGTCTGCCATATGTCACGTAGTAGCGGAACGCTTGAACTGCTATTGGCAGCAGAAGAAAGCGGAATCAAGGTATATAACAGTGCAAAAAGCGTCGGGAACTGTTCACGCGAGAGGTTCATGGCAATTCTGAATGATGCCGGCATACCGCAGCCGGAGTACTCAATGGTTGAGCACCCGGAACAACTTGGCAGCCTGCACTACCCTGCCTGGATAAAGCGCGGCAAAGGCTGGAGCTGCCACAAGGAGGATGTATGCTACGTGACCAATGCCGATGAAGCAGCAGCCAGGTTCTGCAAAATGCAGGAAAGAGGCATAACTGAATGTATCCACACCTGCCACATTGAAGGAGACATTGTAAAGTTCTATGGCATCGGCAAGGATTTCTTCCGTTACTGCTACCCCGACCCTGCAAAAAGCAAATTCGGGCTGGAAGGGATAAACGGAAAGCCCAACGGCTATACGTTCAGCACAGGAAGGATGAAGGAACTGGCGCAGAAAGCAGCCGAAGCTGTCGGGCTGGAGATATACGGCGGAGACTGCATTGTGACTGCCGAAGGAGAGATATTCATAATAGACATTAACGATTTCCCAAGTTTTTCGGCCATACGCGAAGAGGCGGCAAAGGAGATTGCAAGGCTGATAACTGCAGGTATAAAGAGATAATTTGACATGAAAGAAGAAGACAAAGAACTTTATCGCCAGTCGATAAAGTCGACCGACACAGAAGAGTTCCTCGACTTATGGTTCTACCGTCCATTAGGGTTCCGTTGCGCACTGTTCTTCCGCAACCGCGGCATACACCCGAACGTTGTGACAATAGTATCCATATTCTTAGGCATTGCTGCCGGCTTCTGTTTTCTGCAGGAGAGCATACGCTGGAATGCCGTAGGCGTATTGTTGCTGATGTGGGCAAACCTTTATGACAGCACCGACGGGCAGCTTGCACGCATCACAGGACAAAAGACCCGGTGGGGACGCATCCTCGATGGCTTTGCCGGTGACTGCTGGTTCTTCTGCATATACTTTGCCATTGCCGCACGGGAGACGTTCCAGCCAATCCCGTTCGCCCCTGAACACAACTGGGGTGTACTTATCTGGATTCTGGTTTCATTCTGCGGATTCTGGGTTCACGGTTCGCAATGCCAGCTTGCCGACTATTACAGGAACATACACCTCTACTTTTCGAATGAGAAGAACGGAAACGAATTTCACAACTCGACAGCAGAAAAGAAGGAGTACGCATCTACCCCATGGAAAGGGAATTTCTTCTGGAAAATCTTCCTCAATGCCTACGTTGCCTATGTGAGCAATCAGGAGAGGATGTCGCCAAGGTTCCAGCGTTTCATAAAGAGCGTACACGACAAGTTCGGAACAGACATTCCGGCCGGACTAAGGAATGAATTCCGGAAAGGAAGCCTTCCGCTTATGAAGTACACGAACATACTAACCTTCAACTCACGCGCCATCATGCTCTGCTTTGCAATGCTCACCGGCGAACTGTGGATATACCTTGTATTTGAGCTCGTCGTACTTATGGCACTGTTCCTTTATATGCAATACAGGCACGAGACATTGTGCCATCGTTTAACCGAAAAAATTGAGAGCGGGCATGAGTTCAATTAAAGGTATTATCTTCGATTACGGCGGAACCATAGATACCAACGGCATCCATTGGGGCGAATTGATTTGGGAGGAATACCGCAATGCAGGCATCAGGATAACGAGAGAGGAGTACCGCGAAGCCTACGTACACGCAGAGCGTACACTTGCAAAGAACCCCATTATAGGAACCAGCGATACATTCAGCATGCTGCTGTTAAAAAAGCTCATCATTCAGGCCGAATTCCTCAACGACAAGGCTATACACGCCCCGTCGCTCACAATAGATTTAGATGATGTGTGTGAGATTGCCGATGCCTGCTACGAAAGAACCCGGAAGACAATAGCCGTCACTCGTCCGATATTAGAAAAGCTTGGCAAGGAACGTCCAATGGTGCTGGTAACAAATTTCTACGGCAATATGCCTGTTGTCCTGAAGGAATTCGGGCTCGACCACCTTTTTGGCAGCATCATCGAATCATCAGTCGTAGGGCTTCGCAAGCCCGACCCGGCACTTTTCGCTCTTGGAGTGAAAGCCGTAGGAGTTCCGGCGGAGAATATAATTGTAATAGGCGACTCCTACCGCAAGGACATATATCCCTCCTCGACGCTCGGCTGCAAGACAGCCTGGCTGAAAAAGGTATGCTGGAGCGATGAAAGCATTGAAGAGGGGCACAAGCCCACTGCAATAATAAGCAGCCTTGAGGAACTGCCTGCAATCATTGAAAAAACAACATAAAAGGCAGAACCAAAGAAGAATAATGCACGTTCTATAAAGGTAGCGAATAAACATTAACCCAAAAACTGCCTTTATGAAACAGAGAATTCTTGTAGGTGCACTGTTTGCAATCTTGGCCATTGCATCAGAAGCACAATTATCCCCACAGAGCCATAATGCCACCCATAGCGACAGCTGCTGGCATTTCACACTCGGGTACGACACCCCCAGACTGCCTTCCGACGACGGCATGATTGTTGTCACGCACATATGCACGCCCGATACCTGCGTGAGTTCTTCGACACGATACATTCAAGGAAAAAGATACAAGAAAAAGTACATGCGGCAGTATGGTGAAGAACCCGAGCTGCTTAAACGCGGGAAACACAGCTGCACACTCAGTGTGCCCGAAGAGGCCATAAGCGACACTGTCTATGCTGTGACCTACTGTGAGTATACCGGCAGGAATGGAACCGAATATATGTGTGACACTGTTGCAATCGGCCTCCCAGGCTGTCCTCCTATGAGCTGCCACAGAGTGAAGGATGCAGTGAGTACCGCGGACAGGATGTCGGAAGAATATCCTTACATAAATAATATAAGGTACTACACGCCGTTGACAGGCAGCAATGCAGCAGCAATGGCTGTCACACCCAATGTAGTACGCTATGTAACCAACAGCGACAAACTGAACCCGGAATATCTCGACAACGCACAGAATATAGAAGATTTGATGTCCATTATAGACGATGTCCTTGCCGACAGCAGCACAAGGATTGAGGCTGTACAGATTGTAGGCTATACATCACCCGACGGTTCTGAAAACAATTCTACACAGTTGGGGCGTGCACGAGCCATCGCAATGCGGGAACATGTCCGCAGACACCACAACTTGCCCGATTCAATATTTGAAGTTGCCGATGGAGGTATCAACTGGAACATGATTTACGCCGATATAGAAGAAATTGATGTTAACGATGGTGATGAACTTATCGGAGAACTGAAAAACGAGCCGGATGTACGCAAGCGAGAGGCAATGCTAAAGAGATTCGACAACGGCAAACTTTACACGACCCTGCTCGGCAGATACTTCCCGGCACACCGCATAGCCTGCTGCACAGGCATCTACTACAGCAATGGCATAGACAGCACAGCAATGGCACTCAACGAAATAATCGACGAGCTTGTCAACAACCCATCGCCCGATTACCGCAGGCTCATCGACGAACTGAAACAGTACAAGGACGACCCACGTGTGCTTAATCTGCAAGGAGTCATAGAATATCGCCGCCACCACAGGCACGCGGCAGAAAGAGCCTTTGCAAAAGCCGCAATGATGGGCGATGAACAGGCCGCAACAAACCTGGAAATAGTAGAAGCCAACAAGGAAAAACGGATATTACCATAGCCTCGGCTATTATAATCAAGCATTTTTTTGTATCTTCGCATAGCCAAATTGCAGTGCGAAGATACAGTTGCGACACTGCGGAACAAAAGAAACACACATATGGAAGATTTCATAACACCACTTTTCGACCTGCTCAATGAGATGACCCCATATCTTCTTCTTGGTTTTTTCATTGCTGGATTGCTTCATGAATTTGTGCCACGGAGAATATACGCCGACAAACTTTCCGGGAATAATCTTAAATCTGTACTTTGGGCAGCAGCATTCGGTATCCCGTTGCCGCTGTGTTCATGCGGAGTAATACCTACAGCAACCTCATTATATCGTGAGGGAGCATCACGCGGTGCAACAGTCTCTTTCCTCATATCTACACCCCAGACAGGCGTAGATTCCATCGTTGCCACAGCATCACTTCTGGGCCTGCCATTTGCCATTCTGCGCCCGTTTGTTGCTCTTATAACAGCAATCATTGGAGGATGCACAATCAACAGACTCTACAAGGAGGAACACATAAACAACACCGCAGAGGAGAGCAAGAATGAAAAGAAAAGCTTCCTGCAAAAATGTATAGGCACACTGCACTATGGCTTCATACATATGCTGCAGGATATTGGACAGTGGATAGTCATTGGACTTGTAGTAGCTGCAATAATAACAGTAGCAGTCCCCGACAACTTCTTCACACAGCTGAACGACTACCCTATCATCAATATGATGCTGGTGCTACTGATTTCTGCCCCCATGTATCTATGCGCCACAGGCTCAATTCCCATTGCAGCAGCACTTATGCTTAAAGGGCTATCGCCCGGTGCGGCTCTTGTGCTGCTGATGGCCGGACCGGCCACAAACGTTGCAGCAATGCTTGTGATAAACAAGGTACTGGGGCGCAAGACATTCATCACATACCTGCTGACAATTATCGGTGGAGCAATCGGTTTCGGGCTATTTGTCGACTATCTGCTGCCGGCAGAATGGTTCACCGGTTCCCTGCACGGATACAGTACAGGATGCTGCCACAGCGAAGGCACTCCTTGGTGGCAGATTGCATCAACAATTATCTTTGTAGTCCTGCTCGCCGTGGCATACATACTGCGTGCAACCCACAAAGGGAAATGCTGTGAGACCAAGACACACCAAAGAAAATTCAAGATAAACGGAATGATGTGCAACCACTGCAAGTCAAATGTAGAAAACAGCCTATCAAAAATTGAAGGTGTAACATCTGTACGCGTAGACCTTGCCGAAGGTGCAGCATACGTCGAAGGCGACGGAGTGGAAAGCAGTGCAATCATTACAGTCATAAGGGATTTAGGATACGAATATATCGAAGAGTAGAAGAGTTTTATCACCAAAAGACTTTCATTTATTGCACAAAAGACTTAAAAATGTGCAATTTTACAAAACTTAATTGCACAAACTCGAGGTTTTGTGCAATTTTTACAATACTTTTGTACTGTTTAATCAAACAATACTGTACAAAATGAAAAAAGTTATCTTTACACTGTTGTGTGTGATGCTATTCGCGGTATCATCTTCACACGCACAGAACATGAACTCGAAAGGCGACAACATCATCGGTGAGTATCTGAGCATCAAGGATGGCAGCAAGAGTAAAATCCGCATTTTCAAAGAGGCAAACGGCACCTACACCGCACAGGTATTCTGGATAGAAAAGCCACTCGACAAGAATGGCAACAAGCGCAAGGACACCAAGAATCCTAATGCAAAGTTGCGCAAAGTAGACCTTGACAAGGTTGTTCTTGTCAAAGGGCTGAAGTACGATGCCGACGACAAGGAATGGACCGACACCGACATCTATGACCCCACATCGGGCAAGACATATAGCGTAGACATGGAATTCAGAGACTCAAAGACACTCGAAGTCTACGGAAACATATGGGGTATCGGTAAGACCGTAATCTGGACAAAAATCAAGTAACAACATTCTATATCGCAATGAGGCAGACCAAGAATAGTCTTCTTGTTCAACCTCACATAAAAACGATGGTGACCGAAAACAAACGGTCACCATCGTCGGTTCTTTATAATCAATCCCATAAAGCACTCAACCAATATTCCGCCTCATGGGTTTGCACGGTACCCCTACAGCAACGCACCCCGACGGAATATCCCTGTTTACCATGCTACCGGCTCCTATGGTTACATTATCTCCTATAGTTACTCCCGGCAGCACAGTAACACCCGCACCAATCCACACATTGCTGCCTATAGTAATAGGACGCGCATACTCAAGCCCCTTGTTGCGTTGTTCCACATCGAGCGGATGCCCGGCTGTAGTAAAACAGCAGTTAGGCGCAACAAACACATTGTCGCCGAACGTTACCGGTGCAGCATCGAGAATTACAAGATTATGGTTTGCATAAAAATTCTCGCCAAGAGTTATGTTATATCCATAATCGCACCAGAAGGACGGCTCAATGACAAAGTGCGACTGCACAGAACCAAGAATTCTCTGCAAAAGAGAACGGCGCAGCTCAACCTCGCCATAAGGCATAGTGTTGAACTCCTGACACAGAGCCTTGCACCTTGCGCGTTGCTCAATCAGTTCGGGGTCATAGTTCGCGTCATATAACTGCCCCGAACACATCATCTCCTTAGCCCTCTCCATCAGTTGACGTAAACACAGTCGAAATATTCATCAAAGAGAGCCTTGGCTGCATCAAGCTGCTCGGGAGTATTCTCCTTCACGCCCTTGAGTCTATATTCCATGCCAAGAGGCTCATACTTGTGCGCGCCGAGTGTGTGGTAAGGAAGAAGCTCCACACGCTTTATCATATTATAACCCTTGAAATGCTCTCCAAGTGCACGGATATCCTCCTCGAAAGCACTGTAACCCTGCACAAGCACATAACGCAGCCAGAACGGTCTTCCGTTTTCCTGAAGCCACTTTGCTGTAGCAAGCGTCTGCCTGTTCTGGCGTTCGGTGAGCAACGTGTGACGTTCGGGATTGAACTGCTTAATGTCGAGAAGCACAAGGTCTGCAATAGAGAAGAGTTCTTCCACATCACTGTTCCAGATGCTGCCATTCGTGTCAATGCACACATGTATGCCCTGCTCTTTCAGGCGTTTCACCAAAGGAACCAGTGCCTTCGCCTGAAAAGTAGGCTCGCCGCCGCTGAATGTAACACCGCCTCTCTTGCCAAAGAAAGGTTTCTCATTCATAGCCATACGCACTATGTGCTCAATGTCAGTCTCTTTGCTCTCACCCTTTGCATCTATCGTGTCGGGATTAGCGCAATAAAGACAACGGAAGTTGCATCCCTGCAGAAAAACTACAAGCCTCAGGCCGGGACCATCAAAAGTGCCCAAAGACTCATATGAATGTACTCTAATTGTCATAAGCATCTAATTGAAAAAATAGGCCGGCCTTGCAGCCAGCCTATTTTTTTGTTTAAATCATATCAAGTTATTACATACGCTCGTGGAATGAACGGGAGATAACCTCCAGCTGGTGCTCACGGCTCAACTTGATGAAGTTTACAGCATAACCCGAAACACGGATTGTCAACTGCGGATACTTCTCGGGGTGCTCCATGGCATCCATAAGCATTTCGCGGTTCAGCACGTTCACGTTCAGGTGATGAGCACCCTTAGTGAAGTAACCGTCCATAAGAGTAACGAGATTCTCTACGCGTGTCTCATCGTCAACACCGAGTGACTTAGGAATGATAGAGAATGTGTTGCTGATACCGTCCTGTGAATCGCGGTAGCGGAGCTTTGCCACTGAGCTGAGCGATGCAACAGCACCGTTCTTGTCGCGTCCGTGCATTGGGTTGGCACCCGGAGCAAAAGCAACACCCTTGGCACGACCATCGGGAGTAGCACCGGTCTTCTTACCATACATTACGTTAGATGTAATTGTAAGGAGTGAAAGAGTAGGCTTAGCGTTCTTGTAAACAGGGTGCTTCTTGAGCTCCTCGCTGAAGAAGTAAACCAGGTCAACGCCAAGGTGGTCAACACGGTCGTCATCGTTACCGAAGCATG
>CAZAIM010000016.1:0-28170 GCA_964485215.1 uncultured Bacteroidaceae bacterium | reverse complement strand
CGCGCAACAGCATAATGTAGTCAATAAGCACGATACCGTTCTTTACAACCATACCGATGAGCATAATTGCACCGAGCATTGACATAATGTTCAGGTTCGAACCGGTGAGGAAGAGGGCCAGCAGCACGCCGCTTAATGCGAAGAGTACCGAGAACATAAGGATGAACGGGTATGTAAGCGACTCAAACTGTGATGCCATAACGATGAATACCAGAATGAGGATAATCATACCAAGTTGTCCCAGGTCGCGGCTCGACTCCATCTGGTCTTCATAGGAACCGGCAACCTGAATGGCGATACCTGACGGAATCTCCATGTTCTCGATGATGCTGTTACCGTAGTTCACACCGTCGCTGAGTGCGGCACCGGCAGCCATGACGGCATTGACGCTGACAATACGCTCGCGGTCCTTTCGTTCGATGGTTGGCGGCATGTCATTCATTACAACCTTGCCTACCTCCTTGACACGTACAGGCTTGCCATTGTTGCTGTAGATGATGACATTCTCGATGTCTTCGATGCTCTGGCGCGATTCCGGTGCGTAGCGTACCTTTACATCGTACTCGTCACCATCTTCGCGGTAATATGTTGCCAATGCACCGTTGTAGCGGTTGCGCAGGTATGTTGCGGCAGTGCTTAGGTTGAGCCCGTGCATAGCGAGCTTCTCGCGGTCGAACTCAACACGGTACTGTGGCAGGTAGTCGCTTCGGCTCACAATAACCTGTGTTATAAGGTCGCTCTTGCGCAGAGAATCGGCAAGTTCCTTTGCCAGGCGGTCGGTCGTTGCAAAGTCGTATCCGTAAATTTCGAATGTTGCCATGCTCTGTCCGCCCATACCTGCCTGTCCGGCGGTGATGTTCGATTTCGCAATCTCGGGGAAGTTCTTCACATCGGCACGCATCTGGTCACAAATCTCATCGAGGGTTATGCTTCGCTTGTCCGATGGAACGAATGAAATGTTGAAGCTTATAATGTGTGAACCGTTGTCGCTGAGAGATGCGAACGTATTGGTCTCATCGGCCTGACCTACAGTGAAGTTACAAGCTTTAATCTTGTCGCCGTAACGCTCCTTCCACAGTTTGGTGAGCTGCAATGCTATGTCCTGTGAAATCTCTACACGTGTACCTACCGGCAATTCAATCTGTGCACTTGCGCGCGCACTGTCATTTGAGGGGAAGAACTCGCTCTTGATACCCTTTGCGCACATAAGACTGAGCATGAACAGGCCGAAACAGCATACGAGCACAGTCCAACGGTGGTGCATACCCCATTTGATGATTGATGCATATCCGTTGTCTATGGCATCGAGTACTTTCTGTATAGGCTTGTAAATAAAGAGGAAGAACTTGCTTTGCTTCTTCTGCAACTTGAGCATCTTGGCACACATCATAGGTGTAAGTGTCAATGAAGCGACAAGAGAAATAAACATGATGATACACATCATCCATCCGAGCTGCTTGAAGAGTACGCCGGCCATACCGGTAACCATTGTCAGCGGGAAGAACACGGCGAACATTGTGAGTGTAGATGCCATAACCGACACACCAACCTCGTTGGTTCCGTGGATGGCTGCATTCTTTGGATCGGAGCCGCGCTCAATGTGGGTAGTGATGTTCTCGAGTACCACAATAGCGTCGTCCACAACCGAACCGATGGCAATACTCAAACATGAGAGTGAAATCATATTGATAGAGCCTCCTGTCGCATAGAGGTAAATGAACGATGCAATGAGAGAGAACGGAATGGTGATGGCGATGATAATTGTTGCTCTCCAGCGTCCAAGGAAGATGAATACGACCAGTACCACGAATATCAGGGCATCCATAATCGTTCCGGTAAGGGTATCTACAGTTTGGAGAATGTTCTCCGATGTATCTACGATAACATCCATCTTGACATCGGATGGCAGTCGCTTCTGCAGTTCGGGAAGTGCCTCCCTTACAGCCTCTGAAATAGCTACGGAGTTACCGCCGCTCTGTTTCTGTACAATAATCATTGCACCCTGCTGGCCGTCGGTAAAGGTGCGCTGCGCACGTTCCTGTGTGCTGTCGTGGATTGTTGCAATGTCCTTCAGGTAAATGTTTGCGCCATTGTGGCTGCCCACAACGAGGTTGTACATATCCTTCGGGTCACTGAACTCACCCTCGATGCGGAGTGCATATGTGTTGCTGCCGATGTCGAATGTACCGCCGGGAATGTTGCGGTTCTCTGCACCGATGATTGCACTGACAGTCTCTACCGGTATATTGTAAGCCTCCATTTTCACCGGGTCCATATAGACATTTATCTCACGCTTTGGTGCACCGGAGATTGACACCGTACCAACACCCTCGATACGTGCAAGGGGGTTCACGACATTGTCGTCGAGAATCTTGTAGAGTGCCGCCTGGCTCTCTTCTGCCTTTACCGATAGCATAAGAATAGGAATCATATCGGTAGAGAACTTGAAGATAATGGGGTTGTTTGCGTCATCGGGAAGTGATGATGCTACCATATCGAGCTTGTCGCGGACATCGTTGGTAAGGTCGTCAATATCATATCCGTACTCGAACTCAAGTGTTACGACTGAGACATTCTCGCGTGAGTTTGAAGTAATGTGCTTCAAGTGCTCAACAGAGTTCAAGGTGTTCTCCAAAGGACGTGTGACGTTGGTCTCAATATCCTCGGCACTGGCACCATTGTAGTAGGTGAATACCATAATGGTGTTTGTCTCAATGTCCGGCATAAGGTCTATCGGAAGCTTTGAGAACGAGAAGATACCGAAAAGGGCTATCGCCAAGAAACATAGCGATGTCATAATCGGTTTCTTCACTGAACTTTCGTATACGCTCATATTGTTTATGTTTTATTTTGTTTCTTACTTTATTACTTCTACCTCAACTCCATCGGCAATGTATGCATGGCCTGCAATGACAACCTGGCTGCCATTCTCAATGCCGGAGATAAGTTCATAACGGTTGCCCATGCGGCGGCCTATGGTTACCTTGTTGTTCTTTACCTTGCCCTCGCTGTATGTGTATACATAGTAGTCTCCACTGCCAGCCTGCTTGATTACGGCAGCATCGGGAACGACAACGTGATTCTCGGTACCGAAGTTTACAATAGCTCTGCCGAACATGCCGGGGCGTACTCTCTGGTCACTGTTTGCAAGCTTAATCTCAACAGGGAATGTGTGTGTGGCCGCATCGACTGTAGGGTATTTAATATCGATATAGCCTTTGAACTCCTCTTCGCCGTATGTGTTGAACTTGAGTGTTACATCGAGGTTCTTGCTGGTCTGTGCATAGCGTGTCTCGCTGATGTTTATCTTCATCTTCACGGGGCTAATCTGTTCAACAACAAGTATCGGCTGTCCACCGTACATGTCTCCGTTGTCGTAGTTGCGTGCAGTGATGACACCGTCTATCGGGCTTGTGAGAACGGTGTTTTCCATTCTGTTATCAATCTGCTTCTTTAAAACCTCAAGCTGTGTTTTGGCGTTGTCATATTCTACCTTAGAAATACCTTTAAAATCATAAAGTTCCTTTAAACGGTTGAAATCGGCAAGCTGGTTCTCGTACTGCAGTTTCATCTGGTCGAGGCCACTTGCATCGAGCTGCACAAGTTTGTCACCCTTCTTTACATTGTCTCCAACCTCAACGAGAATATTTTCGATGCGGAGCGGTGAGTTCGGAATGATGTTGTTCTTTATCTCAGCTTCAACGGTTGTTGTGTACTCCTCGAACTGCGGAACTGCCTCAACGGTTACCTTGTCGATTTTTACCTTTGGCTTGGCACTCTGTGCTGCTGTTGCAGCATTCTGCTCGGCCTTCTCTGACGCGCCGCAAGATGATAGCAGTATTGCAGCGGCAAAAGCAATTAATGTTAGATTTCTTTTCATAGCTATATTCATTTTATTTATTCTTTACCAAGTACTTTGTTGAGTTCCGATTTTGCAACCAGGTATTCATAGATTGTATTGTTGTAGGAGAGCTTTACATTTGTCAGGGATATCTGTGAACTGTTGAGCTCGAGTATTGTGCCCTTTCCATTATCGTAACGTTTCTGGCTTATTTCAACCCCCGTTTTTGCAAGGTCGATAGCACTCTTGTTGCTCTCGAGCTGTTCGGCACTCGCTGTCATATTGTCTATATAGCTTTGTGCCTGCATCTTGAGCATACGTTCTGTGTTCACTCTTGTCTCGGCAAGCTGCGACTGTTGTATCTTGTTGCTCTTAAGGCTCGTGAAGTTGCTTGCCTTGTAGAGCGGTATGCTGAGCGAAAGTGTGAGCGACGAAGCGTTGCTCCAGTTGTAGTGCTGTATCTCCCAGTTTGTATTGGACATTGACTGGTACTGGTATGAACCTACAAGCGAGAGAGTGGGGAGGAACGATGTCTTCAGTATCTTGCGCTGTCTACTGAGAAGCTCGCTTTGAAAGTCTATCTGCTTTAGAGTAGAGTTGCAGCTTAGGTCTATACCTTGTATTGCGGTCTTGGTCATCTCTTTTTCATAGTTCTTAAGACTGTCTTCGATGACAATATCTACATTTGCCGTAATGCCCATAAGCACCTTCAACTGCAGTTTTGCCAGCTCCACACCGTTCTTGCCGCTAACGACTGGTGGCCAGGCGTTTTTCTTTTGCACCTCAGCTGTTATCTTGTCATACTCACTTACTCGACCTGCTTTATGCATCATATCAACTACCTTAAATGTAGTATCAGCTTTATTATAATTTTCCAATAGAACATTGTATGATTCCTGCGCAAGCATAAGCTGATAGTATGCCTTTGTGACCTGGTTTATAAGGTCTATCTTTGAGCCGCGGCTTTTCTCTCTTGCAAGTTCCAAGTCGCTCTTTGTGAGGTTTATGGTCTTGTATACTGCCGGTGCGTAAAGGGGAATTGCTACCTGCAACGCGCCGTTCCATGTGTTTGAATCATCCATACCCATCTTGAAGCTACCCATACTTGTCTTTATCTCGGCAACTTTAATGTTGTATGCAATGGTACCGTTCAATGATACCTGTGGCAAAAGGTTCTGCCAGGCCTCGGTCTTGGCAACCTCTTTCAATTCAATCTCCTTCTCTGCAACCTTCATTGTAGGGTTGGTGCTCAATGCCAGCTCAATAGCCTTGTCGAGCGTGAGCTTCATTGTTGGTGCTGTGGCATCCTGGGCATTCGCAGTGAGAACGAAAGCTCCAAGCATGATTGCCAGTGTTTTCAATCGCATTCTAAGATTCATAATTAATATTTTGTTTTTCGTTATTGTTCAGATATTTCTCTATAAACAGCTGTCCGGCCTGTGTCGATATTCCACGCAGATAGAACAATATGAGTGTTCTTCCAAGTTCGTCAGGGGTGTATTTGCTCAGTTCGTTCTCCTCGCTTTGCTTGTTTGCCGTGAAGATAATCTCGAGGTCGCGTTTAAGTATGTAAAGCAGAATCTCGAAATTCGCATCCTCGCGGAACAGCCCCTGTTCGCGTCCCATTTCCATCCACATTATGAACTTTTTGTCGTTCCTTGTTTCGTGATCCTTGGTGCGCCTGCAGATATTCGGATATTTTTCTATTTCGTGAAAAAACTTCTTGTTTATCTTTTTCAGTTTTTCAAAGTATAAGGTGTAGAGGCTCAGTATTATGTCGAGGATGTGTGTGGCATTGCGTATTCTCGTTTTAGCTTCCTCCCTCAGTATCTTATTCTGTGTTTTCAACGCTTCGAGCAACAGCTGTTCCTTGTCTGTGAACAGTTCATATATTGTGCGCTTCGAAATTGAAAGGTTCTGTGCTATGTCATCCATCTTGACATCTTTTATGCCTTTCTCAGCGAACATATCCATTGCGGCCTCTGCAATCTGCTTGCGGAGTTCATATTTGCAGTGTTCTTCTTTCACCTCTTTGTAGTTTGTTTTCGTGCTGCAAAGTTACGATGAAAACTTTTAGCGACAAAAAAGTTTTCTTTAGAAATTGAGGAAAATTCCCAATATTAATAATTTTTAGTGTTTCAGGGATTTCTGCTGTCTGTGTTTTGGAAAATAGTGTTGCGATATGGTGCATTGCCATAAAAATGGTGAGTAGCTAAGAAGCATTTTTGCAGCAGAATATGTTCTTCCGGTTAAAGATAAGGAGATTTTATCAGGGTGGAACTTTGTGTTCGGGCATGCTCTTCTGTGAAGTCAAAATTCCTGTCGCCGCAAGCCTATGATTGTGTTTCCCTCAGATTAATCAAGGGGGGTGACTAAAAAGTAAATTTGGAATTCCTATCCTTGGCTGCACTCGCCTGAAATTGCAAATAAATTTGCATTTGGCTCGTTTGCACAAATCTTCAGTGTTACGTTTGCTTTCAAAATCCTCATTTACGCCAAGTAAACTGCGGTTTTGAAGCTTGCACACGCCTTGAACTTTGCTTTTTATTCACCCCTCCCGACAAGAAGAGGATGACTTTTGGGTCACCCTCTTGATTGGAAAAATAAACTGTCACTCTTCGAGCAGATGCTTTAGAAACTGGTTCATCTCTTCGTCAAAGCCTTCGAGGAGGTCTTTGCTTAGCATGAGGGTGTCATCGTCAACAATTAACAGGTCTACTATTTCAATGCCATCTTCGTCGGTGAGGACAAATGAGTAGGGCTTTGCTATGTTCAGGCTTTCAAACTGGCCATTTTTTTGCATTCTGCCTAATGTTTTGCGGAGCTCGTTCTCAAAAACCTCCTCATCGTGCATGTTCTCCCATTCTATAATATGTACGCGCGCGAGGGAACTGCCATCGTCATCGCTGATGGTCAGTTCTCCGTTGTCGCCGTTTACCTTTATGTGGAAATCGGTGACTCTTGTCTCTTCTGCAGTTATGTATTCTCTTGCCATCTTTTCAATGGCTTGCTGCAGTTTCTCGTTTGTTTCTCTGCTTAAAGACATATTCGTTCTTTTTATATGTTCTTGCCATGGCAGTTCTTGAACTTCTTTCCGCTACCGCAAGGACAGGGGTCGTTGCGGCCAACGGTCTTTTCAACGCGGATAGGTTCACGCTTTGCGTTTTCACGTGTGTCGCGCTGCGCTGCTGCCTGCTGGTTGGGGTCGTTCAAGTCTGCTTTTGTCTCGCTGTACCTCTGCTGCCCTCTGCTTTGTTTTGGGTCTGGGGCAACTTTTACATTTGTCTGTTCCTTTTCCTGTACGGGTATCTGTCCGCGCATAAGTGTCGTCACGGTCTGGTCATTTATCTTGCCTACCATTTTGTCGAAGAGCGTCACAGACTCGAGCTTGAATATAAGCAATGGGTCTTTCTGCTCGTAGCTTGCATTCTGTACCGAGTGCTTGAGGTCATCGAGGTCGCGCAGGTTTTCCTTCCAGGCGTTGTCGATAGTGTGGAGCAGGATTGCTTTTTCAAAACATTTGATTACCTCTTTTCCTTGGGATTCGTAGGCTGCCTTTACATTTACAGGTATCTGGTAAACGTGTCGTCCGTCTGTTACAGGGATATATATGTTCTTGTCGTGCATTTCGGGGTGCTCCTTGTAGACGAAGTTTATGAATGGCAATGCTATTTGTGCCATACGTTCGTTACGCTGCTTGAAACTTGCCATAGCTGCATCGAAGCATTTCTCGGCCTTTGTTTCTGGCTCCATTCTGTTGAACTCCTCTTCGCTTCCTATAGGCAGTTCTATGGCCAGCAGTCGCAGAGCCTCCATCTTGGCATCCTCGTATGTGTAATCTTCGGCGATGTGGCAGCAGCGGTCCCATATCATATTTACTATGTCCATGCCAACGCGTTCACCAATTAGTGCGTGGCGGCGTTTTGTGTATATTACGGTTCTCTGCTTGTTCATGACATCGTCATACTCAAGGAGACGCTTACGTATGCCGAAGTTGTTTTCCTCGACCTTCTTCTGGGCGCGCTCGATAGATTTTGAAATCATCGAGTGTTCAATCATATCGCCATCCTTGAAACCGATGAAACGGCTGTCGAGAATCTTGGCAATGCGTTCAGAACCGAACAGACGCATAAGGTTGTCTTCGAGTGAAACAAAGAATACTGAAGAGCCCGGGTCGCCTTGACGTCCGGCACGGCCGCGCAACTGGCGGTCGACACGGCGCGATTCATGACGTTCTGTACCAATAATGGCAAGACCTCCGGCTGCGCGTACTTCATCGCTGAGCTTGATGTCGGTACCACGGCCGGCCATGTTGGTGGCAATGGTTACGGTTCCTGAAAGACCTGCCTTTGCAACAATGTCGGCTTCCTTCTGGTGCAGCTTGGCGTTGAGCACGTTGTGAGGAATCTTGCGCAATGTGAGCAGGCGGCTCAGAAGTTCTGAAATCTCGACAGATGTCGTACCGACAAGTACCGGACGGCCTGCTTTTACAAGGCGGTCGACCTCTTCTATTACGGCGTTGTATTTTTCGCGCTTTGTCTTGTATATGCGGTCGTTCATGTCCTTTCGCGCAATGGGGCGGTTTGTTGGAATCACCACTACATCGAGCTTGTAGATGTCCCAAAACTCTCCTGCCTCGGTCTCGGCAGTACCTGTCATGCCGGCGAGCTTGTGGTACATGCGGAAGTAATTCTGCAATGTGATTGTTGCAAAAGTCTGTGAGGCGGCTTCTACTTTGACGCGTTCCTTGGCTTCGATAGCCTGATGCAAGCCGTCGGAGTAGCGGCGGCCTTCCATAATACGTCCGGTCTGTTCGTCTACAATTTTTACCTGCCCGTCTTCGGTTACAACATATTCAACATCGCGGTCGAACATTGTGTAGGCCTTCAACAGCTGGTTTATGGTGTGTATACGTTCCGACTTGATGCCGTACTCTGTGAGAAGCTGCTCTTTCCTGGTAACTTTTTCTTCCGTAGTGAGCTGGCCGTTGTTCTCAAGCAGAGAGAGTTCCGATGCAATGTCGGGAAGAACGAATATGTTCTTGTCGGTAGAGGTTCCTGTTATAAGTTCAATACCTTTGTCGGTGAGGTCTACACTGTTGTGCTTCTCGTCGATGACAAAGTAGAGTGGTTCTACGGCCTCGGGCATACGTCTGTTGTTCTGCTCCATATAATACTCTTCGGTCTTCAGCATTCCGGTCTTCACGCCCGGCTCGCTGAGCAGCTTTATAAGGGGCTTGTTCTTTGGGAGTGCCTTGTGGCTGCGGAAGAGTGAGAGATAGCCTTCAGATACCTCGTCCTTGTTGCTTGAATATATCTTAGTGCGCGCCTCGGCAAGCAACTGTGTCGCGAGTTTCTTCTGTGCTTCTACAAGACGCTCAACCAGTGGACGATACTCCTCGAACATCTGGTCGGTGTTACGCGGTACTGGTCCGGAGATGATAAGCGGAGTACGCGCATCGTCAATGAGGACGGAGTCGACCTCGTCGACAATCGCATAGTTGTGCTGACGCTGTACAAGGTCACTCGGCTGGGTTGCCATATTGTCGCGGAGGTAGTCGAAACCGAACTCGTTGTTTGTACCGAAAGTGATGTCGGCAAGGTAGGCCTTGCGGCGTTCATCGGAATTTGGACGGTGCTTGTCAATGCAGTCGACGCTAAGTCCGTGGAACATATAAAGAGGCCCCATCCACTCCGAGTCACGCTTTGCAAGGTAGTCGTTCACGGTAACTACGTGCACGCCGTTGCCGGTGAGTGCGTTGAGGAATACAGGCAAGGTTGCGACGAGTGTCTTTCCCTCACCTGTAGCCATTTCGGCAATCTTTCCCTTGTGCAGGACAACGCCACCGAACAACTGCACATCGTAGTGTACCATGTTCCATACTGTGTCGTTGCCTCCTGCCTGCCAATGATTGAAGTATATCGCCTTGTCGCCGTCAATCTCCACGAAGTCGAACTTGGCGGCAAGCTCGCGGTCGAAGTCGTTGGCTGTTACCACAACCTCTTCGTTTTCGGCAAATCGGCGTGCACTCTCCTTTACGATGGCAAAAGCCTCGGGCAGTGCTTCGTCGAGAGCCTTGTCGAGCGTCTCGAGAACCTCTTTCTCGAGCTTGTCAATCTGGTTGAATACGGCTTCCCTCTTTTCGAGTTCGGTATCCTCTATACTTGCCTTGAGAGTTGCTATTTCTGCTCTCAGTTCTGTTACAGTGCCCTGTATCTTCTCCTTCAGGGCTGTTGTCGCTGCACGCAGTTCGTCGTTGCTCAGTTTCGATACGGTAGGGAATACAGCCTTGACCTTTTCTACCCAGGGCTGTATCTCGCGCATATCCCGGCTTGCCTTGTTGCCGAATAGTTTGCTTATAAATTCATTAAAACCCATATGTTGTAATTTTTTATTATTCGTTCTTCTGTTGTGGTTTGTGCAATAATTGCAAAGATAATTATAAAATGCCGAATTTCTTATATAAAAGGAGGGAAAAAACTCTCTCCTGCCTGTCAAGTTGCAAAAATAGTGCCAAAATGGAAATACTGACATTATGGCAGTAACGTATAATGTTATTGCTTTTTGATATTTTCTGCACTCGCTTTGAAAAATATTCAAGCAAACTTGATATTTCTCGCTCGTTTGTCACTATATTTGCAGTAACTGTAAATTCGGATAATTATGAAAAAGATATTTTCTGCATTATACGTGGTGTTGTTGCTTGCAGTCATGTCGTGCGGCACCAGTAAGAAGGTCTATTATGCCCGTGACTACGGTATTGTGCCGGGAACAGGTGAGGATATGACAAAAAAGGTAGCAACGGCTGTTGCTGCTGTCAAGGCGGAGCGTGGCGGCAAACCTGCAGTGCTGCTCTTCGAAAAAGGTGAGTATGATTTCTATCCGGCTGTCGGGATGACCGATAATCACGACGACGAGAACCTGCGTGAGTACTATATCAGCAATCACGACCAGGATAACCCCAAATGCGTGGCTGTAATCATTGAGGGTATGGAGAACTTTGCCATCGATGGTGACGGCGCGGTATTCAATATGAACGGGCGTATGCTTCCTGTGGCAATGATTGACAGCAAAGGATGTGCGTTGAAGAATCTCTCCATCGATACCCGTGCGCCCCAGATTACTCAGGTCGAAGTGTTAGAGAATGATGCCGAGAACGGCTACATAACTTACCGGGTAGCTCCCTATGCAAGCTATCGCATTGATGATGGCCGCCTGGTAGCCTATGGCCCCAACTGGGAATTTGTTCCTCAGGCCGGTATCGCATTCGACGGTGTGACCAAGCATCTTGTATACCGTACAAGTGATATTGGTGTGGGTGTACATGGCGTTGAGGAGATAGAGCCGCGTGTCATCCGTGCACCTTGGCGCGATGCACGCCTTCTCCCGGGTACAGTTGTTGCAATGCGTTCCTATGCCCGCCCCACACCGGGAATTTTCCTTTATGGCAACGAAAACACTCTGCTCGAGAACGTGACAGTTCACTATGCTGAGGGAATGGGTCTGCTTGCGCAGATTTGCGAGAATATAACCCTGCTTGGTTTCAATGTGTCGTTGCGCGAAGGCAGCGGCCGCTATTTCACAACCCAGGCCGATGCTACGCACTTTTCGGCCTGCAAAGGAAAAATAACCTCGTCGGGCGGTCTTTATGAAGGCATGATGGATGATGCAATCAATGTTCATGGAACATATTTGCGCGTTACCCATAGAGTCGATGACAATACTGTCGTAGGCCGTTATATGCATCCTCAGGCGTATGGTTTCTACTGGGGTGGTGCAGGCGATGAGGTACAGTTCGTGAAGTCTTCGACAATGGAACTTGCAGGCAGCAATGTGGTCGAGGAGATTAAACCGTATAACAAGGAAGTTGTTGATGGTTGTCTGTCACCTGACGTGGCTTTGAATTTCAGCCTCGATGGTACCAGGGAATTCTTGATTCGTTTCAAACAACCTGTTCCTGCCGACATCGCCAACGGTAACTATGGCATAGAGAATCTTGAGTGGACCCCTGAGGTGCTGTTCAGCAACAATATAATCCGTAATAACCGCGCACGTGGCGCGTTGTTCAGCACCCCCAAAAGAACGATAGTGGAGAATAATCTCTTCGACCACACGTCGGGTACGGCCATTCTGCTCTGCGGCGACTGCAACGGCTGGTTCGAGACCGGTGCTTGCCGCGATGTAGTTATCCGTAATAACCGTTTCGTGAACGCGCTCACCAATATGTTCCAGTTTACCGATGGAGTAATATCCATTTTCCCCGAGATTCCGAACCTTGCCGGCCAGAAGAAATATTTCCATGGAGGGAATGGCAAGGGTGTAGTGATAGAGAATAATGTTTTCGAGACATTTGATGCTCCTATCGTATATGCAAAATCGCTTGACGGTCTTATTTTCCGCGGCAATAAGATTATAGTGAACGATGACTACGAACCGTTCCATTGGAACCGGCACCGTTTCCTGTTCGACCGGGTAACGAATGTAACAATTGAGGGGAATGACTTTGAGGGTGGCTTTGACCCCGAAAAGGATGTAAATTACAGGTACTGATGCTGCACCGCTTCAATGTCGACATATCGTCAGAAGAACTTCCTGAGAAGTTCAACAATCCATTCTATTATTTGCCTCATAGGCTGTGTGTGATTGCTGCCGATGGTGTGCGAGCTATGCTCTCCGCCGATGAGGCATTGTTGCCCGAAGTCTCGAAGGGCAAGATGTTCGGTGTACTTGTTGTTAGGACAGATGATGGCTCCATAGGCTATCTGGCTGCGTTTTCAGGGCTGCTTGCCGGCCGCAATGAGGTTCCCGGGTTCGTCCCGCCATTGTTCGGTTTTCTTGACCCCGACGGCTATTTCAAAAAGGAGGAGTGTGCTATTTCCAATCTCAATGACAAGATAAGAGAGGCTGAATGTGACAGTGAGCATCTGCATGCTGTTGCTGCCTTGGGTTCGGCAAAGCAGGATATGGAACGCGACATTGCTGCTATGCGTGAGGATATGCGCCGCAGCAAGCAACGTCGTGACGCATTGCGTGCGACAGCTGCACTTTCGTGTGACGAAACAGCGGCTTTAGTGCGTGAGAGCCAATACCAGAAGGCGGAACTGAAGCGTGCCATAGCCCGTTGGCAGGAGAAGATTGCCGGGATGGAAGAAAAAGTTGTGTCGTTCCGTTCCGGAGTACAGGCGATGAAGGAAGAACGCAAGAGGCGTTCGGCAGCACTTCAGAAGTGGCTGTTTGCTCAGTTCAAGGTTCTCAATGCCTATGGTGAAGAGAGTTGCCTGCTTGATGTTTTTTTCAGCCGTACAGGCTGTCTGCCGCCGGCAGGGGCAGGGGAGTGTGCCGCGCCCAAATTGTTGCAGTATGCATACAGGAACGCTATGCAGCCGCTTTGTATGGCTGAATTCTGGTTAGGCGCATCGCCGCAAGGCGAAGTCCGGCGCGATGGCTGCTTCTATGCTTCGTGCAAAAGCAAGTGTGAACCGATATTAGGCTATATGCTTCAGGGGCTTGATGTTGAGGAGAGTGCGCTTGAAAGAGGTGGTGACATAGATTTGATAGAGGTTGTCTACGAGGATGATTATATTGTTGCCGTAAACAAACCGGCCGGTGTGCTTTCTGTTCCTGGAATAGTTGGCGGAACTTCTGTTCAGCAATGGTTGCGCGACAGGGCGGGTAGCAATGACATATATGTCGTGCATCGTCTGGATATGGCGACATCGGGTCTGCTTCTCGTTGCCAAGTCAATGTTTGTGTACAAGGAATTGCAGCGTCAGTTTGCCTTGCGTGAGGTGGTGAAGGAGTATTCTGCTATTCTCGACGGTATTCCGGCCAGGAAGTGCGGTGTGGTGGAACTTCCTTTGTCGCCCGACTACGTTAACCGTCCCCGGCAGAAGGTGGATTACGTTTCCGGTAAGGAGGCCGTAACCAGGTTCAGGGTTATGGGAACCGTTGATTGCTGCGGAAAACAGTGTGCCTGGGTTAAGTTTGAGCCTGTTACGGGTCGTACCCACCAGTTGCGTGTTCATGCCGCATGCAAGCAAGGGCTCGACGCTCCAATTGCAGGCGATGCCCTTTATGGTACGGCTGGCGAGCGGCTTATGCTGCATGCGTCAAGGTTGCAGTTCTTTCACCCTGTGACCCGGAATGTGACAGTTCTGGAATGCAGGGCGGGTTTTGAATCTTCAGAATCTGGCTGTTTGATATGAATGCTCTGTTTTTCTATCTGCTGTTTGCCGTGTCGGGCGGCTATTTCTCGCAATATTCTGCCGAGGCTGGCAACGCTATGGATTTCTATAAAGAGAATATAGCCTTGTTCAAGGAGGTTTTCGCCGGTGCGTCTGATTCCGAAATCAAAATGGCTTTTTCGGTTGTTGCCCCCGAGGTGAGCCAGTACGATGCCATAAGGGATTATGTTGAGAAGAAGGCGGTTGGAATCAAATATGTTCGTAATGGAGAATGCGATTACAGCATCGGTTATTTTCAAATGAAGCCGAGCTTTGTGGAGTCGCTCGAGAAGGAGGTCTTTAAAGACCGCGTGCTGGCTGAAAAATATGGCAAATTGTTCGAGTATTCCCGTAAGAACGATGAACGTGCGGTGCGTAAAGAGCGTTTCGACAGGTTATGCAATACAAAATGGCAGATACGTTATCTGTCGCTTTTCATAGATGTTGTCAAGAAACGTACTTCTTCCTGGGGGCTGTCGGGTAACGGTGAATGCCTCCGCTTCTGGGCTACAATGTATAATGCTGGGTTCTATTTGAGCAAGGCGAGGGTCAAGCAACGCCAGACGGTGAGGCAGTTCCCGCGTTCTACGGCAGAGTTCAACTATTCATCGGTGGCTTTGGAGTTCTACAAGGAACTGTGCAGATAGCTCTCGCGCTGTTTCTTCCCTTCATAACGTTTATAATTTAAATTTTTATAAATTAAACAGAAGCAGGCTTTGCAATCTGCTCTTTTTGCATATCTTTGCAGTAATTTGTCGAGGTATGCGCATTCGTGTGAATTGTCAGCATGCCTCCTACACAGAAAATTCATAATAACTAACTTTATTTTATATGTGTAAAAATTTATTTCTGTCTCTATTCCTTGCTTTGTTTGCGAGAATATCTGCAAATGCTCAGAGCGACTACTATGTGGTTCATGGTGCGGATGAGAATGTTACCCATTCTACGCACTATCCTAAAACAGTGGGCGTTGTCGGCACGCATAGTGCCCAGCAGTTAGTAAGTGATATTGCAACGGCACCGCGCTGTGCTGCCTATTTCGACAAGACGGCAAACGTCCTGCAGGTTATGCGTGGCGAGAGCGTTACTCCGCTCATCTCAATCAATGGCAACTGGATGCATGGCTATGTGTTCGTTGACTGGAACAACAACAAACAGTTCGATGTGAACCTTGAAGGTACCGGCCCATATACAAAGGGTGAGGGCAACGAACTTATGTGCTGGTCGCTTTACGGTCACAATACAAATGGCGACACCGGCTGGAACAGCGCAAGCATATATATGAGCAGCGGCGACGTACTTGCCCCGGGCTCTTTCGTGGTTCCCGAGGATGTTGAGGACGGTGCAGTGTTCCGCATGCGTTTCATGATTGCATGGAATAGCATTGACCCGACAGGCGGTTATGCCAACTTCATCAGTGACGGCGGTTCAATCATCGACGTTATGCTCAAGGTGAGCGGTGAGGCCGGTGATGTAGAGGTGAACTATCCTCTTGACGACTACACCGAGCCACGCGTTGGTACAACTCCCGATGCAACTGCCTGGGGTGCTATAGCCGACGGCCTCAATGCAACCTGGGCTTCACGTGATGTACACTACAAGTTGCACGAAGTTCCTCAGGTTACACAGAAGAACTCTGCCGAAATATATGCATGGAAAGGTGAGCGTGCCAACATACAGGCTGTTCTCTACAGCAAGAGCGACCAGGGAATGATGACTGTACGCATGACAGAGTGGCAGAAGAACGGTGTGGCAACAGGTATCAACGGTGGTGATGCCCGTTTTGTGAACTATGTAATTACCGACGATTTCACTTCGTGCGGCAATAACTCGCAGACATTGCCTACATGGCTTGTTGCCGATGTCATCGACCAGGACAAGCCTCATGCTGTTCCGGCAATGGAGACACGCCCAGTATGGTGTACAATCGAGGTGCCTCGTGACATTGAGGCCGGCGAATATACAACAGCCCTTGAGATTGTGAATGAGAATGACGAGGTTGTGGGAACTCTTCCATTGACAGTTAATGTGAACAGCCGTTCTTTGCCCGAGGTGAAGGACCAGAAATTCCACCTCGACTTCTGGCAGCAGCCCTATGCTATAAGCCGTTACCACCAGGTTGAGCGTTGGAGCGACGAGCACCTTGAGGCTCTGCGTCCATACCTCGCAGCTCTTGGCCGTGCCGGTCAGCGTGTCGTTACCGCTATCCTGTTCTACGAGCCATGGGGCGAGCAGACACACGTACCCGACCGTTTCGACCCGATGATAGAGACAATCAAGCTTGCCGACGGTACATGGGAGTATGACTATGCGGTATTCGATGCATACGTAGAGCTTTGCGCCGAATACGGTATCGACAAGCAAATCAACTGCTTCAGCATGTTGCCTTGGGATATGAGCTTCCGCTACTACGACGAGGCTTCAAGCAGTTACAAGACACTTGCGACTTCATATTCATCTACCGATTATAACAGTCTTTGGACAAATTTCCTTGCAGCGTTCAAGGCTCACCTTCAGGAAAAAGGCTGGTTCGACAAGACTGTCATTGCTGTTGATGAGCGTGGCGAGGATGCAATGCTTGCTGCGTATAACATTGCAGCTACAAAATATGGTTTCAAGATGGCTCTTGCCGGCAACTATCATTCCAACCTTTGCGACAAGCTCTATGACAAGTGTGCCCAGCTTGGTCAGGAGCACCTGTTTACTGCAAGTCAGCTTGCAAGCCGCAAGGCAAATGGTTGGGTAACAACATTCTATACAAGTTGTGCCAATGCCGAACCAAACATCTATACAAACTCATATCCTGCCGAAGCTGCCTATCTGCCAATCTATGCAGCGCAGATGAACCTCGACGGTTATCTCCATTGGGCTTGGTGTAACTGGGATGAAGACCCGCTAACCGACAGCCGTTACCGCAAGTTCGGTTCGGGTGATACATACTGCTACTATCCGGGCAACCGCTCAAGCGTGCGCTTCGAGCGTCTCATCGAGGGTATCCACCAGTATGAGAAAATCCAGATTCTGCGCGCTGAATATGCCAGTGATGCCGCAAAGCTTGCAACCTTGAACTCTCTTCTGGGTTGTTTCACCGCTTCTATCGCCGGTGAAGATTGTGCAGCTGCTGTCAACAACCTTGAGGATTTCCTCAACGGCAAGGAGGTTGAGGTGCCTGTTGCAAAGGATGTGACAACCGGTTACTATCATCTTGTGAGCAAGGCTACATCACGTACTGAGCATCTCTATAACAATGCTTTCCAGAGCGGCAACAGCCTTAAGTTCACTCTTCAGTCAAATTCAATGGTGAACACCAATAATGGTATATGGTACATTGAGGTTAAGGACAACAATAAGCTTGGTATTGTAAACGGTGACGGTAACCCGATTGTTGCGGGCAACAGTTATGCCAGCTCAATTATGGGGTCTTATAACGAACTTACAATCGGTTCTACAACCGATGTCGGCGAGTATCGTTACTATTACTTTACCGAAGCTCTTAACTGTAGCAACGGTGGCGATTACTTCAAGGTTGGTGGTGTCGATTACCTCACTACATGGACTGATGGCGGTGCCGGTGCCGACGATAACCAGTGGCGTTTCGAGCCTGTTGATATGGACGGCATGAATATATATGATGTTGTAGTGGATGGCAGTGCCGATGTATATGTAACATACAACACTACAGGTGAGAAGGCTTTTGATGGCGGTTTCTTCATTACTGCTAATACAATCACAAGCGACAACCTTTCTGCCGCTATGGTCGGCAATGTGCTCAACAGTGCCGATATTGCAGTTGAGGGCAACACAATCAAGGTTACAAACATAAAGACTCCGGTTGCACCGGTGAAACAGGATTTGTTCAACACCAGCAATGGTGACGGAACTGTTCCTCCTTACCGCATCCCCGGTATCACAACCGCAAGCAACGGACGTCTTATAGCTACAGCTGCACGTCTTGTGTGCGGTACCGACCCGGGCTTCGGTCAGGTAGATGTCGTTTGCCGCGTCAGTGATAACCATGGCGAGACATGGAGCGACATGAGAGAGGTTGCTGTGGGTACAGGCGTTACCTCCGCAACCGAGAACTATTTTGATACTGCATTCGGTGACCCGGCAGTCGTTGCCGACCGCACAAGCAATGAGGTGCTTATAATAGCTGTTGCCGGCTGTACTTACTACCCCAGCCAGAACACAACACGCCAGAACCCGAACCTCATCGCTACAATCCATAGCAGCGACAATGGCGAGACATGGGGCGACCCTGTGAATGTTACTGAGCAGATATACAGCCTCTTCGATGCAGGCAATCCAATTCAGGCAGCGTTTGTAGGTGGCGGTAAGATTTTCCAGAGCCGCATTGTAAAGACAGGCAACTACTACCGTCTTTATGCAGCGATGTGTGCACGCCCCAATGGCAACCGTGTAATCTATTCCGACGACTTCGGACGCACATGGCATGCGCTTGGCGGTGCATCGGCTCTCCCGGTTCCGGGTGGCGACGAGCCTAAGTGTGAGGAGATGCCCGACGGCCGTGTAATAGTTTCAAGCCGTGTCGGCGGTGGCCGTATCTACAATATCTACACCTACAGCAACACAGCAACAGGCGAGGGCAGCTGGGGAACATCTGTAAATTGTACATTCGCAGGTTCAGGCCTCACTCCCGGTGGCAACTCAACAAACGGCGAGATACTTGTCATTCCTGTTCAGCGCAACAGTGACAAGAAGGAGATGTACCTTGCATTGCAGTCATTGCCTACCGGCAGCGGCCGTACAAACGTAGGTATCTACTACAAGGAACTTACCGATGTGACCGACCTCAACAGCGTTGCAAACTTCGCAACAGACTGGAACGGTTTCTATCAGGTGAGCAACACTGCTTCGGCATACAGCTCAATGGACTTGCAGGCCGACGGAAGGGTAGGCTTCTTCTATGAGGAGACACTGACATTCTTCAAGAAGGTGCAGAACCCTGTTTCAACAAGTTTCCCCACTGGCGAAGGAACACATAACTACGACGGTTTCGACAATATCTATGTAGCGTATGAGCTTGAGCAGATAACAAACGGTGCATACAGCCTGAAGAAGGATGTCGACCGTCGCGCATTCCTGCAGGAGTACTTTACAGCTGTTGCTGAGGATACAGAGCTCTCTGCAGAACAGGAAGCAGAGGTCGCTGTCGCCCTTCAGGCACTTAGCGCAGAGCCTACAACTGCAGAAATCGACGCTATATATGCCCTGTTGGCGGGCGGTGCTCCTGCCGACAAGTGGGACGGCAAGGTGCTCACCTTTACAAACGTGCAGCAGAACGGTACTGAATATGTACTTTATGTTGATGAGAGCAACACACTTAACATAAGCACTTCTACAGCCGAAGAAGTGGGTGAAGCTGCTCAGTTCACTTGTAAGAAGGAGGCAAGCGGCAAGTACAGTTTTTTTAACGATAAGGCACAGCTTTATATGATATGGCGTGCCGGCAGCAACTATGGCTACAACAACAATGCCGGAACACTCGACAGCTACAATGCGACATACTGCGACTGGAGCATCAACGACGGAAGTGCAACTGTTGCTGATACATACTACATAGTTAGCAAGCGC
Organism: uncultured Bacteroidaceae bacterium; assembly: GCA_964485215.1. Taxonomy (GTDB): domain Bacteria; phylum Bacteroidota; class Bacteroidia; order Bacteroidales; family Bacteroidaceae; genus HGM04593. The sequence continues at coordinate 8,511 of CAZAIM010000016.1, read as the reverse complement.
AATGACGGCACGACCGACGGTTCTATTGTAATTATGTCGGCGACCGGTGTCTTTGATTCATTCTCTAATGCTGTAGGCTATGCGAGCAATTACAGCAATCTTTTCCGCATCGGTGTTGTAGATACTGAGACAGGTATCGGCGAAGTGAAAGGTGAAAACGTAAAGGCGAAAGGTATCTACGACCTGCAAGGCCGCAAGGTAGAGAACCCTGGCAAAGGTATTTATATTGTAGATGGTAAAAAGGTTTTGGTAAAGTAACCAGAAAGATTCTTTTATTAATGAGGCTGTGTCGTAAAACTTAATTATGACACAGCCTTTTCTATATTCTATTTTCGGTTAATAGTTTACGAACAGCAGATACTCTCCTTCGGCGTGGATGGTGAACTCCTCGTCGGTGCATTCGTTAAGGGTGCCTTGCCACCAGTTTGTGAAGTCGTAGATGGGGTAGAGCAGCCCTTCGGCACTCATATTCTTGGCTGTGATGCTGAATATCGATACCTGCTGCCCTTTGCGGCAGGGGAGTGTGGTGTTGCCATTGCAGGGAATGAACACTCCGTGGTTAGTGTATGAATGCACTTCGGCTCCTGCACGGGCATATTCTATGAGCAGGCTTATGTTGCCAATGGTGTGGTCTTCGCGACGGCCTGTTGCACCCACAATGGCAATGCGGCGCATCCCTTTTTCCATTAGGAATCTCACGGCCTTTGTCTGGTCGTTGCTCTCCTGTTCCGCAAAAATGTGCAGTCGTGCAGCATACTTCGCGCGGTTATATGAACTGATGGAATCTCCATCGCCTACAATTGCGTCGGGCACGCGGCCTGTGGCAATGTAGCTGTCGGCTGCACCATCGCAGCAGGCAACAAAGGGGGCGTTGTACAGAATGCGGAGCGGCTGTTCTGCTGTGGGAAAGTCACCGCCGGCAAGCACCACGGCATCGATTATGTGTTCATAGGCCTTGTTCATAGCTCATCAGTCTTTTCCATTTCCAATAGCCAAAGATAGCAATTATTGCATAAACTGCATATAATGCCGCAGTTAAATAGAGTTCCTTGTATATGTAGAGTGCACTGCTGGCTACATCGACAATGCACCACACCCACCACTGCTCAATGTATTTGCGCGCGAGCATCCACATTCCTACAATGCTCAGTGCTGTTGTAAAAGAGTCGGCATAGGGTACGGTGCTGTCGGTGTAGTTTATCAGCAGCCAGGTTATGAAAATTTGGGCAGCGGCGTATGCAAGGAGTATCTTCACCAGGGCTGAATGCGGCATGCGGCTTATACGCAGTTTCTTGGCCGGTTTTCCGCGCCCTAAAAGCGTGAACCCGGTTTTCCAGGCCATCCAGCCATAAAGCGCAATCAGCAGGTAATAGATGTTTATGCCGAAGTCGGCATAGAGCCCGGCATCGTAATATACGAATATGTATATCGCAGGCATTATTATACCTGCAATCCACAGATAGATGCTGGCGCGGTATTCAAGCCACAGGTATATGATACCTGTTATTACTCCCAAAATTTCAAGCATGATTCTTAAAGGTAAAAGGTTCGTTACAGTTCTATATTTATGTGCCCGAGTACGTTTATTCCTGCCTGGGCTGCATAGCCTGCATAGTTGTATCGTTGCTTGATGCCGTCGCTGCCGGTGTAGCAGCCGCTGCCGGCATATCCGTTGTTCTCATACTCCTCGTTGAATATGTTGTACACGGTTGCTCCAACGGTAATGCTCTTTATGCTTGGCAGCTTGAATGTGTATGCAACGCGCAGGTTGCTCACAAAATAGGCATCGAGCCTGTGTTCTTTCTGTTCGCTGTTGCTCATGTATTGCTTGCCGATATATTGCGACTGCAGCGACACCTCAAGGCCTTTGCTGCTGTAGGCGAAGCGGTTGTTGAGGATGACATCGGGCGAGAAGGATAACTGGGTGTCGCCGTGATTGACCTCCCATTTCTCGTATGTGTCGTCGTCGTACAGCACCTCGGTAAAATCTTTTATGCGGTTGCGGCTCAGTGTGGCATTGGCATCCCAGCTGAAGCCGAAAGGCAAGGTCACACCTGCGACAATCTCAATTCCTGCACGGTAGCTGTCGGGTATGTTTGCTGCAAGCGGTTCGCCAATCTCGTTCAGTTCTCCGGTGAGTACCAGCTGGTTCTTGTAATCCATGTAATAGACATTCACACCGGCTCTCAGCCAGCTGTTGCCGAATGTGTAGCCAATCTCATAATCGGTGAGGCGTTCGGCACGTGGAGGCTCGTTGAGCTTTCCGTCGGTATAGTTGTTGCGTGTCGGTTCTTTGTGTGCGATGCTTGCCGATGCAAATATCCTGTTGTTCTTGTCTATCTGCCACGAAAGGCCGGCTTTGGGATTGAAGAACCCGAAGTCCTCGTCAATTGCAAGCTGTTGGAGTGAACCTGCGGCATCGTTCCACTTGTCGTTCTTTCCGTTAATCTTGTATCCAATGTGACGGTATTGCAGGTCGGCATAAATGTTCACTCTTCTTGTCAGCTTGAAGTCTGCTTTAATGAATATGTTCGCATCGTTCTTTGCTCCGTTGTTGCGATAGTATTCGTGGTCGGGTGTCAGTTCCCCGATATATTCCTTTACCCACAGCACCTGTCCGAAGTGTCGGCCATAGTAGCGGTTCGCCCCTCCGCCCAATGTGGCGTTCAGCCGTTCACCGGTGTAGCTGAGTGAGAATATTCCGCCACCGAAGTGGTTGTCCATCGCCTTTCTGCGCACAAGGTCGCTCCGTGTCATGTCGTTGCCGTCAATGGTGAACGGAGACAATGCATATTCAATGAGTTTGCGGTCTGTCTTGTACTCCTGGTAATAGCCGTCGCCCTTGGTGTAGTGCAGTCCTATGTTCATTTTCCAGCGGTTGCTGAACTCATGGTCGAGCAGCAACTGGTAGTTCTTCTGGGTGTAGTTGTCGGTCTGCTCCTTGTAATAGTGTGCCTTGCCGTCGGCATCGGTGTACATATAGCCGCAGCTGTTGTAACGCCGCCCGTACATCGCCATCTCCTCTTTGCTTGCGTAGTTCCAGGCGTGGTATGTCTCCTCCTTGCCTGCGAATGTTATAAGGCGCAGGGTTGTGCTGTTGCCATAGTATGCTCCCTGGATGTAATAGGAGCCGAGGCTTGTGCTTGCGCGATCAATGTATCCGTCGCTGCCTATGTCCGACAGTCTTATGTCCAGTGCCCAATGGCCGCCAACAATTCCGGTCCCGGCGCGCAGTGTCTCCTTGTGGGTGCCGAACGACCCGAATGAGCCGCTGAAGCCTGCGTAGGGTTGTGTGTTGAACTCGCTTGTCTGCATATTGATGCTTGCTCCGAATGCTCCTGCGCCGTTGGTCGATGTGCCTACGCCACGCTGAATCTGAATGTCCTTGACCGATGATGCAAGGTCGGGTATGTTTACCCAGAATACCGAGTGGCTTTCAGAGTCGTTTACCGGTATGCCGTTGGCTGTAACATTTATCCGTGTGCCGTCGGTTCCGCGTATGCGCAGGCTTGTATATCCGATGCCTGCTCCTGCATCGCTTGTTGCCACCGCGCTTGGTGTCATGGAGACGAGATAGGGGAAATCTATCCCTGTATTCTGCCTCTTCAGTTCCTCCTTGCCTATGTTGGTGTAGGCTACCGGAGTTGTCTCCGTTGCGCGGACCGACAATATTTCCACTTCCTGCAGTTTCGTGTGCAGGCTATCGCTCCCGACCTCCTGTGCACATAGCACAGAGGGTAGTGCTGCCAGTGCCAGGCAGCATTGCAATGTCTTTTTTTTCATTGCTGTTCCAATCTTTTTTTTGGAGCATGAAAAGAAATCCTCCACGCTCCGTTGTTAAACAGAAAATGGGGATTTTTCCTGTATCGCCTATGTCTATTGGAATGTGTACATAAGCTCTGTTCCTACGCCGGCATTACCCGGATCAGGTTCTTGGGTATGATCTCAGCCCATAATATTAAGGCACCCCGTTTTTGAAATCTGCTGCGAAGTTAGTGCAAACATTGTGAAGAACAAAACAAAAAGGCTTCTTATTTTTCTTCTCTTGTGCTTTTCTCTATCTTCTGCCACATGGCTTTCTCCTCGTTGCCAAGCTGCAATGCAAGCTCATTGATGCTGTGGCGGCCCTCGTTGTCGAGCATTTCAATTATCTCATTGCTCTCCTTTAGCCTGTAGCTCTCCTTGAGAAGGTATTTGTCTTCTCCTTTCTCTTTTATTATTCCTTTGCGTTCCATGGTGTCGAGAATGTTGTCGGTGACATTCATGGGAATACTGTAGTTGCTGCTTATCTTGGCAGCGGCATCTCTTATGGAAAAAAGGTGCTTCTTGTTCTCTTTCGAGAGTTCCCGGCACTTTATGATGGCCAGCAGTGTGAGGAACTTACGTCCGTTGTAGCTCATTCCCTTGAACCTATTTTCGGCATCGAGCCTGTCTCCCTCGTGCAGCAGATAGTTCCAGCGTGAGCCTGTAAGGCATATGGTCCACGAGAAGTATATCCATAGTATGAACAGCAGAACATTTGCAAGGTCACCGTATATATTATGGTAGCTGCTGAACAGGTTGAAGATTAGTGAGCCGCAGTATTGCATAACCGCGAATACAAAACCGCAGAATACTGCCGATAGGGCGGCATGACGGGTGTTGACCTTCGTGTTCGGAATGAACTTGTAGGCAATGAACAGCACCGATATGAATATGCAGGTTGTCAGTACAAAGATATTGGCATCGCGCATGAATCCTCCGTCGAAGTACGATGAGATGCTAAGCCACGCAGCCAGTAATAGAATTGCTGCAAATGGAACCGACAGCAAAATGAGAAACGTCTTTGCCTGTTTCTTCAGGCTATGTTCCTTCAGGTTCCACAGCGAGTTGAACGAGCCGTCAATAGTCTGGAGTATCGAGAATAGGGAGTATATGAGCAGTATGAGGCCAAAAACTGCTCCCAGCCAGTATGCCGAACCGGCATTCTTCAGGTATCTCTCGGCAAACGACAATAGCTCGTCGGCCACTCCTTCTTGTCCCGGCAGGAATGCCACAATCTGTGCGCTGAAGGCTTCGCCATATCCCATAACCTTTGCAACTGCCACCATAAGTGCCATAACCGGGACAATGGCAAAAAGTGTGTGGTATGTGAGCGCGGCAGCGGCTTGCTTCACTCTCTGGTGCCCCGTAAAGAACTTGATGAATGACCAGAGCAGAACGTTACCCCCAATCTCTTTGTTGTCGTTGAGCAGGCGCAGCCTTTCGATTGCTTTTTTTATTTTCTTTTTCATAGTGCAACTGTTGCAACATGGCAAATATACGATTTTATTGTTTAATCAGCTTCTTGATACCTGAAAAACTGTCAATGCAAATTCAGGCAGTTTCTGATTGCCGGTTACAATATTTGTTTGTATATTCGCAGTCGTATCCCGCTCGTGGCGGAAGAAAGGTTGAACAATAATGTCTTTATATGAAGAATTTACTTAAGAAATGTATGCTGTTGCCACTATTGTTTGTGGCACTGGGTCTTGTGTCGTGCGATGACGATGACTGGAAGCTCGAAGAGAGGCTGGTTGGCGAGTGGGGCTATTATTATGAGGACCACGAAATGTATGAAGAGGAGATATTCAATTTCACTCCTCAAGGTATGTGGACTTCGTCCTACAGGTACGGCGATATATGGGGGCACATCGAAAGTACGGTAGATGGCGGCTATTTTGAGGTGAATTATGGCCGTCTGGTACTCTATTCCGAATTTTTCGACGATGTGCGCACGTATGACATACGCTTCTTCCGCGACAGGATGTATATGAGTGACGGACACAATGAAATGGAATATGTAAGGTACAGATAAAAGATTATCGGCAGCAACCCGGGTTGCTGCCGATAATCTTTTATCTGTGTACCGTCGGGGTCAGTAGCAGTCGGGCAGGTTGAATGCAGGGACAAGTGCATCGAGCTGTTCATCGGTCATGCCTACCGGCTCAAAACCGGCCCAGCGTGCGTTGAAGTATATCTGTGCCGACTTGCTCATGGTGTCAATGGCATCGAAGCAGTCTATGATGTCATCGCCTACGGCAAGCACACCGTGCTTCTCCCACAGCAGCATATCGTGTGTGCGCAACTGTTCAATTGTCAGCCGTGCAAGTTCTAATGTTCCGGGGATTGCATATGGCACAACGCCTATGCCCTTGGGAACTACAATGCGTGCTTCGGGTATCATGCGCCATAGCGTGCGGGTCAGCAGCCTTGAACTCTCGAGGAATGGCTTGCAGTGCGAGAAGCCTATGAGGTCGGTTGGGTGGGTGTGCAGCACCACGGTTGTGTTGCGCCCGATGCTGCGCAGATAGTTGTGCATCATAAGGTGCGAGTGTATCTCCATGGTGGGGCATACGGGCTGCTCGGCGATGATGTCGAACGATGTCCCGTCGGGCGATATGCGTATGATTGACCCGTTCTCGAAAGGTGCTTTTGCAACGTAGCGCATGCGTTTGCCTGTGCCTGTGACATAGAAGAAATGTCCGCCCAGGAACGGTACGCTCTCTGTTAGTTCACGGGGTGGAGCAAGTGGTGGAAGATTCCTGCCATCCTCGTCCATAAGCTCAGTAACGTTGACCGATATGTTGCCGCCATTACGTTCGGCCCATCCTTTTGTCCACAAGTAGCCGGCCACTTCGGCTATGCGGTCAATCTCAGCCATCAGTGCCTTGTTGTTTCTTATAGTTTCCATATTGACAATTTTTATTGTTCTTTTATTTGCTTTTCTCTATAATGTTCCTGTAGCGGTCGTATGCCTGCTGCCATTCCGCTTCCTCTTCAGGTGTAAACGTTTCACATTCGACTGCATTCTCAATGAGCGCACGCATTTCCCAACGGTCTCCTGCGAGCCCGGCAGCCTGTGCCTGTATCATGCAGTTGCCTATGGCTGTGGCCTCGGAAGGTCCGGCAACGACTATGGTTCCTGTTGCATTTGCCGTCAACTGGCTCATCAGGCGGTTTCTTGAACCTCCGCCAATTATGTGAACCCTTTTTATTTCGTGTGGAGCAACTTCCCTAATCTTGTCGAGGGTGTGCCTGTAGCAGAGCGCAAGGCTCTCGAAAATGCAGCGTACTGTCTGTGCATCGTTTTCCGGGGCTTTCTGGCCTGTTCCTTGGCAATACTCCCCGATGGCTGCCGTCATGCTTGTTGGGTTGGTGAACAGCGTGTCATTCGGGTCTACAAAGGAGATGAACGGTTCTGCCTCCCGAGCCATACCGATGATGTCATCGTAATTGTACTCCTTCTTCTTTCCGTTCCACTCCTTGCGGCACTGCTCGAGCAGCCACATCCCGGTTATGTTGTTCAGGAAACAGGTTGTTCCCTCTATGCCGCCCTCATTGGTAAGGTTCAGGCGGCAGGTCTCCTCTGTTATTATAGGTGCCTCGCATTCTATTCCCATCAAGCTCCAGGTGCCGCTGCTCAGGAATGCGAACTCTCTGTCCTTTGCCGGTATTGCCGCTATTGCCGAGGCGGTGTCGTGCCCGGCGACCGCAATTACAGGAATCCTCTCGATGCCACACTCTTCTGCAATCTCCTTCTTCAGCATACCTATCTCTCTTCCGGGCATTGTCACCGGCAACAGAATGCTGCTGTCGATGCCTGCCGCTTCGAGAAGCTCCTTGTCAAACTGCTTTGTCTTTGGGTCTATGAGCTGAGACGTCGAGGCTTCGGTATATTCGCAGTTCATCTCTCCGGTGAGCATGTAAGCAAGCAAATCGGGCATGAACATAATCTTGTCGGCAGCCTCAAGGCAACTGCATCCCTCGCGTTTTGCCGCATAAAGCTGAAAAAGAGAGTTGAAGTTCATTATCTGTATTCCGGTGCGGCGGTAAAGTTCCTCGCGCGGTATAATTTTGAAATACTCCTCCGGAATGCCGCCGGTGTAAGGGTCGCGGTAGGCGCGTGGCAGGCCTGCTATGCTGCCGTCCTTTGCTATGTAGCCAAAGTCTACTCCCCAGGTATCGATGCCTATGGAATGAGGCCTTATACCCTGTTCACTACACTTCTTCAACCCTTGTTTCAGCTCATTGAAAATACGGTTTATATCCCAATGGCATTTCTCTCCCTTTTCGGTGATGTAGTTCGGGTATCTGTGAACTTCGTTAAGTTTCATTCTGCCCTCTTCTAAGATACCGGCAACGGCTCTGCCGCTTGTGGCACCAAGGTCAAACGCTAAAAAAGTATGTGTGTTCATGATTGAAGGATTCTATCATTCCAAAGGTAGTAAAAAATGATAGAAAACAAAAACAGGTACTGATTTTAGAACCGTTTTAGAGCCCTGCAGCCTCAAAAAAAGGAGAAAACGGGCAGAGATTAAACCGTTTTCTCCCGACAAGCCGAACAACTCCGAAATGTTGCTCGGCTTCTTCGTGCACCGCAGTCATTTCTTCAATGACATATCATTGCTGTAGTATACAAAAAAGTCGTGCTCGAGAATGATTGAAATCTTTTCGAGCAGTGCTGTGTCAATGCTTTCGCGCTTGAATATG
>CAZAIM010000015.1:0-28187 GCA_964485215.1 uncultured Bacteroidaceae bacterium | reverse complement strand
ATAGAATTCAGCAGACTTGTTAGGCACCGCGCTTGCCGGCAAGTATGCCTTGTGGTGGTTATTAAGGAATGTTCCACTCTCCTGACCATTTGTAACAGCCTTGTAGAAACCAACCTCTCCGTCCTTTATACCAAGAACATAAGCATTTGCTGTTATATATGTCGCAGCAACAGTACCTTCAAGAGCATTGCCCTCCACTGTTGCATCGCTTTCTGTAACAGCGAATGTATATGTTGCAGGAGTCTCTGAGTAGAGAACAACACCTGTGTATGCAGGAATAACCTCCAATGGGTCACTCAATGTAGCCCAATTGCCATTAACTGTAACAGTGTGAGCTGTAACACCTTCGGGAACTATAACTGCATAAGGTGCGTAGAATGTAGCATACTTAGCATCGGTCATTGCAACTGGATAAGCCGGCACTGTATTGTTTGTGATGTTTGTTCCATCGTGTACATTGCCGTGAACTCCAAGATATACACCATCATCACCAAAAGGAGAGTTTATAGAAAGATATAAATCCTTGTCTGCCACCTTAAAGTCCTTGTCACTAACAACTGTAAACTTTGTAGCAGTTGTGTTCAAAACAATTGTACCCTGAGTGTCATGAACGCCAGTTGTCGCAGCTGTATAAAGATACTTACCTGTTGAAACATTCATTATCTCATATGTAAATGCGCCATCAGTGAATTCGGGATAAATTGCCCAGAGACAACTTGCATCAGCAGCAGCAGTGCTTACCTTTACATCATCGCCATCATTACGAATATATTTAGAAGTACTGTTTATATCAAGCAACGCCTCGTTTGTTGCACCGCCAACCTTTGAAACGGGGAACCCGAAATCTATTGTTGCTGTATAAAGAAGATTGGTCTCATCCCACGCCTCGTCAGCGAAGGTTACATCGTGAGCACCTGTCAATACAGGATGGTTCTGAGTGTTATAAACAAACTCGCCTTCATAAACGTTTTCAGCCTGGTCTGTGAGTCGATATGTCGCATCATACTCCGGCAGTGGTTCTGTAACAACAATCGTGAAGTCGATTATTGCCGCACCATTACCGGTAAAAGTAGTGTTAAAGTATGTTCCTGTGTCACCAGCCGGGTTAATGTTACACCAGTCATACTTTGCACGCAGACGATATGTACCCGGTGTTTCTGGAGCCATAAAGGTTGGAAGGTCAAGAGTGCTACGGTTGCCGCCACTAATAACGTTACCCTTACTGTCCCATCCTGATTCATCGCTTGCCGCACCATTATTGTAGAATGAATACGCAACGAGGTCGCCGGCAGGTGTGTAGCCATCTGCAGCTATTGAGGCTGTAAAACCGTTCTTGTCTGCATCAATATAAACAAACGCATTCATCCAAGAACCAGCAGACTGTGTCATGGCAACAGTCACCTCGCTACCTGCGCCAACAGTAAACACCTTGTCGGTCTTGTTAACATAGCTCTGCAATTGCTCATTGCTTGTCAGAGTGTATGTGTCAGCGTTTATAGTAAATGAGCCGAGTTTTCTATTAGTTCTCGTTTTTGCGCCTGTGTGGTTCGGTAAGTACAGCATAGAAGCTATAGCCTCATTCAAATCCTCCGTGCTGAATTCACCGGCCACGGTAAGTGTCATTTGGTTACCACCATCTTTAGTATCCCACCCATCAATCACCATTTGTCCATCTCCACCAATGTTGATATTTTTAGTGTCATTAAACTTAAAGAAGTACTTGCCATTGCTAAGAGCCTCTACAGTAACTGCATCACCACCATCAGCAGAAAGGGATGCATCCATTTTTACAAATTTCTTAGCAAACACGCTGTAAATGTAAGTAGCATCATTGTAAGTTATGAATGCAAAATGCTTTTGTGCCTCATTGGCAATTGTAGTGTTTCCTGTAGAAACAAAAGATGTTCCGTCGTCATTCACAGCCCAAGCCGGAGTGTCGACATTTGTATGCCCTTCTGCAACAACAGTGTAATACTTGTCAGCAGCAATCTGTGCCATTGCACCAATTGTAATGAACAATAATGCAAAAAATAGAGTAAATTTTCTCATAAACTAAAAAATGTTTGATTATCTATTATTTTGTCTAATCATTCTGAATTTGCAACAAATGTACTAATAAGTATTCGTTTTACCCCCCCCGATAGTTAAATTATGTTAACAATATTCATCTTATAGCCTATCACTCTGTTATAAATGCGTAACAGAACAAATAGATAGCTTTAAGCCTGGATAATTGACACAAAGCCAAGTTCTTGTTTATACACGCAAAAAGGCAGGAGGTCATATGAAGCCTCCTGCCTTTTTGCATATACACTTAATCTTTTAATCCTGCTGGTCGAGGTAATAGAGGTCGCCCGAGAGTATCTGCTCAATGCGCATAACCAATTCGTCAATATCCATATCGAGTGATACGGCACGGCCTTCGGGCTCAACAAGGAGAATCCTGGGAGTGTTCTCTATGCCAAAGAGCCTTGCGGCAGGGGAATCGGCAACGATGCCGTCATAGGCATTAATCCAACCCTCACGTTCCATATTATTGCTGCTTACGGCCTTTCTCCAGGCTTCAGCATCATCATCCAAGGCAACACTTACAATTACAAGCTGCTCCTTATTCTCCTCCACAATACCATACAGGTTCTGAAGTTCCTCAAGCATTGGGGCCGACTTTGCATCACCAGCCGACCAGAAGTTCAGGACGACATACTTTCCACGAAAACAGGACAGAGTTGTCTGCTCGCCATTGTGCAAGGAGAGCAGAATGTCGGGCACCTCGTTGCCCACCTTGAGGTTGCCTGCAAGCACCTTGTTGCGGAGTGATGCGGTATAAGGATGATTCTGCAGGGAGATATCTATGGTCTTAAGCATCTGCTCGGCATAAGCAGGAGTAAGCTGGCAAAGCAGCAAACGCTCAATCATAAGCGGAGTCATAGGTGAACTGTTATGGTCGATAAGGAACCTTACTGTCTGCGAAAGTCGATTTATATCCTCGTGTGCCCCCTGGCGTTCCAGCAGCAAAGAGCCGCCGGAATGTATAATGCCCTTGAACTCTGCGTATGTATCGTTTGCCGGCGTACCTGTAATGGTGCTCTCCCACGGTTTGGCTGCCGATGGTGTATTTACCGTTACCTCGCCCTGCTCAACAAACACCTCGAGGTCTTGGGAAAGCCCTTTTATTGTATACATCAGGACCGGCTCATCATTTGCAAGCTCGTATCTAAAAGTGTACTTTCCTTTCTTTACCTTGGCTGTCGCCACCTCAACCTCCCGACCAGAATTATCGGTACGCACCAGAGTGAGGCTCTTTATCTTCTTGCCAGCATTCTCTATTGTGCCGTTGATTACACATGTTCCCTGTGCGCTTGCAGCCAAGCAGCAGACAACCGCTATTATTGTTGAAAATAATCTGTGTAGCATAGTTCTATTCATTTGTTGTTTGCACCATCTACAATGGCTTTCAGTTTCTTTACCATCTCCTCTCCTCTGAGTTCAAAAGCGACAACATTGCCATCGGGGTCTATGAGTGCCGTAAAGGGAACTCCTTTTACCCCGAAGAGCCTTATCCCATCGCTGCTCCACCCTTTAAGCGTTGATACGTGCAGCCAGTTCTTATGTTCCAGCCGGTTCTTTTCAATGCAGTTGACCCAAGCATCCCTCTCGTTGTCAATTGAATAGCTGAACACTACAAGATTGTCGCTGTTACCGGAATAGGCAAGTGCCTCTTTAAGGAACGGAATCTCGCGGCGGCATGGCGCACACCAACTTGCCCAGAAGTCAATGAAGACATACTTGCCACGGAAATCGGAGAGCGACAGTTCTTTGCCATCGGGTGTAAAGCCGCTGATATCCGGTGCCTCGGAGCCTACCTTGAGGTTGGCGGCAAGCATGTCGTTTACAAGTTCCTTGTACATAGCCTGCTTGTGCAATTCCTCGGGAACCGCTCTCAGGAAGCCCTTGATTGTTTCGGCAGTGAATGTGGGAACCATGGCGTATTTTATTACATACAGCACAACAGGCGATTCAATGTTCTGGTAAATGAAATCCATAATTGCCACCTTGAAGTGCATGTTGTTCACATAGAATGTGGGCGAGGTGTATTGTGCCTCGGCCTCGGGATTGCCCTTGAACTCCTCAGGGATGCTCTCGTGTGCCTTTTTCATGCGCTCTTTGCTCTCCTTGATACACTTGTTGTTGAGGTCGAGGTATGCCTGGTAGGTATTGTTACATGGTGTGCCGCCTATCCTTGCCGCAACGGGATACGCGGCATCGAAAGGACCTACATTTATCTCGCCATAATCCTTATCCTCAAGAAACAGCTGTAGACTGCCGTTATCGAACCCGGTTATGCTGTAGAGACCCACTGCACTTGGCAGGGGGCCTTCGAGCACGAACTCATTGTCTATCACCGGGGCTGTAGCTACCACTACAGTCTCTCCGTCGACAACGTGTTCAAGCCTTACTTCCTTTACCGTTTCATCACTGTAGCACAGGGTTGTGCTTGTCATAATACCTCTTATGACGAATTTATTCTCTCGTGCAGCGGCAACAGTGACTGCTGCCAGCAAAGCTAATGTCAAAAACTTTCTCATTACTCAGAAGTTAAGAATATGTTTTGTCGTTTTCATTCAAGATTCTCTTGCAGGAATGCTCTCAGGCGTTCACCATGAAGCCCAGTTGCTACAATATTATTGTTCTCATCGAGTATAAACAGTGAAGGGACACCTGTTATGTTGTAGAGACGTGCCACTGCGCAGTTCCATCCTTCGAGCGAGGAGAGGTTGACCCAAACAAGGCCATCCTTCTCTATTGCCATCGCCCAGTTCTCTTTATCGTCGTCGAGCGAAACGCCGATAATCTCAAGCCCCTTCCCGTGGTACTCGTCATAGAGTTCTCTCAGCACCGTGTTGTTGAGACGGCAAGGGCCGCACCAGCTTGCCCAGAAGTCGATGATTTTTATTTTTCCGGGCACGCTGCTCATTGTAACCGGATTGCCATTCACATCGGGCAGGGTAAAGTCCGGAGCCTTTGCACCTCCTTCGGTCTTTGAGAGGCGTGCTATACGTTCTTTTATTACGCGCCCATGACGGGTATCCTTTGCACCCTCACCCAAGGATGCATACATTTCCCTTGTATCCCTGAGGCCCATATCACGCATAACTATGTTCGAATATACTGTGTATGCCGAAATGACATTGTCGTTAGCATTAAGGAATTCCCTTGTCAACAAATTCAATTTTTCCTGCTCACGCCGAAGAGTGTCGTTGACCTGGCTCGCACTGCGGAATTTCCTCTCGGCACGGTATGTTTCGTAACGTCCCTGCAACACCGATATTGCAGCACGCAGCGAGTCGGAAACTCTCATATGGGCAACATAACTGTCATTGAGGCAGCCGCCCCTGATGTAGTAATTGTCATCCTCGCTCAACAACGCCCGGTATGTGACACCCGGTTCTGCTATCAGCGTGAAGCCACCCGAAAAACCGCCAACGACTATCTGTGCAACCACCGGTTCCTCCAATGTTGTCTGCAGGGTAAACTTGCCTTTTCTTATGTCGCAGACGCACAGAGTGTCCATCTTCTCCTCCGATGCAAGAGCAAGCATGTAAAGGCGACCTTCCTTTATGCCATCAATCTTTCCTTTCACCGTCACCTTACCGGCCTGTGCATATGTTGCGAGAGCACTGCAAAGCACAATCAATATAGACAGAATGGTCTTTTTCATACGGCTGAATTATTTTCTAATAAATAGTTTTGTACATATACTCGTTGACGAACTGAATATCCTTTATCTCGCCCCATCTGTTACCCTCGTTGTCCTTGTCATAGAACAGTGGAGCATAATCATTGTCCACATCGGCTGCAGTATTGAGCCTTATCTCGGCCACAGCACCGTTGGAACCGTCATACATTACAATATTCAGGTAAAGGCCAAGGTCGCCGCTGAATGCGGAACTATCCTCCGTGCGGAACTTTATTCCTGTAACATCGTAACCATGAGGAGCCTCATAGACGATAAACTTGTCACCGTTGGATACGTTGTAACGGTAGACGGTGTTGCCTTCGGCAAAGAAGAGATTAGAGGAGGTGAACCAGGAATTGTAAGCAATTACAGAGACATCGGACGGTGTGAAGCCTTCAAGCCTCTTTTCGCTCAGAACCGTATATGCCGATAGTGCTTCTTCCAGTTCACCGTCAACGCCGCGTGTCTGCCTTGCCTTGCTGCCGTCGCCGATATTCTGCACCTGAAGTTCATAGCGATAATAGTCGCCGGTGGCATCGTCCTTGAAGATGAAACAAGGATTCTGCTGGTCATAGTTGTCGCGGTAGTTTATATAACCCATTACGGCTGTCATATCGGCAGGCGACTTCTGCAAGCCGCGGAAACTTACATTTGCATCGAGCAGAGGACTCATTGATGCAATACCTGTGTTTATGGAGCTGCCCTCATTGTTGGCAAAACCCGGGTCTTCCTTTGCTGAATAGAGGAAACGGCCATTCTTGGCATCCCAGAACAAGAAACGGTTATGGGTGACGGTTGCTGCAGTTATCTCATAGTCTGTCTGATGAGGAAGGTCGGGATTGTTCTCGCAGCCATAGCCGGGCTTATAGAGAGCGTGGACATAGTTTCCTATGTATGCTTCGCCACCCTCGGCAAGGACAACCTTGTATTGGGTATAATTTGAAGGGTCACCGGTCTGTACTGTCCTGACATACGAGAAGCTATCGCTCGCAGGCTTGAAAATCTGCGGCGCGGTGTACTTTACCATCATTCCGTGAGGGTTGTATGCCCTTGTCTCGCCATTGCTGCCATAAACCGTCAGAGTATTGGTGATGCCAATGTTTGTAAGGTCGTCGGGTATGTCAATGTAGGTGGTATACCCGAAACCGGTTGCATTTCCATAATGGTTGTTGTCCCTGGTAACAGACTTTATATCGGTGTATATCTTGGTCTCGTTGCCAATGACCTCAATGTTGCCAATCTTTCGGCTGCCCTCCTCGCCATGCAGGACAAAAAGGCTATTCTTGAAAACCGGACGTGTCCTTAGCTTGAACGAAGAATAGTGAGAGAGACCGGTACTTCTGTCATATATCTGCAGGAATATATCGTAAGAGACAGACTTCCCTACAGGCAAATCAAATTCAAGGAAGCCTCTGGAGCATATTGTATCCTTCACTGCAGCACCGTTCTCCGCAGTGTATGACCTGCACCAGTAGAAATCGAGGTCATCGAGACTGCTTGCAAGCGTCTGTTCCACTATAGCCTCAATGCGGCGTGTCCTGTCCTCTTCGTCGAGTGCCTGCTGCACCTCTATTACATTGCCGTCGGCAGCCTTTACCACAGATGGAGAGAAGGTAACCGAGGTTATCTCATTCATTGAATCCAATGAGTAGTCGTAGTTGCCCTTGTCTTCGTAACATCCGGCAAACAGAAGAAGTGATAATATAAATGACGATATTTTTTTCATATTGGAATCTTTCGATAGTTGTTTATATTCTGCCTTCACTCTCAATCGAGAGTGACTTCTGGTATATCATATCTCCTTGAAGGCGGACGCTTGTCATTGGCAGCCTTAATAAGACGGTAACACTCCTTGAGACGTTCCTGGCCTGAAAGCTGCTTTTCGCCGAACGGAGATTCGTCCCATCCGTAAGTCCCGTTCTCCTTGTCTAATGCAAACGGCAGGATAGATGCTGCAACAAAGTTTTCCGCTCCATCGGCTGCCAGCATTGTCTTTAGCATAAACTGATACTTCTCGGCATCGTAATCGCCAAAATAGTATTTTACGATTTCTGCAGTGCCAAGGCTATTAGGGTCTTCCCACCAGAACGGTATTCTGACGTTGTAGTTGACATTGTTCCTAAGCTCGACCCAGCAAAGATTCCTGTACTCCGAAATAGGATACCCCATCATTGCATAGGCATAGTACTCGTTCAGCATATCGAGAACATCGCTCTTGTGGAAATTGCCGGCCTCGGCCATCATCTTCTGCATAGCTGCATCGCTTGCGAACAACGCTGCGACATCCTTGGTGCCCGAACCGCCCAACATCGTTGTGAAGCGGCAGAACTTGGCTGCCCTGAACATTCCGAGATACTCTTCATACCCATTCCAGAAATAGGGAATGGTGTAGGCCGGGTAATCGCTCTCCATGAGTATTGGCAGGTCTACTTCAATGGGAGCTGCAGGCTCATTTCTGAGCAACGCATTCACGGCACTCACATTAAGGCTTACGATAGAGTCGAAAATGTGCATTCCCATATTGTTGTCATAAAGGTTCTCATAGAAACGGTTGTTGCCGGTATGTCCGGCCAGGAATATATGCTTTTCCTTACTCCACTCGCCCAGGTATGTCTCCATATGGCTATACCACACCGCAGGCTTTTCATACGTCTCTGTCACATACAGGTTTATCTCATTCTTTCCTGCTATTCCGGTACCGATGTCACCGCTGCCGTCAAGGTATATACAGATTGCCTGGAGAGCATCCTCTACCCCGGGACGCACAACCTTTACGTTTATATCCTTCTCATACTCCTTGCCGGCAAAAGTCACCTCTTCTATCACGACATCGGCAGGTTCGTAGCCTTCAACCTCCTTTGTCTTTACCGACAACGTACGTTTCTCATCAACGATATAGCCAAGCAGCTTGACCTTCAGCTTTACTGTAACCGTGTCGGGATTGCCCACAATATGCTCGGCAAAATTGAGTGTCCTCTCAAAATCGGCGGCATGCTCATAGTCGAAGTACGCACCATTCGCATCCTTGTCGAACAAATCGGGTTCGTGGTTCTCGCAGGCAGCTAATGCAAATACAGCACACAGCAGGCCAGTTATATATTGAACTCTCTTTTTCATATAATCATTCTCTTGTTTGAATCATTGTCATCTAGGCATTATCTCACCATTTGGAGCTGTGTCATCAGCCGCCACTTCCTCTTCCTGTGTCCAGCCATATTCAATTTCGGCATCGGGCAATGGGAAAATGAAATTCTCCTCAGCAAGCTCCACTTCGGTACAATGTGCCAGCGGGCCTACAATACCGTGCATCTTGAGGAACCAGAAATATTGTCCCTCGCCATAGAACTCCTTGCGGTATTCCTTGTTAAGAGCGGCAACGCGCTGTTCCTCGGTGTCGCACACGACATCCTTTGCCTTAGATATGCCTCGTTTGTTGCGCACACTGTTGACATAACCCGCTGCCTCGCCGGGCCACTCCGAAGCCTCACTGGCAATGTAATACATCTCGGGAAGACGTATGAGGGGAATTATTCCATTGTCATTCTCAATATATTTCAGGGATATCGCACACTGCATTTCGTTGTTTCTGTGGAATGCAGTTCCTTTTGCACGCATATCCTCGCTCTCGGAGCCTACGGTCTCGAATATCGAGTTCAGGGTGGAGAGGTTCAGATAATACTTTGTGGTCATCTTGTCGCCAATAGCAAAATAATCGGAAAGATTATCCTTCAGTTCATACATATTCAGGCCGAAAATAACCTCTTTAGAGAGTATCGGGTCATTGTCATTGCCGCTTTCAAGCGCGAGACCGCAGCCGTCGATGACCATCCGGGCATACATCGCCGCGCTGTCCTTCTCGCCGGCATAGGAATAGACACGTGCCAGCATTGCATTTATTGCGTGGTAATTGAGACGCAGCTGCCTGCCATCGGTCTGCTCGCTCAGGTCGATACCGCTCTCATAGCTCATACAATCCCTGGCTTCTTTGAGGTCTTTGAGAATGCAGGCTACAATTTCACTTGCAGGAAGCAGCGGTTGCTTAGAGTGGTCGGCTACCGTGCGGTAAGGCATACATTTCATCTCCTTGGCTGCATCACTGCCGGCATAGCCGACAGGCCCCCAGCCGCGCAGCAGGTCGAAATGCAGGAATGCACGCAAGGCTAGAGCCTCACCACGTATCATACGGCGTGTCAACGTGTCGACAAGCACGGTTTCTGCGTTGAGGTTCCACCACTTCAGCAAGTTATTGGCATTGGCTATTGTATTATACTGCGTACGCCATATGTTTGCCAGCACACCCTTGGTGTTGTACGCACCGCTTGTCTCCCTGTCGTAGATGTAGACGCTGCTGCGGTCTGTCGTGCCGTCGGGCAGTTTGTCATACATCTGTGCCAGCTGTTCCAAGAGGCCGAAGCTGAGATTCTTCCCATAAGTATCTTCTTCTGTCATTGAAATATACAGCCCGGCAAGAGAACTCTTGAAGCCATTCTCCGTTGTAAAAAGTTCCTTTGCAGGCACATCGGTATTAGGTGTTACATCGAGCCAGTCGGAACAAGAAGCAAGAGAGAAGATTCCTGCCAAACCGGCTGAAAGTATATATAAAGTCTTTTTCATCGTTCTGTTATGTTTGAAAATCTTGATTATCGGAACATTATGGACATGGAAAGAGTGTAGGAACGTGCAAACGGGTAATCGAGACCACGTTCCATCCTGATGGGCGAAATGCGAGCAATGTCGTTTGTTGTGAAGCTCAATGCAAGCACGTCTATGTTTGCGTTACGCAGGAACTTGAAGCTCTCGCCTTTAAACCTATAGCCAATGTTAAGCGTTGCAAACTTTATCTCGTTGTCGTCCATTATGAAACGCGTGCTTGCCGGAGTATTGGCACCGGTGGGGCTGAAACCTACATACGGAGTAACATCACCGGGTTTTTCCCAACGTCCCTGCCCCGCACGCTTGTCGAGGTTGTAGGCCACATTCTGGTTCTCGATTTTGTCGACAAGGGTCTGGTTGTAAACGACACCGCCATATTTGTATGTGAAACCGAGTGTACAGGAAAGGTCTTTCCAGTTTATGCTGGTAGATACTGTTCCGCTGACCTTTGGGTTGGTATCTCCTACCGGAACCTTGTCATTGGCGTTCCACACGAATGTCTTTGTTCCATCACGCTTCAGGTAGACCTCCTTGCCGGTAACAGGGTCAACGCCCAATGAACGCACCACATAGAGCGTTGTGGTTGACTCACCCTCACGGTACTGTGGCAATGGCGCATCGGCCGACTTCATCTGCTCCTCGTTGACCTTCTTGAGGTAATCGGAGAGTTTGCGTATCTTATTCCTGTTGCTGTTGGCGTTGGCACTGACTGTCCAGAAGAACTGCTTGCGCAGATTCTGTACTGCAATAATGTTCATAGACAAATCAAAGCCCCTGTTCTGCAATTCTCCGGCATTCATTACCATTGAGGAGAAACCGGTTGAAGGAGCCAGGTCATAGTTCGTCAGCAACTCCTTGGTTATGTTGTTATAGTAGTTAAATGTGACATTTACGCGGTTCTTCCAGAATCCGAAGTCGACAGAAAGGCTTGTATTATACGTCTTTGCCCAACCAAGTTCCGTATTGTTGAGCCCGCTCAACAGGGCACCAAGAACCGGGAACGACTGGTAGGGGCGCATTGTGCCGGAGAAGGTATAGTATTCTATTGCATCGGACGGGCTGAAGTTCTGTTCGCCGGTCACTCCGTAGCTTGCACGGAAGACAAGATTCGACAGATACCCCTGCAGCCACTTCTCATTATGGGCATTCCAACGGCCGCCGACCGACCAGAACGGCACAAGCTCGTGCTTGGCATACCGTGACGAAGCTTCACCGCTGAGGTTGAAATCAAGAGAGTAACGGTTGTCGTAACTGTAGGAGAACTGACCTATCAGCCCGATGGAACGGGAAATGTTCTCACTGCCAATGTTGCTCATGTTCGTCTCCATTTTGTTGCCGAAGATGAAGTCATCCATATGCGGGTCGGGATAGCCTGTTGCCGACAGGTTCACATAATCATTCCTGTCCTCGCTTATTGTCCAGTTTGCAAACATGCTGAACAGATGCTTGTTAAGGACAAGGTTATAATTGAGTCCTAGGTTGCTCGACCACGATGACATGTTGCCGGTACTCTTGTAATAGCTGCCCTTGCGTGTGAGATCATCCTCAAGCTCAAAGCTTGTGTGGTCGGCAGGCAGGAACTTGTCGCTGCCGGCCATTCCTCTTGAATAAGAGAACTGCTCTGTAATGCGCAGATTCTTCAGTATCATATACTCCAGGCTGAGGCTTGTTGTAACGTTAAGGCTGTTTGTCATATCCTTTATCCCTACAGTAGCATCATAGAGCGGATTGGTAATAATCTTGCTCTGTCCGCTTACCGTGTTGTTGTCGAGTACCTTCTGCTGCTTGCCGTTGGCATCCTCGGGGATATAATAAGGATTAAGCCTTGTATATTGCGAGAAGGAGCCATAGGGCGAATTCTTGCTGTCCGACTCCGAAAGGCTCACATTGGCCCGAAGGGTGAATTTCTCCTTAAGGTATGTCATATTGAAATTCACGCCCTTCGTCTGGCTTTCCGATTCCTTCATCACACCGGGCTGCATCGCAGCATTTATGTCAAGGCTGTAACGGAAGACATCGGTACCACCGGCTACGCTTGCCGAATGCCGGTGCTGGACTGCCGTGCGCAACGGCTTTGAAAGCCAATAGGTGTCGACACCGCCAAGCACATTGCGCTTGTACTGATTGTACAGGTTCATCTGAGCCGCATTATTGGGATTATAGAGCCCGGCTCTCCACTCGGTGTCGAGCTTTGTTGCGGCATCCATCATATTATAGTCTGTGAGGTCGGGGGTCTGTATTGTCACTGTTCCGTTGTAAGAGACCGACAGTGCGCCGTCAGGAGCGACCTTTGTCTCAACTACAACCACACCGTTTGCGGCACGCGAGCCATAGACAGATGTTGCAGCAGCGTCTTTAAGTATCGTAATGTTCTCGACACGTTCCGGGTCAAGGTCCAATATCCTGCTCATCGGAACAATGAAACCGTCGAGCACGAACAAAGGGGTATTCGGACGGCTTGACACATTATCGAGCATAAGGTCCATGCTGTTCATCGATTTTGAACCCAAAGACTGGTCGCCGCGGATTTGGAAGTCGGGCTCTGCATTCGGGTCGGAACCGGTTCTGTTATTTTCTATAATCTTGAAACTGGGGTCAAAGAACTGCAAGCTCTTCAATATATTGGTGGGGTTCATCTTCCTTAAATCGTCACCTTTTACCTCTACATAGTTTCCGGTAAAGCTATCCTTGCTGCGGCGGCTTAAACCGGTGATGACAACCTCGTCGAACTCTATACTGGGCTTCAGTTCTATGACAAGATTATTTGCGTTCTTCAATATCTGTTTCGACACGGTCTCGTATCCTACATAGGAGATACTGAGCGATTCCTTTCTATTGAGCCGCAGACTGAACTTGCCGTCAAGGTCGGTTATGCAGCCTCGCGCACCTTTATCCTTGCCGAGACCGTCAGTTATGAGCACTGTCGCGCCGACAAGCGGTTCCTGAGTATCCTTATCGAGTACCTGTCCGGAGACATTAAGCCCGTCATTCGACTGTTCGCTGTACCTGTCCGGTTCTAGAATTATCTGGTTCTCGCCTTCATAGCGTATTACTACATTCTGGTCGCCCACCAATTCGCCAAGAACCTTATCGAGCGGTTTCTCCTTTACGGCAATACTTGTAGGCCTGTCTATGTTCCAGAGAGAGACATCCTGCAAAGTTATCGTTGCATTTGCAGCTTCAGCAACCATTTCGAGAACCTTGCCTAACGGCTGGTTGCTGACCCTTAACGTAACAGGTTTTTCTTTCCATTCACCCTGTGTCTGTGCCTGAACGCTTGCAATACCGCATACAAGCAGAATGACAACTGTGAATATCTTACAGAAAAACTTTGGTATAGATATAGCTTTTCCCATAAATATTGACATTAAATATGTTTCTGTGATTATTGCAAGAGCATATCGAGAATACCCTTGTAGAGGTCATTGCTATTGTATTTGTCGAGATAGTCCTTATAGAGTTTGTCGGCTCTCTCTATTTCCTGGCCATTGACTATAAAGTTACGCAACAGTGTATAAAGCAGAAAGTCGCGCTGCTCGCCGGTATAATAAGCTGCTATCTCATCGTACATATCCTCCATAACTTTAGGCATAGTGTACTCTTTGCCATTCTCCTTGGCCGTTTTCTCATTCATATAGAAGCAGTAACGCATAAGAAGGCTTGCGTACTCAGGAGAACTCAGCGATTCAGGGTCGGTTCTTGTAACATAGCCGTCCATGATTGTCCAATAATCGCCTATCTCCTGTTCTTCAACAGGCAGACCTCTTACACTGGCATACATAACAGGATATTCAATGAATGACATATAAACCTGATAGTCAATCATTGAAGCCACATAGTTCTTTGCCTCGGGGCTCGCCTGGCTTTTCTCCATAACAGCAATTGCCTTTTCGAGCAATGTGCGCGAGTCGGCAATACGTTCCTTAGGCTTTATGTCGAGTGCTACACAGCCAAGAAGCTGGCTCTTGTAGCGCAAACTGCGCTTCAGGTTCTCGATACTCTTCATCAGACGGTTGTTGCTGACGGCACGTTCAGTGCCACTATACTCTACCTTGATGTTCTTGCCATCGTAATTGACTTCGAGATGCAGACTGTCACCAGGCTGCAGCAGCACACTGGTACGCCCGTTCACCGTGAGACACACAAGATTGTCGCACTCGAAATTATAGACATGTTCCTCACCAGGATTCGTGTGGAACTCCTTCGCTATAAGCGGTGTCTGCACACAGTCGAAATAGACCATATCGCCCTTATAGCCATAGATTCTGGCACTAAGTGTTGTCTTCTGCTGCGCCACAAGGATGTTTGGAAGAGCAAGAAGCGAAACCAGCAAAAAAAGAAACCGTTTTTTCATAGTTGTAATTTTTTCTATAATCTTTCTTTCAGCTATCTTTATTATTCTTATGTAACTTAACAAAGAATAACATCTATTAATCGAGACAAAAATATTATAAAAGCATATAAAAACAAATTTGAGACATTTAAAACATTGAAACAGATGTTAAAAACCGTTTGCAGTAACTTATTCCGAACTGAACGTTACCGCGGCAGACCAAGACAGAGGGAGCTGTATCAAAATATAATTTTGGGCATAGCTCCTTTAGGTTTGTAAGAATTGACAAAATACAAGGCGTTGAGATTTAAGGCGAAAGGAGTGTATCCAAGTACTCGACTGAGCCTTAATATTGATGACAACGAAGCAGTTTGTCAATTATGCACACCGCCATTTGTTATTTAAAAACATTATATTATATTTGCAATAAGCAACTTACCCAAGAAAACACCGGACATAATGAAAATTCCAGTTCTTATTCCAACGTTCATTCTCCTACATATGCTATGCGCAGGCTGTAGCAAGGAAGAAGAGTACGCAGGAATCAATGAAAGTGAGATTTTCTTCAATGAACAGCTATCGAGCATAACGGTTGACGGGAGTGACTGTTTCATTGGTACTGAAGATGGTACAATATACCGTTATTGCACAGCCGGCAACAATATAGACACCCTGCATACCGATTTTGAATATGAACGCATATACAGGGTTGTGAAGGATAGGTTCAGGAGCGACGGCACGTTATGGATAGGCACAAGAAACATTGGCCTCTACCGCTGCCTTACGAATGGAGACAGCATTATAATGCAGAAGGGTTACGAGATACCGGAAAACCGGCAGGAATACTCACCCTACGACATATACCCGGAAAAGGCTGGGGTATTTGTCGGCACATCCAATGGTTTCTATATGATACCAGAAGGCAGGGATACGCTTGAACTGATATACCCCGACACGACATACGCAGGCTGGCAGAAATCAAGGCCGTTCGTTGTAAGCGGCATAAAGAGATTCAGCAACCGTTACCTTGTCGCATCGTCGGACAACGGTGTACTGAGGGTAGATCTTCAAGCCGCTACTGGAGGAAAAGTAAAGGCTATCGGGGAGCAATGCCGCATCAAGAACATCGTCTTGCGCGATGAAGCAATATACGCGCTCGGCGAGGAGGTTCTGTATATAATTGACATAGAGGGGAATATCCTCAAGAGCATCAGCCTTGAAAATCCTGCCGATTTCTATCACCACGTGCCAGAGACAGGCATGAGCTGCTTCATAAACAGGGAGTATATGTCAATTGTTCAGGACATGAACATAGACAAGCCCGAAGAGTACAAGAAGGTGAAGCTGAGGCGTGAGACAAGACCCGAATGCCGCAACATTGTTGCCAATATCCCATCCATGAACAACATGCTGCTTGTAACCGGCAACGCATTGTTCCGCATTGCATACAACCTCGACATATTCAACAGCATTGGTGCCGCCCATACAATCGCCGCAGACGGTGAATTCATCTATTTTCTCATTGGGAAACGAGTGTTCCGGGCAAACTGCAACGACATCGGTACCAAAGAAGCGAATATTCAGCATGTAATCAACATACCCGAAGAATACGAGATAGAGAAGTTCTCGGTTGTCAACGGACAGATATACTTCATAGACAATAGCAATAATACATACACAATCAACAGCAGAATCACAGGTGATTACTACAGGAACACCATCACGGCTGTATCCTCCATTGTTCCTTTGGTGCATCTCGACAAAGATGTTACTGCTTTCGGGAGAGGCGGGCTCCTGTGCGGCATACGCGACAGCATCATAACGATAGACCCTGCTGCAATGGGAGAGGAAATCAAATTATACACAGACAAGAATAGCGGAACTACCATCAACGACCCTTATATCACCCTCTTTGAACATAACGGCGATGAGACCTGGATTGCGACCCTTAACGACGGCATGTACCGTGGCAAAGGGAAGGAATTCGAGATTGTCAAGGGGTCAACACGGTACAAGTTTATAAACGACATTGCATTCACGGCAAGCGACAACAGGCCATATGTGCTGACCAACCATTACGTCTACACGCCCGACGGCAACGACTCGATATGAGCCGACGGGTACCGCCGTCTGGTTATAACCGACGAGAACCATATATACGGCATTGGCGAATTCGGCATTACGCGGTTCTTATTCTCTCCAAGCGGCAACCGTAGAGAAGAATACTATACAGATGTGAAATTCAACCCGGCAGCAACAATAGCAGTTAACAGGGATATCATTGCAGGGTCGGACTGCGGAGTATTCCTTTTCAGGAACCCCGATGAATTGGCACAGATGAACGGCAAAAGCCTTCTCTTCGAGACTGTCGCCTTTGAAAACTTCCTGGAATATTTGATGTATGCCGAAGACCTGATACTTTTCTGTATAGCCATAGCATTAATCTCCAGATGGTTTGAGAGGAGGAGATATAGCAAGGCGCGTAAAGTGCTTGAAGAGCAGAAGAGGCTGCTATGGAAAACGGGAACCAGACAGGCAGTAAGGCTCATTGCAGATTCGGGAAAAAGCATGTCGCTCACCGAAGTAAACAGTCAGATAGAGAGGAACAACTGTTGGATAAAGCAGAACAGGGAGAACAGGGAAAGCATCGAGGGAATCATTAGTTTCCTGTCTGCTTCTGCCAGAATCAAAGGCTTTACTGACGAGTTGTCCGCAGAGGCACTATGTGTAAAGAAACTGTATGAAAGCAAAAGCGAAGAGGAGGCTGTAAGGAATGTGCGCACCATGCTGTTGCGCAAAGGCCAGACAATGACAGCAGAACTGACACCCGAAAGAATTGACGAATTTGAAAGCAAGACCATTGGCAGGCTATGCAATCGGTGGAACAACATCGGCTCCAAAGCCAATTGTGACAGCACGAGGGAATATATAAACAAAATGATAAAAGAACTTGACGAAAAAATAAAAAAAGAAATAAAAAATGAGAACCGGTTCAAGAGCATAAAAGAACGCTGGAAGGAACTTCTATTGGAGGTTGACAACATAAAAGGCAATGCCAAGAAAATGAGGAGCCTGCTGGTTGCGATTAAAACATTTGAGCTGAGGGCCGGTTTGCGCAGGAAGTATTTTGAGATATGCAAACTTACAGAAGATTATAACTGTAATCTTAGCAATATAAAAGAGAAAGAAAGCATTATTGCCAAATCAACAGATGACGAACTGAGCAAAGTAGAGAAAGCTAAGGAAAAGATAAGTGAATACGAAAACAATAATAAGGGAATTGCACTAAAAATAAACGAATCAATCAAGACATTCTATAAACCCATAGTCGAGGAGAACATCGATTTCGAGTTGTTCGGAACTATGGGTTTGTCGGCAAGCAACTGCCGTAATTGCAGCAACAATGCAAAAATAGTCCTGTTGCTGCTTACAGGAGTAAAGATAGAGAACAAGGAGATTCAAGAACTTCTTTTGAAAGACCCAGACCGCAAAGAGGATATGCGCAAGGAGCGCAGTATCGCAGAACAGGAAATCGCCAGAAACTTTTCTGCAATACGCAAGTACGGCGACAAGCACCCCGACAGCCTTGCAAGAACAGCATACGATGCCATCGCAGAAATATTCTGCAAATATATAAGCCGGGAACTTAACAACCTGGCAGAGCTGAAAAACATACAGCATATCGATGGTGTAACTGAGGAACTGAAAAATGCTATTGAGAATGCCGAAATGGAGAAACGCCTCAACGACAAAAAGAAGACCGACGCAAGAGAAGGACTGCTCGAAGTTATAGACAACATCACTTCTGAAGAGAAACGCCAGAAGATTGAAG
The DNA here is from genome assembly GCA_964485215.1 of uncultured Bacteroidaceae bacterium. Taxonomy (GTDB): domain Bacteria; phylum Bacteroidota; class Bacteroidia; order Bacteroidales; family Bacteroidaceae; genus HGM04593. Next base: position 9,632 of record CAZAIM010000015.1, on the reverse strand, counting down.
CCTATTTACTCAACAGGCAGAAAGAGATTGCAGAAGGAGAAAGAACCGGCAATTCTGTAACAGAAAGGCTTATTGCCGAACTGAAAGCAGCAAACAGCAGCAAAAAGATTATCAGGATTCTTAAAGAGATAAAGCATATTTAGGCACACTGCCGCAGGAATCAGTCTGGCAGTTCGGAAAGACGGCTCGGTAAATCAAAATCACCTATTTGCAAATAATCTATCCTCAAGGGTTCCTCCATTATTTTAGCGTAGAGATAATGCCGTTTTACATCCTTGTAGCCAGGATTAACGGCTTGCGTACGGATTCTTGGCCAAGCGATTTTTACGGGTTCACATATTCTGACTCTATTTAAAGTTTCACTGACACTGCTTACTGGAGACTGAAAATTTATTTTTTGTATTTTGTCCGACATTAAACTTTCGTTGTATGACATTAAACCTGCATCTGAGTATATTCTCGTTTTTGCTGCTGGTTTTTCGGCATAAGAAGAACTGTCGTTACCGTTCATAAAGGCAAACAGGAAACAGATAAAGAAAACCGGTATCAAAAACATCAGCACATATACAAATACTGAACCGGCTTTGTCAACAAACGTCGTCATTTGATATGCCGGAGTCATATCTTGATAGAAGTACGATGAGCCTTTTGAAGAAGATGACGAGTAATTTGAAGAGTGTGCGCCATCGTTGCAAGAGCCATAACCGTGGGCAAAAGGGCGTGTAAAACGTTTGCAATCTCTCTCTGCAATCATGAAGAATGCACCGGCAAGTTCCCGGTCAACACTATACTCTCCTGCGACCTTACCGATAATGTAATCCTTGTCACCGACTCGGGCCATCTGGTCCCAGATATAGCTTACTATATTTTTCACTCGTTGAGGATTCATCGCTGTAATTCTCTGTAAAACATCAGGGCTGATAGGCATAGCTGTAATTGTTTTCTGTTAGACATCTGTTACCAGGGTTACCCCTTCGACACAACAAATATAAGCCAAAAAACTAAACGCCTCTGCGATGTCCTGTTGCAGCCGTTACAAGATAGCCGAAATCTCTTTTTTGCAACATTTGGCCGGCATATTCCCGTGGTAGAAAAACTCCGGTAAAAAGGAGAAAAACCAACAGATGGCACACAAAAATGTTCTGCATCGGAATCAAAAAGTCTTTTAAATAAAAATAAAAAAGGAGGAGAACTGATGTTTTCTGTAAAAAAATATGGTTACATTTGTAAATGATGCTTCAGCACAAAAAAATAACAACATATTATGCAGAAAAGAATCATTGAGTGCGTTCCTAACTTTTCAGAAGGACGCAATATGGAGACAATCAAAAAGATAACCGATGCCATTGAGAGTATCAAGGGAGTGAAACTGCTGGATGTAGACCCAGGCGAGGCTACCAACCGAACGGTAGTTACTTTCGTTGGAGAGCCGGATGCAGTCCTGGAGGGGGCATTTGCTTCAATCAAGCGTGCTGCCGAACTCATTGATATGCGACAGCACAAAGGGGCACACCCACGAATGGGTGCTTGCGACGTGTGCCCGCTTATTCCTGTATCGGGAATAACTATGGAAGAATGTGCCGAACTTGCGCGTGAACTTGCAAAGCGTGTAGCCGATGAACTGGGTGTTCCCACATACTGTTACGAGAGCGCAGCATTCACTCCGGAACGCCGCAACCTTGCAGCCTGCCGCGAAGGTGAGTATGAAGGACTGCCCGAAAGAATGGCAGACGAGGAGAAGAAACCGGACTTTGGCGCACGTCCATTTGACGAAGGCATAGCCCGCACAGGAGCGACCGCTGTTGGCGCACGCGATTTCCTCGTGGCAGTAAACTTTAACCTGAACACCACATCGACCCGCCGAGCCAATGCCATTGCGTTCGACGTGCGCGAGAAGGGACGCCCTATGCGCGAAGGCAATTCCATTGTAGGGAAAATTATCAGGGACGAGAATGGAGAGCCCGTTATGAAGCCAGGCACGCTGAAGGAGTGCAAGGCGATTGGATGGTTCATAGATGAATATGGAATAGCACAGGTGTCGATGAATCTTACAAACCTGTCGGTAACTCCGCTACACATCGCATTCGATGAGGTTTGCCGCGCTGCCGATGCGCGAGGCCTGCGCGTTACCGGAACAGAGATTGTGGGTCTTGTACCAAAGAAGGCACTTGTTGATGCCGGACGTTATTTCCTGCACAAGCAGCACCGCTCTACCGGTGTTCCCGAGAAGGAACTTGTACGCATAGCCATTGAAACGATGGGGCTCTCTACGCTTAAAGAATTCAGACCCGAAGAGAAGGTCATTGAATATATCCTTGAGGCTGAAGAGCAGAAGGGGGTAAAGAAACTGATAGAGATGACCTGCAAGGCATTTGCAGAAGAGACCGCAAGTGAGTCGCCGGCTCCGGGCGGTGGTTCAATTTCGGCATATATGGGTGCGCTGGCCGCTGCGTTGGGCACGATGGTTGCCAACCTCTCTTCGCACAAGGCAGGTTGGGACGACCGCTGGAAATATTTCTCGGACCAGGCCGAAAAGGGTATAGAAATAATGAACGAGCTGCTTGCACTTGTTGATGAGGACACTGCTGCATTCAACAGGATTATGGATGTATTCGGAATGCCGAAGAGCACTCCTGAGGAGAAGGAGGCACGTGCTGCAGCAATGCAGGTTGCAACGCTCTACGCGACAGAGGTTCCTCTACGCACAATGAAAGCTGCTTTTAAAGCCTTTGACGTTGTTCGTGTCATGGCGGAAGAGGGCAATCCCAATTCGGTGTCCGATGCCGGTGTAGGCGCGTTGGCAGCACGTTCTGCAGTCATGGGTGCATGCCTTAACGTAAGGATAAATGCCGCAGGTCTCAAGGACAGGGAGATTGCCGGAAAGCTTGTTAACGAAGCTATGGAGATACAGGCACTTGCACAGCAGGCCGAGAAGGAGATACTTGCAATTGTTGACAGCAAGATAGGATAAGGGAAACAGGTGTAAAACAATGTATATGACAGATTTTCAGAAAGAGATATTGGCCGGGATTCCCGATATATTGCCGGCGAGAAGAGAATACGACAAGAGTGCAAACCATGCGCCCAAGCGCAAGGATATACTTACCGACGAGGAAAAGAAACTTGCGTTGGCGAATGCGTTGCGTTATTTCCCGCAGAAGCATCATGCAGAGCTTGCTCCGGAGTTCCTCGAGGAACTGAAGAGATACGGCCGTATATATATGTACCGCTTGCGCCCCTCATACGAGATGCACGCACGCGCCATAGATGAATATCCTGCACGTTCGCGTCAGGCAGCTGCAATAATGCTCATGATACAGAACAACCTCGACAAGGCTGTCGCACAGCATCCGCACGAGCTCATTACTTACGGCGGAAACGGTGCTGTTTTCCAGAACTGGGCGCAGTACCGCTTGGCAATGAAGTATCTTGCCGAGATGACCGACGAGCAGACTCTTGTAATGTATTCGGGTCATCCGCTTGGTCTTTTCCCCTCGCACAAGGATGCTCCGCGCGTGATAGTCACAAACGGTATGGTAATTCCCAACCACTCGTCGCAGGACGATTGGGAACGTTTCAATGCAATGGGCGTTTCCCAGTACGGCCAGATGACAGCCGGCTCATATATGTATATAGGCCCTCAGGGCATTGTGCATGGAACAACAATTACCGTGATGAATGTGGCACGCAAACGCATGAAGCCGGGGCAGAGCGACCTTAAGGGCATGCTGTTCGTTACAGCAGGCCTGGGCGGCATGTCGGGCGCACAGCCAAAAGCAGGAAACATCTCGGGCGTGGTGAGCATCACTGCCGAAATAAACATCGCTGCCGCCGAGAAACGTTACAATCAAGGTTGGGTAGACGAACTGCACACCTCGCTCGATGAGCTTATTCCTCGTGTAAGGAGTGCTGTCGCGAACAAGGAGGTCATTTCTTTCGCCTACGTGGGCAATGTGGTCGATTTGTGGGAACGTCTTGCCGATGAAGAAATCAGTGTCGATCTTGGTTCCGACCAGACTTCTCTCCACAACCCTTGGGCCGGTGGCTACTATCCGGTGGGTTACAGCTATGAGGAGTCGAACCGCATGATGGCCGAAGAGCCTGAGCGTTTCCGTGAATGCGTGCGCGAGTCGTTGCGCCGTCATGTGGCTGCGGTAAACAGGCTGACAGCACGCGGAATGTATTTCTTTGACTACGGCAATGCCTTTTTGCTTGAGTCGTCACGTGCCGGTGCCGACATTATGGCTGCCGACGGCAAGTTCCGCTATCCGTCATATGTTCAGGACATCATGGGTCCCATGTTCTTCGACTATGGTTTCGGGCCGTTCCGTTGGGTATGTACATCGGGTAAGGAAGAGGATCTCGAAGTTACCGACCGCCTTGCAGCCGAGGTGCTGGAGGATATGCTCATGAGCGCACCGGCAGAGATACGCGGACAGCTCGAGGATAATTTGCACTGGATACGTGAGGCAAAGCAGAACAGGTTGGTAGTAGGCTCTCAGGCACGCATATTGTATGCCGATTCCGAGGGTCGTACACGCATAGCCTTGGCTTTCAACGAGGCGATAGCACGCGGAGAACTTTCGGCTCCGGTTGTGCTTGGACGCGACCATCACGATGTTTCGGGAACCGACTCGCCTTATCGTGAGACCTCGAACATCTACGACGGTTCGCAGTTCTGTGCCGACATGGCGGTGCAGAACGTTATCGGTGACTCTTTCAGAGGTGCTACATGGGTGTCGATACATAACGGCGGAGGTGTAGGCTGGGGCGAAGTGATGAACGGTGGCTTCGGCATGGTGATAGACGGAAGCGACGATTCGGCACGCCACATTGAGGAGATGTTGCTATGGGATGTGAACAATGGCATCGCACGCCGTAGCTGGGCACGTAACAAAGGTGCAATGTTCGCGATAAAGCGTCAGATGGAGCGTACTCCGTTGCTGAAGGTGACACTGCCCAATATTGCCGACATGAATATGATAGAGAAAGTCTATAACGAGAATAAATAAATATCCAAATACACAAACTGCTATGATTCATTACATTAACGCAGAACGTCTCACTATTGCAAGGGTTGAGGAGATTCTGACAAAAGGCTACAAGCTTGCATTGAGCGATGATGCCGCAAGGCGCATAAACCATTGCCGCGAATATCTCGACAAGAAGATGGAGGACGCAGACAGGCCAATCTACGGTGTAACGACCGGATTCGGTTCGCTATGCAATATTTCGGTAGACAAGAAGAACCTCTCGCAACTGCAGAAAAACCTTATGATGTCGCACGCCTGTGGAACTGGTGCACGCGTGCCCAAAGATATTGCACGTCTGATGTTGCTGCTTAAGGTGCAATCGCTGGCATACGGCCATTCAGGAGTGCAGTTTGTCACTGTGCAACGCCTTGTTGACATGTTCAACAACAACATCATCCCGGTAGTTTACGAGCAGGGTTCGCTTGGTGCATCGGGCGACCTCTCGCCTTTGGCACATATGTGCCTTCCTCTGCTCGGATTAGGCGAGGTTGAGATAAACGGAGAAATTATAGAAGGAGAGGAACTGATGGCGAGAATGGACTGGGAACCTATTACACTATGTTCCAAAGAGGGTCTTGCTCTGCTTAACGGCACACAGTTCATGTCGGCATATGGCGTATATTCACTCATCAATGCAAAGCGTCTGAGCCGTTGGGCCGACCATATCGGTGCAATGTCACTCGATGCCTTTGACGGCCGTATTGAGCCATTCGAACACAATGTACACGCAATACGCCCTCACAACGGACAGATTGCAACTGCAAAGAACATACGCGAAATACTTGAAGGCAGCGAAATCATCAAGCAGCCCAAAAAGCACGTTCAGGACCCCTACTCGTTCCGTTGCATTCCTCAAGTGCATGGCGCATCGAAAGACACTATCGAGTATGTATGGAACGTGCTTGAGACCGAAATCAATTCTGCTACCGACAACCCCACCGTGTTCCCCGAAAGCGATGAAGTTATCTCTGCAGGCAATTTCCACGGACAGCCCATCGCGCTTGCAATGGACTTCCTTGCCATTGCTATGGCTGAGATAGGGAACATCTCGGAACGTCGTATATACAGGATTATCTCGGGAGCACGTGAGTTGCCCCACTTCCTTGTTGCCAACCCGGGTCTAAACAGCGGCTTCATGATTCCGCAGTACACCGCAGCATCTATCGTTAGCCAGTCAAAAGGCTTGTGCTGGCCGGCATCGTGCGACTCAATACCATCGTCACAGGGGCAGGAGGACCACGTGAGTATGGGTTCCAATGCTGCCACTAAACTATGGAAGGTTGTGCAGAACAGCGAGCGCATTCTTGCAATTGAGCTTATGAACGCTGCCCAGGCATTGGAGTTCCGCCGCCCGTTACGTTCATCGGAGACCATCGAGACTATCTTCGAGGCATACCGTAAGGAGGTTCCGTTCGTAGACAACGACACTGTGATGTTCCCGCATATCGCCGCGTCAGTTAAATTCCTGAACGAATATGAGCTTGCTCGTTAAGAACATAGGTTGCATAACCGGTATTGACGAGAGTGGCCGTAGCCGTGTTGCCGGCAAGGATATGGACCATTTCGCAACCATCAGCAACGCATGGCTGCTCACCGATGGCATGCGTATAAAGGATTACGGGAGCATGGATACGCTTCCCGAAGTTGCCGGGTGCGATGTCATTGATGCCGGCGGTGGCTGGCTCTTTCCCTCGTTCTGCGATTCGCACACACATATAGTATATGCCGGGAGCCGTGAACAGGAGTTCCTTGACAAGATAAATGGCCTTTCATACGAGGAAATTGCTGAGCGCGGAGGCGGAATACTCAATTCGGCCGACCGCTTGCATGACACCTCTGAAGAAGAGCTCTACAGCCAGGCAATGGAACGCATCGACGAAATTGTATCTATGGGTACGGGCCTTGTGGAAATAAAGTCGGGGTACGGGCTCACACTTGAGGATGAACTGAAGATTCTGCGTGTCATACGCCACATCAAGGAGACCGCACCGCTTGAAGTACGCGCCACATTCCTTGGTGCACATGCCGTAGGCCGTGCATATAGGGGCAGGCAAACTGAATATGTGGAGCATGTGTGCAATGATATGATTCCTGCTGTAGCCAAGGAAGGACTTGCCGACTTTGTCGATGTTTTCTGCGATAGAGGCTTCTTTACCGTAGAAGAGACAGCGAGAATAATTGAAACAGGGGCAAAGTATGGACTGCGTGCAAAGATACACGCCAACGAGCTTGCCGTCTCGGGCGGTGTAGAGGTAGGCGTTACACATAATGCACTTTCGGTAGACCACCTTGAATCGATGGGCAATGAACAGATTGAGGCTCTGCTTGGCAGCGTTACTATGCCCACGATGCTCCCGGGGTGTGCTTTCTTCCTTGGCATCGGTTACCCTCCGGCCCGCAAAATGATTGATGCCGGCCTGGCGGTAGCTCTGGCTTCGGACTACAACCCAGGAACAGCCCCTTCGGGCAACATGCGTTTCATTGCCTCGCTTGCTTGCATAAAGATGAAGATGACACCTGCCGAGGCCTTGAATGCAGCAACCCTCAACAGTGCATGTGCGATGGGCGAAAGCAAGGATTTCGGCTCTATAACCCGCGGTAAAATAGCGAATTTTTACATTACAAAGCCATTGCCGTCACTCGCATTCCTGCCATACGCTCACCAAACGCCGTTAATACGGGACATAGTTCTCAAAGGCAAAAGGATAATGTAGCACGGCTCTCCAACCTGAGTTTGCGGACAATTATCTGCCAACAGCAGGTGATTGTCCGTTTTTTATCGTTTTTTCTCGGCTAAATGTATTATATTCGCAAAAAATATAACACACTGCATATACTATGATAAAGAGATTGCTTTTCTGCGCGATAGCGTGCATTACTTTTGCCACAGCTGCTGCCGATGAGGGCATGTGGCTCCCCAACCTCATAAAGGAACGCGTAAAAGAGATGCGCAGGATGGGATTCAGGCTGAAAGCCGATGACATATATTCCGACAACAAGGCTTCGCTGAAAGATGCCGTTGTGCAGTTCGGAGGCGGCTGTACCGGTGAGTTCATTTCGCCTGAAGGCCTGTTGCTGACCAACCACCATTGCGGATATGGCTCGATACAGAAACTCTCTTCTGTTGAGCACGACTACCTTACTGATGGTTACTGGGCTATGTCACGCGAGGAGGAACTGCACGTTCCCGGGCTCACGGTCACACTGCTTGTAAAAATGGAGGATGTTACCGAACGAATCGCTGCCGGCGAGAGTGAGACTGCAATAGTGGAAAAGGCGAAAAGGGAGCACAACGCCGACAAGGCAAACATAGAGTCAATATACTATGGCAACCAGAAGGTACTTTATGTATACCGCACTTTCCGCGACGTGCGCCTTGTAGGCGCACCGCCATCATCAATAGGAAAGTTCGGTGGAGACACCGACAACTGGGTATGGCCACGCCACACAGGCGATTTCTCGGTATTCCGCGTATATGCGAACGCACAGAATGAGCCCGCAGAATATTCCAAAGACAATGTACCCTATCGCCCGGCACGCCACTTCAAGGTATCTGTCAAGGGTGTAAAAGAGGGTGACTTCACAATGATTTACGGTTTTCCGGGCAACACCCAGGAATATGTGACAGCCGATGCTGTAGAGTATGTTGGCAAAGTCTCGAACCCTATGAAAATAGCCCTGCGCACAATACGTCTCGACATTATATCCGATGCCCAGGCCAAGGATGCTGCAACACGCATTGCATATGCGGCAAAACACGCCAACATTGCCAATGCGTGGAAGAAGTGGCAAGGCGAGAGCCTTGGTCTCGAACGCCTTGGCACAGCAGGCAAGAAGAGAGAGTATGAGAGACGTTTCGCAGCCTGGGCAGCCGACAAGCCACAGTATTCGAGCCTGCTCGACTCTATGCACGCTGCATACGAGAAAGTCATTCCGCACTACTTTGCGCGCGAGCTTTTCAATGAGACTATTCTTGGAATGGAGTTCTTTAATTTTGCATACTGGTTCTACATTTACGATGCACGAGGAGAGAAACTCACAGCCGACAAGCAGGCCAATGCACGCAGGAGTTACCTCAATGACTACAATGCCGATATTGACCAGGCCATTTCACGCCGTATGCTAAGCGAATACATTTCACGAATGCCAAAGGAAGAGGTTCCGGCACAGCTTACAGCAGCAATTGAAGAACACGGCACACCGGAAACGTTCGTCGATTATATGTTTGCAAACACACTGATTCTTTCCGAGTACCCCTTGACCCGTGAGAATTACATCGCCGACCCTATGGTGCAGTTCGCAGGATGGTTTGCCGATGCACTGGCCAAGAACCGCCGCTACGCTTACCGCAACCTGAGCAACGTGCCAGCCATTGAGAAGTGGTACCGCACATATATGCAGGCATTGCGTGAGTGGGACAAGGAGCGCGCCTTCTACCCCGATGCGAACTTCACCCTACGTGTGGCATACGGAACAGTTGCCGGATATGAGAATGCCGATGGTGAATACCACACTCACCTCACAACCTTAGACGGAATAATAGCCAAGGACAATCCCGAAATTTATGACTACGACATTCCTCAATCCCTACGCGAGATA
>CAZAIM010000014.1:0-28281 GCA_964485215.1 uncultured Bacteroidaceae bacterium | reverse complement strand
GAGGGGGACCGCTTGCGGTGGAGGAGTAAAATTATATCGAACTCACGTTATTTATGACAAGTTAGGTGTTAAAAGGACTGCACCTATACCGTCCACAAGAAAAAAGGGACTGTTTTTAGCTGTGTGCTATTTGCTTGTTTAAGTGGTGATAGAGTAGGGTAGGCGACAAAAAAGAGAGTTATCCTAAAAGGATAACTCTCTAAAATATTGTAAATCAATAAGATTTACTTAGAAAGTGCTGCAGAAACGTCAACTGCGATAGCAACAGTAGCACCTACCATTGGGTTGTTACCGATGCCGAGGAAGCCCATCATCTCAACGTGTGCCGGAACTGATGAAGAACCTGCGAACTGTGCGTCTGAGTGCATACGACCCATGGTGTCGGTCATGCCGTAAGAAGCAGGGCCTGCTGCCATGTTGTCAGGGTGCAATGTACGGCCTGTACCGCCACCTGATGCTACTGAGAAGTAGTTCTGGCCTGCGAGGATGCGCTCCTTCTTGTATGTACCTGCAACGGGGTGCTGGAAGCGTGTGGGATTGGTTGAGTTACCTGTGATGGATACGTCAACGCCTTCCTTCCACATGATGGCAACGCCTTCGCGAACGTCGTTTGCACCGTAGCAACGAACCTTTGCACGAGGACCGTCACTGTAAGCGATTTCCTGTACAACCTTCAACTCACCTGTGAAGTAGTCGAATTCTGTCTGTACATATGTGAAACCGTTGATGCGTGAGATAATCTGAGCTGCGTCCTTGCCAAGACCGTTGAGGATACAACGGAGTGGCTCCTTGCGCACCTTGTCTGCCTTAGCGGCAATCTTGATGGCACCTTCTGCAGCTGCGAATGACTCGTGGCCTGCGAGGAATGCGAAGCACTTTGTCTCCTCGCGGAGCAGGCGTGCTGCGAGGTTTCCGTGGCCGATACCTACCTTGCGGTCGTCGGCTACTGAACCGGGGATGCAGAATGCCTGAAGACCGAGACCGATAGCCTCGGCAGCGTCAGCAGCATTTGAGCAACCCTTCTTCAATGCGATAGCGGCACCTACAACGTAAGCCCACTTTGCATTCTCGAAACAGATAGGCTGTGTCTCCTCACAAATCTTGTAGGGGTCGATGCCATACTGCTCACAAATCTCGTTAGCCTCTTCGATAGAAGCGATACCGTTCTCGTTAAGTACAGCGAGGATCTGCTTGATACGACGATCCTGACTTTCAAATTTTACGGGTCTTATCATAGCTTTGTCCTCCTTATTCTTTACGTGGGTCAATATACTTAACAGCACCTGCCTCCTCAGAGAAACGGCCGTAAGACTTTGTCAATTTCTTGACAGCCTCGTTGGCATCGGTGCCTTTCTTAATCTCATCCATAAGCTGGCCGAGGTTGATGAACTCGTAGCCGCAAATCTCGTCGTTCTTGTCGAGAGCGAGACGTGTGATGTAACCCTCTGCCATCTCGAGGTAGCGTGAACCCTTAGCCAATGTACCGTAGAGAGTACCTGTCTGGCTGCGGAGACCCTTGCCCAAGTCCTCAAGACCTGCACCGATAATCAAACCGCCCTCAGAGAAAGCCGACTGGCTGCGGCCGTAGACAATCTGCAGGAACAGCTCGCGCATTGCAGTGTTGATAGCGTCGCAAACAAGGTCGGTGTTGAGAGCCTCGAGGATTGTCTTGCCAGGGAGAATCTCAGAAGCCATAGCCGCTGAGTGTGTCATACCTGAACAGCCGATTGTTTCAACAAGAGCTTCCTCGATGATGCCGTTCTTGATGTTCAATGAGAGCTTGCATGCACCCTGCTGAGGAGCGCACCAGCCAATACCGTGTGTGAAACCTGAAATGTCGGCAACCTCTTTAGCCTTAATCCATTTGCCCTCTTCGGGGATTGGAGCAGGACCGTGGTTAGGACCCTTCTTCACTACACACATGTTTTCTACTTCGTGTGAATAAACCATAATTTTTATATGTTTTAAATGTGAAACATAGTCTCTTTCAATCTGCGAAGATAGCTAAAATAATGTGTTGAGCAAACTCTGTCGCAAAAAAAATATGATAAAATTTTGCTGTTTGAACAATCTTGCTCAATAACTCAATAAAAATATTTAAATCTAAGAATAGCATGCATCTATTTGTCATTTTCTTTGTATCTTCGCGGTCGATTCTTTAAAATGGAAAATCTATGAAAAAACTTTCAGGTCTATTGCTGCTTCTGCTGCTTTTTGTGTCGGTTTCGTGTGAGCCGGCTAAATCGGAATTTACCCAGGAATCTTACATTGATGATATTTACACGGTCAACAAGCATACGGTTTCTCCCGAATTTGCCGACACATCGTATATGGTGTCGAATATGGATGAGTATAACCTCGCCACCGGCACACGCGCAAGAATGGTGCTGCGTTACTACTACGATGCGTCGAGTGGGAAAATGCCGTCGTGGAGCATTTATCACATAGAGGAGATTATTCCTACACGTCCGCTGTCGGCTCTTTCCGAGATAGATACGCTTGAGTATAGCACTCCGTTCGTAGGTCTCATCCGCTATGAAGTCTACGATAAGTTCTATAAGCCTGTGTGGGTACACAAGAACCGCCAGAACTTGAGCGTTGTTTATAGCGGTGTTGAGGAGGGTGCCGAGTTTGCAATGGCTGTGCGCGGTGTAGTGGACAACTTTGTAGAGCTTGAACTTTTTGCGAAGGCCAGGAATGTGGGCAATGTGACAACCAGGAAGTTGCTTACGTTCGACCTTGCCGGCATAAAGGATTTCATATCTTCCGAACAGGCTTCATCGCTTGTGGCTAACGATTCCTTGAAGACAAGGGTGTTTTTGAAGTTAAAGGATGACAAGGGCAATGTGAGGAAGGCCGAAATCATTGGTGGCACGTTTGAGAACCCTTTCAAGCAGTGATTTGCCGAACGATAGTATATGGACAAGAAAATACCGAACATAAACATTAAGAACCGTCGCGCCTCGTTTGATTACATTTTCAGTGAGACCTACACTGCCGGAATGGTGCTTACGGGTACCGAGATAAAATCTGTAAGGCTCTCAAAGGTGAGCCTTACAGATACCTATTGTACTTTCATAAACGAGGAACTTTGGGTAAAGAATATGCACATAGCAGAGTACTTCTACGGTTCATACAACAATCATGCTGCCCGCCGCGACCGCAAACTGCTGCTCGAACGCAAGGAACTGCGCAAACTCAGGCAGGCGGTGAAGAACCCCGGTTTCACAATTGTCCCCGTGCGGCTCTTCATTAACGAGAAGGGGCTTGCCAAACTGGTTATTGCCCTTGCACGTGGAAAGCACGAGTATGACAAGCGTGAGTCGATAAAGGAACGTGACGACAAGCGCGAGATAGACCGAATAAGAAGAAACTATTGAACGAAGTAGTGTGCCATAATTGACAATCTGCTTCGTTGTTATCGATATTAAGGCCAGGTTAAGTACTTGGGTACACTCATTTCGCCTTAAATCTCAACGTTATATGATTGTTGCGGGTGGCGATTACACTTATAGGATATGGAACTTAGAGATGCTTTAAAGAAGAGAATATTGGTGCTGGACGGTGCTATGGGTACTATGGTGCAGCGGTATGTCCTTGATGAACACGATTTCCGTGGTGGCCTCGACCTACCCGACGATGTTCTGCTCAAGGGCAACAACGATTTGCTGGTGCTTACACGTCCCGATATAATACGCGAAATACATGTAAAATACCTTGCTGCCGGTGCCGATATAATAGAAACGTCTACTTTCAATGCCAACAGAATATCCCAAAGCGAGTATGGCTGTGAGGCGTTGTGTGCAGAGATAAACCGAAGGGCTACCGGAATTGCACGCGAGGTTGCCGATGCTTTCTCAACGCCAGGGAAGCCGCGTTTCGTGGCTGGCTCCGTCGGGCCTACAAGCCGTTCCTGCTCGCTGAGCCCGGATGTTGACGACCCTGCTTGCCGCAACATAACGTTCGACGCTCTTGCAGCTGCGTACAAGGAGCAGATGACTGCACTCATAGAGGGTGGTGTAGATGTCTTGCTGTGCGAAACAGTATTCGATACTCTCAATGCCAAGGCCGCGCTTTATGCTGCTGAGGAGGCTATGGAGGCTGCCGGACGCGAAGTCCCGGTGATGCTCTCCTTTACTATTGCCGATACTCAGGGCCGTATCCTTTCGGGACAGACAATAGAGGCTTTCGTGGCTACGGTGGCTAACCGCAATTTGCTATCCATAGGCCTTAACTGTTCTTTTGGAGCAAGGGAGATGAAACCCTTCCTCGCGAGGCTAAGCAGGGTTGCTCCCTGTTATGTCAGTGCCTATCCCAATGCCGGATTGCCCAATGAACTCGGAGAGTATGACCAGACACCGGCCGAGATGGCTGCTGTGGTAAAGGAATTTGTCGATGAGGGTCTTGTCAACATAATTGGCGGCTGTTGCGGTACGTCGGAGGAGCATATAGCTCTTTTTCCTCCCATTGTTGCAGACGCGGATCCGCGTGTGCCGGCCAAAAAGCCGGGTGAACTATGGCTGTCGGGGCTGGAGAGGCTGGCAGTCAATAGCAGCATGAATTTTATAAATGTGGGCGAGCGTTGCAATGTGGCCGGCTCGCGCAAGTTCCTCAGGCTTATAAGCGAAAAGAATTACACCGAAGCTTTAGGTATTGCACGCAAACAGGTTGAAGACGGTGCACAGCTGCTCGATATAAATATGGACGATGGATTGCTCGATGCCGCTTCCGAAATGAGTGTATTCCTCAATATGCTTGCCGGTGAACCGGAGATTGCACGTGTGCCGGTTATGGTCGATTCTTCGGACTGGGAAGTCATACGCGCCGGTCTCAAATGCGTGCAGGGCAGGGCTGTCGTGAATTCTATCTCGCTTAAAGAAGGTGAGGCGGTTTTTCTTGAACGTGCTGTCGAGGCCAGGCGTCTCGGTGCGGTGGTTGTGGTTATGGCATTCGATGAAGAGGGGCAGGCAACTACTTACGAACGCAAGATTGAGGTGTGCGGGCGTGCCTATCGTCTGCTTGTCGAAAAGGCCGGGTTTGAACCGTATGAGATAATATTTGACCCCAATATACTTGCAGTAGCTACCGGAATCGAAGACCATGCAGCATACGGTATCGACTACATCCGTGCCTGTGCATGGATAAGGGAGAATCTGCCCGGTGCCCACATAAGCGGTGGCGTGAGCAACCTCTCCTTCTCTTTTAGGGGCAACAATTATGTTCGCGAGGCGTTGCACGCTGTCTTTCTCTACAATGCAGTAGCAGCCGGAATGGATATGGGCATCGTGAATCCTCAGACAACAGTGCAGTATGAGGATATAGAGGTTGGGTTACGCGGCATTATGGAGGATGTGGTGCTGAACCGCACGGCCGATGCTACCGAGAAACTTATTGCTGCGGCCGGACAACTGAAGGAAAAGGGTGTGGCACAGCAGCAGGCTGCCGATGATACTTGGAGACAGGAGTGTGTAGAGGAACGTCTGATGACCGCTCTGCTTAAAGGTGTCGGTGATTATCTTGCTGCCGACCTCGATGAGGCTGTCGGCAAGTATGGCAGCGCAGTGGCTGTAATAGGCGGTCCCCTGATGGATGGAATGGGTAGGGTTGGCGAGCTGTTCGGTGCCGGCAAACTGTTTCTCCCTCAGGTGGTAAAGAGTGCGCGTACAATGAAACAGGCAGTAGGCATATTGCAGCCGTTGATAGAGAGTGCAAGGGCCGGAGAAACCTCTTCGGCAGGAAAGGTGCTTGTTGCTACGGTTAAGGGTGATGTCCACGACATAGGGAAAAATATTTCTACGGTGGTTATGGGCTGCAACGGGTACGAGGTCATAGACCTTGGAGTGATGGTGCCTGCTGAAAGAATTGTTGCCGAAGCAAAAGCGAACAAGGTGGATATAATAGCTTTGAGCGGTCTTATAACTCCGTCGCTTGAAGAGATGATAAACACTGTAAAGGCACTCAAAGCATCAGGCTTGTCTCTCCCGGTGCTCATTGCCGGTGCTACTACAAGCGCACTGCACACGGCACTGAAGATTGCTCCGGTTTATGACGGTCCGGTGGTGCATGTAAAAGATGTTTCGCAGAATGTGGTGGTGGCTGCCGAACTGCTTGGCGGCGACACTCGCAAGGCTGCCTTCACCGGTAGGTTAGGAAAGGAGCAGGCTGCAATGCGTGAGGGTGCAGCCCTTCAGTCGAAGCCTGCCATGCGTTCTCTTGATGAGGCGCGTGCAAACAAGCTCAATCTTTTTTGAAGCGATGTGCGTCTGTTAAAAAATGTATATGTAACATTACGGTAACAAAACTATAGTAGCTTTGTCCCATTATGTTTTATTGCGTTTTGGAATATGAAACTGCTTGAATTTATTTTGGCTCTATAAAAAACTAACGATGTAAATTAAAACAGCTTCTGAATTCCAGACAGTTTCAATTAAATTATTTATAATGGAAAAGAAAATTACAGGCCTTACCGGTGCACAGGTAGAGGAGAGCCGTCGGTTGCACGGTGAGAATGTTCTCACACCACCGAAGAAGGTTTCTTTGTGGAAACAGTTCTTAGAGAAGTTCGAAGACCCCATAATACGTATTTTGCTGTTGGCGTGGGTGCTTTCAATGGCTATATCCTGCGTTCATTGCTGGGGACCCGAAAATGCCGGTTTGACAGCGTTCCTGGAACCGCTGGGCATATTCTTTGCAATTATGCTTGCGAGTACCATAGGGTTTTTCTTCGAGGTTAAGGCTGCCCGTGCATTTGAGGTGCTCAATACTGTGAACGACGATATAATGGTAACGGTAATGCGCGATGGCAGGGTTCAGGAGGTCTCACGTAAGGAAATTGTTGTCGGTGATGTGGTAATGCTGAATACCGGTGACGAGGCTCCGGCCGATGGCGTGTTGCTCGAGGCGCACTCCTTGCAGATAAACGAATCGACATTGACCGGTGAGCCTGTCATATCAAAGACTACGGTTGAGGCCGACTTCGACCATGAGGCAACATATCCTTCGAACAGGGTGCTGCGCAGCACTACTGTTGTTGACGGACATGGAGTGATGCTTGTGGAGCTTGTGGGCGATGCAACAGAGTATGGCAAAGTGAACCAGGGCGCACTCATTGATAATGAACTCGACACTCCGTTGCAGATACAGCTCAAGCGTCTTGCCGGCGTGATAAGCAAGCTTGGCTATGCTGCTGCGGCAATTACATTCATTCTGCTGACTGCGAAACTCTTCATCTCGGGTGGCTATACAGGAACGATGGACATAATATCCTCCTTGCTGCATAACTTTATGATAGCAGTGACGCTTATTGTTGTTTCTGTCCCCGAGGGCTTGCCAATGTCGGTGACGCTAAGCCTCGCGCTAAGCATGAACCGTATGCTGAAGACAAATAATCTTGTGCGCAAGATGCACGCTTGCGAGACAATGGGTGCGGCAACCGTTATCTGTACCGACAAGACCGGAACCCTTACGCAGAACCGTATGCAGGTGCATGAGACAAATTTCTTCTCTCTTGAATCTCAGATGCTTGCCGATAATGCGGCGGCATGGATGGTGAAGGAGGGCATAGCTGTGAATTCAACAGCAAATCTTAACCGCGAGAACGGTGAGGCGAAGACAATTGGCAACCCAACCGAGGCGGCCTTGCTTCTGTGGCTCGAAAAGAATGGCGTTGATTACATTCCATTGCGCGATGGCGCAAAGGTGGTGAGCCAGCTTACGTTCTCTACGGAACGCAAGTATATGGCAACAGTGGTCGACTCTCCGTTACTTGGCAGAAAGGTGCTCTACGTGAAGGGTGCTCCCGAGATTGTTCTTGGCTTGTGCAACCGGGTTGAACTGCAGGGAGGCAAGACCTCTCCGGCAGAGACAGAACGTGCAGGAATAGAGAGCAAACTGCTCGAGTATCAGAGTATGGCAATGCGTACACTTGGTTTTGCTTATCAGCTGCTCGATGAAGATGACAATGCTGCTCCTTATGAGAATGGCCGCTTGAAGGGTGTAGACCTCACCTTCCTTGGCTTCGTGGCAATATCGGACCCTGTCCGTGCCGATGTCCCTGAGGCTGTGCAGGCTTGTCTTGATGCCGGTGTTGATGTGAAGATTGTAACCGGAGACACTCCCGGTACTGCCCGCGAGATTGGCCGTCAGATAGGCATATGTGACAAGGATACTCCAGCCGAGGCTGTGATTACCGGTCCCGACTTTGAGGCTTTGTCCGACGATGAGGCTGCAAAGAGAGTGCTTGGGCTTAAGATTATGTGCCGTGCGCGTCCTATGGACAAACAACGTCTTGTAAGGCTGCTGCAGGAACAGGATGCCGTGGTTGCTGTTACGGGTGACGGAACAAATGATGCTCCGGCGTTGAAGGCTGCTCAGGTTGGTCTCTCTATGGGTGACGGTACTTCCGTAGCCAAGGAGGCAAGCGACATTACAATAATAGACAACTCATTCAGCAGCATTGCGCGTGCTGTTATGTGGGGACGTTCGCTTTACAGGAATATACAGCGTTTCCTGCTTTTCCAGCTTACGATTAACGTGGCTGCCTGCATAATTGTGATGCTTGGCTCACTCATCGGTACGGAATCGCCGTTGACGATTACTCAAATGCTTTGGGTGAACCTTATCATGGATACTTTTGCTGCCGGTGCATTGGCTTCGCTGCCGCCCGACTGGTCGGTTATGAAGGATCGTCCACGAAAGAGCGGTGCAAACGGAGACTTTATAATTACCAAACCTATGGCAAGGAATATCTTTGTGGTGGGAGCAATGTTCGTTATCGTTCAGCTTGCTCTGTTGTTCTGGCTGAATGGCGGCGGAGGAATGGATGCGTATGAACAGTCGGAATTCTTTACATTCTTCGTAATGCTTCAGTTCTGGAATATGTTCAATGCAAAGGCTTATCTTACCGGGCGTTCGGCATTCAGGGGGTTGTTCTCGAACTATACTTTCCTTGCAGTGTGTGCACTGATTGTGGTGGGACAGGTTCTTATCGTTACATTTGGAGGAACAATGTTCAATGTGGTTCCGCTCAAGCCCGATAGCTGGCTGCTTATAGCGGCTGTGACATCGCCGGTGCTGTGGCTCGGTGAACTGATAAGGATGTTTTCTAAAAAATAACTGAACTGTAGCTGTGAGTGAGATTGTCATTATTATAGTGCTTATATTGCTGAACGGCTTGTTTGCAATGGCCGAAATTGCTTTGGTTACAGCACGTAGGTCGAGCCTGCAAAATTCGGCAAAGCACGGAAACCGTTCTGCACGTATCGCGCTTAAGCTTGCTGAGGAACCCGACCGTTTCCTTTCTACGGTACAGATAGGAATAACCCTTATCGGAATTGTCACAGGTATATATTCAGGTGCCAAGCTTGCTGGATATCTTGCAGCTTTTCTTGTTGGAATCGGATTGCCTCAGGCAATAAGCTGTGAGGTCGCTCAGGTTGCGATTGTAATTATGGTTACATACCTGACCCTTGTCTTTGGCGAGTTGTTGCCCAAGCGGATAGGGATGGGAGCGGCTGAGAGTGTAGCAAAGTTCATGGCGCGTCCAATGCACTGGCTCTCCATTGCTGTTTCGCCGTTTGTGTGGCTGCTTTCAAAAAGTACCTCGCTGTTTGCCGGCTTGCTCAGAATAAACTCCAAAGGCAGCAAGGTGACAGAAGAGGAAATAAAGTCGATGGTTAGAGAAGGTGCCGAGGATGGTGCAGTACAAGAGGTTGAACAGGATATTGTCGAGAGGGTTTTCCTTATGGGTGATATGAATGTAGACTCCATAATGACACATAAACTTGATCTTGTCTGGTTCGATGCCGATATGTCTTCGGCAGATGTGCGTGCAATGATTGGGG
This sequence comes from uncultured Bacteroidaceae bacterium, assembly GCA_964485215.1. Taxonomy (GTDB): domain Bacteria; phylum Bacteroidota; class Bacteroidia; order Bacteroidales; family Bacteroidaceae; genus HGM04593. Next base: position 18,439 of record CAZAIM010000014.1, on the reverse strand, counting down.
AGAATCTGCATGAGGCCTATCCTGTGGCAGAGGGTGACCTTGACCACATCTTAGGATTGGTGACAATGAAAGACCTGGTGCTTGCACTCGATAAGGATAATTTCTCGTTAAGGGGATTAGTTAGCCGGCCGGTATATTTCTATGAGAATACCAGTGTGTACAAGGTGCTCGAGATTATGAAGCACGATGGCGTGAGCCGTGGTGTCGTGTGCGATGAATTTGGCTCCTGTGTGGGTGTTGTGACGCTTAAGGATATAATGATGGGGCTTGTTGGGAGTGTTGATGAAAACGGTGCGTCAGAAAAGAATATAGTAAAGCGTGATGGCTGTGAAGAGTGGTATATCAACGGTCTGTGCCCGATACACGAATTTCTCGAATACTTCGATAGTGAGGAACTGTTCAATGACGAGGACTATACAACGGTTGCAGGGTTGTGCTTGAGTGAACTCGGGCATATACCTGTTATAGGTGAGGTGCTTGAATGGAACGGTTTCGTGTTCGAGGTTGCCGATATGGATGCTGCAAGAATAGACAAGCTTCTGGTGCGTTTAAAGACAAAAGAAACAAACGAAAAATATAACACGTTATGAATAGACTATTTGTGATTATTGCTGCAATGGCTGTTATGCTGTGCTCTGTACCTGCTGTAGCACAGGAAACATTGCGTGATTCTGTTGAGAATACTTCGGCAGTCGTGGTCGGAAATGTAGTTGAATCTGCCGATAACTGCGAGACAACAGCTGTTTCCTCTGTGTGCAATTCCGACAGTATTGCGGCTGTGGAACCGGTTGTAGAGGAGAGCTTTATGGAAAAACTTGTCCGTGTATGTCTCGAGAATCTTAACTATGGCACAGTGACGCTTTTTATGGCTATCGAGAGCTCCTTTATTCCATTTCCCTCGGAGGCTGTGGTGCCGCCGGCTGCGTGGAAGGCAACTGTGAGCGGCGAGATGAATATTTTTCTTGTAGTGCTTTTTGCTACTATCGGTGCATTGATTGGTGCCTTGCTCAACTACTATCTTGCCTTGTGGCTTGGCCGTCCGTTGGTCTACAAGTTTGCAAATAGCCGTCTTGGACATATGTGCCTGCTCGACGAGGCTAAGGTGCAGAAGGCCGAAGCATATTTTGAAAAGCATGGTGCGGCATCGACCTTCATAGGCCGTCTTGTGCCTGCTGTGCGACAGCTGATATCCATACCTGCAGGTCTGGCGCGTATGAATTTGCCGCGCTTTATCCTCTATACCTCTCTTGGAGCTGGTGCGTGGAATGTGATTCTTGCTGCACTTGGATATTATATGTCGACGTTCGAGTCCTTGAAGACTGAGGAGGATGTTATGATTGCGGTGAAAAAGTATAGCAGTGAGATTGGTATGGTCTTCATCGTGCTTGTGGTGCTGATAATAGGTTTCCTCATTTACAAGGGCTGCAAGTCGAAGAAGAAGGCCTGAGGCATTTTACTGTTTTGAGTTAGTCAATGACTGTGTGCCATAATTAACAAGCTGCTTCGTTGTCATCAATGTTAAGGCTTAGCCGAGTACCAGTGTACACTCCTTTTGCCTTAAATCTCAACGTCTTGTATTTAACGTGAATTCGATATAAGAAATCTTAGGTACATTCCTACTCCTCAGTCACTCCGTGACAGCTCCTCTATTATTATAGAGGAGGGGGACCGCTTGCGGTGGAGGAGTAAAATTATATCGAACTCACGTTATTTAGTCAATTCTTACAAACCTAAGGAGCTGTGCCAAAAATTACGTTTTGACACAGCTCCATGTTTCTTTGGGTGAGAAGTTCTATAGCTCATCGAAGTCAAATTCCTCGATGTCAATATTGTAGCCATCCTCTACAAACTGGTCGAGCTCGCGGCGTTCCTTTTTTGTCGGGCGGCCTGTTCCCCTTGCACGGCCTATAAAACCGCTCATTCTGCTCACCTCGAGTATTTCGTACTGTTCCTGTGGAGTGACGTTCTCCATAAGTTCCGGGACAAGTTTTGCGCCAACACGATTCTCGGCACATTTCAACACTTTGAAAGAGTAGGTTATCGGTGCTTTCTTTACATTTACAACGTCGCCTACCCGCACATTGTGTGCAGGTTTTGCAGTACGGTCGCCAATTGATATGTGCCCCTTCTTGCATGCCTCGGCTGCTATGCTGCGTGTCTTGTATATGCGCACGGCCCATAGCCATTTGTCAATACGTGCCTGTTCGCTCATGGTTCTTGTTGCGGCTTGTTGCCGTTACCCTTCTTGTTGAACTGGTTCATTGTCCGTGCCAGGCCTGCAAAGCAGAAACTTTTTATAATCTCTGTCGTGGTTTCCAACTGTTCGTCTACACTTTTCTGCTCATTGCTGTCGAATGCTCCAAGCACGAAATTTACCTGATGCCCTTTGCCGAAGTCGTTGCCGATTCCGAATCTCAGACGCGCATAGTTTGTTGTTCCTAATGTGGCTGCAATGTGCTTGAGCCCGTTGTGTCCGCCATCGCTGCCTTGCCCTTTGATACGCAGTGCACCCACGGGAAGTGCAAGGTCGTCAACGATTACCAGTACATTCTCAAGAGGAATCTTTTCCTGCTGCATCCAATAGCGTACGGCATTTCCGCTAAGGTTCATGTATGTTGACGGCTTTAGCAGTATGAGTTTGCGACCGCGTACGGATGCCTCGGCGACGAAACCATATCTCTTATCCTCAAAAGCAGTATTGGACGCTTTTGCAAAAGCGTCCAATACTGTGAATCCTATGTTGTGGCGGGTTCCTTCGTACTCGCGTCCGATGTTGCCCAGCCCGACAATCAGATATTTCATTTGCGGCCGGATTATTTCTTAGCGGCTGCTGCAGCTGCTGCAGATGCACGTGTAGTCTTGACTGAACATACAAGTGACTCCTTAACGCTTACAAGCTCAAGACCCTCGTAAGAGAGGTCGCCAACCTTGATAGACTTGCCAAGGCCGAGTGATGTTACGTCTACTGTAAGAATCTCAGGGATTGCTGTGTATATGGCCTTAACCTTGAGGTAACGCTGTACCTGAACGAGCTTACCACCGGCACGTACACCATCTGCCAAACCTTCGAGCTTTACAGGAACTGCCATTACGATAGGCTTCTCCTCTGTTACCTGATAGAAATCTACATGAAGGATTGTGTCCTTTACTGGGTGGAACTGGATGTCCTTCATTATTGCCTTTACGGTCTTGCCGTCGATTGTGAGGTCAACAACGTGAATGTCTGGTGTGTAAACCAGTTTACGGAGACCCTCTACCGATACGCTGAATGCCTTTGTCAAAGGTGCGCCGTTTTCGTCTTTCTCAACTCCGTAGATGCAGCAAGGTACAAGACCTGCGTAACGGAGAGCGTTGGTAGCCTTCTTGCCTACCTCGGTTCTGCTTGAACCGTTGATGCTGATAGTTTTCATAATTAAAATGTGTTACTCTAAATTAAGATTAATTTCTATTGCTTAATTCGCCATCACACGATGTCTCTAAAGCGGCTGCAAAGATAGCTCGTTTTTTTTTAATAAGCAAATTGTTGCAGATAAAACTGCGGGTCGTAGAAAACAGTGCTTGTCTCTTTGTCGCAACAAAGAGACAAGCACTGTTGTTGTATGTCGTCTTTAGAATTCTATGTCGATGTCGACCTTGGAATTCTCTTTTTCTTCGGGTTGTGATTCGGGGTAGTTGGGTACATATTCACCCTGTTTTGCCACTACATAGCTTATTGCTTCGCCAAGGCTCTTTGCGAACTTTGAAAAATCCTCGCGGTAGAGGAATATCTTGTGTTTTTCAAATGATACGGACGCGTTCTCGCCCTCACCCTGTACAATCTTCTTGCTTTCCGTAATTGAGATGTACATCTCGTCCTTGCGGTTTTTCTTAACATCAATATAATATATTCTCTTTCCTGCCTTGATTGCCTGTGAATATGCTATTTCCTTTTCGTTCTCGTTGTTTCCGCTCTTTTTGTAGTCTTCCATCGTGTAATAGGTCTGTTTTGATTTTATGCTTCAAATTTTGATTTTATGCTTCAAATATGGTTAAATTATTTTATAATTCAATGCTTTTTGTTATTTTTTTTGCGTTATGGCGGAAATTTTTTTATGAATAATAGCCCGATGAACTCTTTTTTGACAGTCAGTTATGCGAACAATTGCTTCTTTTGTGCTGTTACTATAACCGTGCGGATTTTTCTCTTTTTGTGGTTTCTGAATAAAAAATACTCTTTTGCTTGTCAGTGTCGCGATAAAATGCGAACTTTGCAAAATATCAGAAAAAGCGTTTTATGATTAATAGAGTTCTTATTCGTCTGAAGGTTGTTCAGATAATGTATGCCTACTACAAGAATAGTGGCAAGAGTTTGAAGGCTGCCGAGGACGAGATGTTTTTCAGCCTCTCCAAGGCATACGATCTTTACAAGTATATGCTGTTGCTCATGCCGGGCATAACACATTATGCGGCCGACCGCATATCTTTCCTGAGTATGAAGCTCCGTCCCACGGAGAGCGATATGAATCCGAATCTTAAATTTGTCAACAATGCCTTTATCGCTGAACTTGAAAAGGATGAACTGTTGCAGAAGTTTGTCGAGAAGAGTAAGCTTAATTGGGTAGACAATTCCGATTTCCTCCGTCGTATGCTCGACAATATTGAGGCCAGCGATATATATAAAGAATATATGGAAGCAGGAACCTCGTCCTATGAAGAGGATAGGGAGCTTTGGAGAAAACTCTACAAGGCTTTCCTCTTCGACAATGAGGAACTCGATGCGTTGCTCGAGGAACAGAGCCTCTACTGGAACGATGACAAGTCTGTGGTAGATACATTTGTCCTTAAGACAATAAAACGCTACGATCAGGGTGCCGGTTGTCAGCTGTTGCCCGAGTACAAGGATGCTGCCGACATGGACTTTGCGCGTAAACTGCTGAGGAATGCAATAGAGAATGCCGAGGAGTACCGCAAGCTTATGAGTGAGAGTTCAAAGAATTGGGATATGTCGCGCCTGGCATTTATGGATGTCGTGGTTATGCAGGCTGCTGTTGCCGAGGTCATGACGTTCGAGGATATTCCTCTTTCGGTAACGCTCAACGAGTATGTTGAGATTGCCAAGTACTACAGCACCGCAAAGAGCGGCTCTTTTGTTAATGGTCTGCTCGACTCCATTACAAAGAGGCTCCGTAGCGAAGGGAAGATTAATAAATGAAATATAGAATTATAAATTAATAAAGTATTGAATTATGACACCAGTTTCTGTTATCGCATTCAGCGTGAAGAGCCTGATTGCAAGTCCATTGTTTATGTTCGTGATTATCATCGCGATTATGTATTTTATGATGATTCGTCCTCAGCGCAAGCGTCAGAAGGCTATCGAGAACTTCCGTAACGGTCTAAGACCAGGTCAGGAGGTTGTTACAAGCGGTGGTATCTATGGCAAAATCAAGGAGGTTGACAATGGTATTGTAACTCTTGAGATTGCTCACAATGTTAACATCCGTGTTGATATTTCTGTTGTCTTTGCCGACCCGAGCGCAATGCAGCAGCAAGGTTAATAATCCCGGTTTTGAACAAATCATTGATTAAACAGATTAAGGGCAGCAATTTGTTGCCCTTCCTCTTCTTTTTATTGGTCTCAGGTTGCTTGTGGCTGTTGCAGACATTGAACGAGAAATATGAGACCGATATTCCTTTTACTGTACATATAGGCAACGTTCCGTCCGATATGAAACTCGAAGAGGGGAACAATTATGAGTTGCGTGCAGTCCTGCGCGACAACGGAACGGTTCTTGTTGGCTATAAGTTCGATGACAATCCGGTGATAAATGTCAACTACAAGGAGTTTGGCTATAATAACGGGCGTCTCACGTTGCCTGCATCGGCAGTGAAGAACAAGGTGCTTGAAAATCTTGAACCTTCGACCTCTTTGGTTAACTTCCTCAGCGATACAATTGTCTTCAATATCAAGAAGGATGTGCGTACATTGCCGGTGAAAGTCGATACCAGTCGTCTCAAGGTGGCAGGAAATTGTGAGCTTCTTCATGTAGCCGCAATTCCCGATAAGGTTACGGTCGTTGCGCTTCCGGGTGTACTTAGTGATGAGGATTCTGTAATGACTGAACCCATTACCGATATTTTTCTAAACAGCACTAAGGAGATGAATGTACGTCTTGTATCAGACAATTATGTGACTTTGGACCCATCAAGCGTGAAGGTGGTTTTCGATGTTGCCCAGCTCGAGCACAGGAGTGTACGTGTGCAGCTGCTCAAGGATGAGTTTCCGCTCACATCAGACGAAGCCGCGCTGCCTGTTTTTGTCTACATTTCGTTTGAGGTTGCAAAGAGTGATGCCGACAAGGTTTCTCCAAGTGACTTTGCAGTGATGGCGAACTTCAAGGATTATCTCAATACAAATACCGATTCTGTGAAATTGCATCTCGAGAAATCGCCCGAGTATGCCAGGAATGTAGTGCTCACACCTTCGGCTCTGAGCAAACGGACCATAGAATATCCTTTATATGAAAAATAGCATTAAACTTGCAATTACAGGCGGTATTGGCAGTGGCAAGTCTGTCGTTTCGCGCATTATGGAGATAATGGGTGTGCCGGTCTACGATTGTGACAGCCGTGCAAAAGAACTGATGGTGTGCGACGCTGTGATAGTGAAGGAACTCAAACGTATGTTTGGCTCCGAATGTTATTGTGAGGATGGTTCATTGAACAGCCGCTACATTGCATCGCGCATTTTCACCGATAGCGACAACATAAAGCGTGTGAATGCTCTTGTGCACCCTGTCGTGTGTCGTGACTTTGACAATTGGGCTGCGGCACAGGGGGAGAAAGTTGTTGCAGTGGAGACGGCCATTCTCTACGAGTCGGGGATGAATGAGCATGTCGACAAGGTGTTGGCTGTGTGGGCCGGCAAGGAGACTGCCATTAGGCGTACTATGGAGCGCAGCGGAATGACCCGCAGGGATGTAGAGAACAGGATGGCCAAGCAGATGAACTGTAATGACCTGTTGCTGCTCTCGGATTTCTCCATCTGCAACGATGAAGGAGAACCGCTGCTACCCGAGATTACAGAACTGCTTCATCAGTTAAAAAATACTTAATTTTTGTATTACCCGTTTGATTTATTTATCTTCGCTGCCGATACTTGTGATTCCTCATTGGAAACTGTCCTTGTGTAATGGCTGGAAAACAGCAAAACAGGCAGTCTTTAAAGAAAATATTTTTTAGAAATTTAAATAGCTTCTTAATCCAAATTGCTTTATGTTTGAAAGAATACTGACAATTTCCGGTAAGCCCGGTCTTTACCGCCTTGTTTCAAATGGGCGAAATATGTTCATTGTAGAATCTGTAGATGCTGCCAGAAAGCGTATGCCTGTCCACAGCAGCAGTCAGGTGGTTATGCTTGATGATATTGCAATCTATACCGACACAGAGGAGGTACCTCTGCGCGATGTCTTTGCAAAAATATACGAGAAGGAGAATGGGGTGTTGCCATTTGATGTAAAGATGTCGACTCCCGAAGAACTGGTTGAGTACTTTGAAGGCATTATGCCAGATTATGATCGCGAGCGTGTTTATCTGACACACATTAAGAAGATGTATTCGTGGTATAATATCCTTGTTGCAAACGATGTCGTTGATTTTAAGTCTGAGGATGAGGAGACACCGGAAAACGCACCTGTTTCGGAGTAATTCTGTGATAATTTCAAACAACTTCTAATCCTATTGCTATGAAAAAGTTTTTTCTTGTAGTTTCTCTTCTTTTTGCTCTTTCTGCGGCCAACGTTGCAGCTCAGTCTTGGAAAAATCTTCTTGGTAAGGTTGCAGAAGAGGTAGTGGATGGTGTGGCTTCTTCGGATGAGGGTAGTGCTCTCGGTAATGTACTTGGTACATTGCTTGGCAACGCTGTAGCCTTTGACGATGCATCGCTCAAAGGCTCCTGGGAGTTCAACGGCAGCGCGTGTGTGCTTGAGAGCGAGAATGTGCTTAGCTCGGTTGGCGGCAATGTGATAACATCAAAGGTTGAGGCAAAGATTGACGAGAATCTGGCCAAGTTCGGTATTGTGCCCGGGAAATGTTCTTTCCTGTTCAATGCGGACAAGAGTTGCCAGTTGACATTCGGTGGAAGGAATATATATGGTACATATACTGTTGAACCCGAAACAAAGATGCTTACGTTGGCTTTCCTGTACGGGAAGTTTACGATAAAGAGTTATCTGGTGTACAATGTTACCGATTTGAACGTTGTCTTCGAGGCCGATAAACTGCTTGCATTGGTGAAGAATGTCGCTTCCAGCAATTCAGCTCAGAGCGGTGCCGATACTTCGGCCTTGTCTTCAACACTTGGAGTTATGGGTACATTGCTCAATTCATACGATGGTATGATGCTTGGCATAAAACTGAAGAGAGTGGGTGAGGCTCCTGTTGCCAATGTTCCGGCATCGGGCAGTGAGACGAACTCAAATGCAACCCAACAGAGCGACAATAGTGCTGTCGGTAACGCATTGAAGGGGTTGTTCAAACTTAAATGATGTAATGCTTTTTAGTCGTTGCATCTATCTTCAGAATGCTCTTTTACATTCAGTGAACAGTGCTTTTTAGGGCTTCGCAAGCCCTAGGCGGTTCTATTATTTGTCAATCCTAAGGCAAAACAAAACGATGGTGACCCAAAAGACAGGGTCACCATCGTTTTGTTCAATTGTTGCTGAATGTTATTCTTTCTCCATCGGAACCTACCTCTATCGGTCTGCTTTTGTCGACTGCTCCAGCAAGCAGCTGCTTGGAAAGGTCGTTTAGCAGGTATCGCTGTATGGCGCGTTTTATCGGCCTGGCTCCGAATTCGGGGTCGAATCCGGCCTTCGCTATGTATTCTATTGCGTTGTCGGTGACATTGAGCGTTACTCCATTCTCTTCCATAAGTTTCGCTACAGCTGCAATCTGCAGGCATACAATTTCCTTTATCTCCTCCTTATCGAGCGGCGTAAACATTATTGTCTCGTCGATTCTGTTCAGAAATTCGGGTCGTATGCTCTTTTTAAGCATCTCCATTACTCTTGCTTTTGTCTCCTCTATGACTGCATCCCTGTTTGTGGCATTGATGCTTTCGAACTGCTCCTGTATGTAGTTGCTGCCAAGGTTGCTGGTCATTATTATGATGGTGTTCTTGAAGTTTACTACACGTCCCTTGTTGTCGGTCAGGCGGCCGTCGTCGAGAACTTGAAGGAGAATGTTGAAGACATCGGGGTGTGCCTTCTCTATCTCATCGAACAACACCACAGAGTATGGCTTGCGTCGTACAGCCTCGGTCAATTGTCCGCCTTCGTCGTATCCGACATATCCCGGAGGTGCTCCAATAAGACGCGATACGGAGAATTTTTCCTGGTATTCACTCATGTCGATACGTGTCATAAGACCTTCGTCATTGAAGAGGTAGTTGGCAAGTGCCTTGGCGAGTTCTGTCTTTCCAACGCCTGTAGTGCCGAGGAAAATGAATGAGCCGATGGGTCGTTTGGGGTCCTGCAGACCGGCACGGCTGCGGCGTACCGCATCACTTACCGCTCTTATAGCCTCGTCCTGTCCTATTACGCTCTTGTGCAGTTCCTCTTCGAGTGAAAGCAGTTTTTCGCGTTCGCTCTGCAGCATCTTGCTCACCGGGATTCCGGTCCAGCGAGATACGACATCGGCAATATCCTCGGCTGTAACCTCCTCCTTGACCATAGCATCGTTGCCTTGGGCTGTGTGCAGTTCCTGCTGTGTATTTGAAATGTCGTCTTCGAGTTCCTTTATGCGCCCGTATCTTATTTCGGCAACACGTCCGTAATCTCCTTCTCGTTCGGCCTTCTCGGCCTCAAACTTCAGTTGTTCGATTTCGTGCTTTGCTCCCTGAATACGGTCGGCAAGCCCTTTCTCCTGTTGCCATTTGGCACGCTTGCTGTTCTCCTGCTCCTTCAATGCCGATATTTCCTTGCCCAGCAGTGCAAGTTTTGCTTCGTCCTTTTCGCGTTTTATTGCCTCGCGCTCAATCTCCAACTGTTTTATATGGCGTGATATCTCATCGAGCTCTTCTGGCAGCGAGTCGCGTTCCATACGTAGTTTGGCTGCGGCCTCGTCGATGAGGTCTATTGCCTTGTCGGGCAGGAAACGCTCTGTTATGTAGCGGTCGCTGAGTGTGACTGCTGCAATTATTGCATCATCCTGAATGCGTACCTTGTGGTGGCTTTCGTAGCGTTCCTTCAATCCTCGCAGTATTGATATGCTGCTCATCTTGTCGGGCTCGTTTACCAGTACACTCTGGAAACGGCGTTCAAGTGCCTTGTCTTTCTCGAAGTATTTCTGGTATTCGTCGAGTGTCGTTGCGCCAATTGAGCGTAGTTCGCCGCGTGCAAGTGCGGGTTTCAGTATGTTGGCTGCGTCCATTGCTCCCTCGCTCTTGCCTGCACCCACAAGTGTGTGTATCTCGTCTATGAAGAGGATTATACGCCCTTCGGCCTTTGTTACCTCGCTTATGACTGCCTTGAGTCTCTCCTCAAACTCTCCTTTGTACTTTGCTCCGGCAATGAGTGCACCCATATCGAGTGAATATATCTGTTTGTCGCGTAGGTTGTCGGGAACATCACCGCGTATTATGCGATGTGCAAGCCCCTCGACAATGGCTGTCTTTCCGGTGCCCGGTTCGCCAATGAGTATAGGGTTGTTCTTGGTGCGGCGGCTCAGTATCTGCAGTATGCGCCTTATCTCGTCGTCGCGCCCTATTACAGGGTCGAGCCTGCCGCTCCTTGCCGCTTCGTTAAGGTTTATTGCATACTTTTCCAATGCCTGGTAACTCTCTTCTGCTGTCTGTGATGTTACCTTGCTGCCTTGGCGCAGTTCTGCAATAGCTTTTGAGAGGCTGTCTGCAGTGGTGCCGTTGTTCTTCAGTATGTTTGAGACGTTGCTGTTTACCTCGAGCAGGGCCATCAGCAATGGCTCTATAGATACGAACTCATCACCCATCTGCTTGGCCTTCTCTGCTGCCTTTGATATTATGGCATTGCTCTCGCGGCTAAGGTATGGTTCGCCGCCACTAACCTTTGGCAGTGTGTGCAATGCGTTCTCTACTTCTGTTTTAATCCTGCTTATGTTTGCTCCTGCTTTTTGCAGCAGGAAAGAGACTATCTGTTCATTGCTCTTCAGAAGTCCGGACATAATGTGGACGGGTTCAATCACTTGCTGGCTCAGCGTCTGTGCTGAATTTACGGCTTCCTGGATAGCCTCCTGTGCTTTGATTGTGAATTTGTTAATGTTCATATTTTAATCTCCTTTCATTTGTCTATGAACAAAATTCTGGCCAGAACGGTTTTGTGTGACAAAAAGGCGTGCGGTGTGCCGAAATGGCAGTTAAGGTATATTCAATACATATCCGGCCAACACCGCGGTGTTGGCCGGATATGTATTGAATATACCTTATTATATATTAGTAAATATCTTCAGGCTTGGTAGGGTCGGAAAGAACGCTTGTCGGGACAAGTTCGAGATAATCCTGGTCGAACTGCTTCAGAATTCCGGTACTGTTCTCGCTCACGTCCTTGAAGCGCAGCCAGTGGTCGTTCTTTGTAAGACGGTATGTGCCGATAATCTTTCTGATAGACTGTTCGCTATCGCGCATTGTTCCCGAAGTTTCAGCGTCCAATACGATGCTTGCGGGGCCTTTCATATATCCACGGTTACGCATAGCCTTGTCGTGCTCCCTTATCTCCTCATCGCTGCCAAGTTCGGTATCGCTTGTCCAGCCAATGAGAATCTTTGTCTCATCGTTCCAACGGAGGTCGACCGGGATACCTGCAATCTTTCCGTCGACATAGAACTGGCACACTCCGCGATAATATCCTTTAGGGTAACCGAAGCGTATTTCGTAGTTTCCTGGCGGAACGTGAGGAATGCGGTATTTGAAGTCATATTTGCCTTCAACGATGAACTCGTCACCCTGATAGTTGGCATATGAATTGATATATGTCTTGTGTGGGCGGAAGTAGAATACTTCTGTGTTTTCGTTAAGTATGATAAAGTCCTTGCAATATCCGTTGGGGATATATGTCACAACGTTTCCGGAACTTGAAAGGTCCCAGCGTACACCATTATTGGTGAACTCAGGGAATATCGCAGAGACATCGATACGTATTCTTTCGTTGAGTATGTTGCCGGCCATTTCATCCTCGTTGTAGATGAGAATGCGGTCAATGGTGTGTATGATGCCGTTGAGGGCATTCTGGTCGAAGTCGGCAAGTCCTTCATATTTCTCTTTTGTGGTGTTCGCTCTTTCTACAATAACGTTCAGGTGTTCCTGCATACCGTCGATTCGGCATTGTGTACCTTTGTCCTGGGCATAGTTGATGACGATTTCGCTCTTTAGCTTTTCGTTGGTGTAGGGCTTTGTTACCTTAATCATTGTGTATGGCAACATTGTCTCGTAGTACTCGTAGCTGTCGAATTTTTGGTTGAGGTTCACCTTTGACGAGAACTCTGCATTCACGTAGTTTTCCATTATGAATCCGCCGGGGCCTGTTGATGAACTGTAAAGCAACTGACGGTCTACAATGTGGTATGCAATGAACTTATAGAGTGCGTTTTCGGGGTTTGTGTAATCGCCCTGTGCTGCTGTGCCGTACCACTTCTCGGCAAATGCTATAAGTTCATCTATGTTCTCGATATCTTCTTTCTCCCTGAGGAGTTCATCTGTTTCAATAAGCACGGTGTAGCGTTGTTTCTTGTCTTTTGGGTAGGGCGATGTCGACTCTTCTGAATCGAGTTTCGCACCGAATGTCCTGCCATCGAGCGTACCGTCGTAATCAGGGTCGAGCTCATATGTGGTGAGCAGCTTGTCGAGACCGGTTCTGATTAAGGCCTCATTGAAAATTCTGAATGCTTTCTGGCTTTCGATAAGTTCGTTAAGGAACTTGTTCGAAGGGCTTAGCACAGCATCGATTACCTGCACTGTACCATTCTCCATCTTGAGGTCGGGCTCAATGATGCGTGCGCTGTTGTTCAGGAATGTGTATGTGTTTCCGCTTTCGTCGGTAATCCATTCAACAGTGGTGAACCTTCGGTTCATAGTGTTCATCGGGAATGCTCCTTCGTTGATGTCGGTTGTGAGGTAGCCTCTTTCTATAATGTGGTTCTTGGCAATTTCAGTGGCCATACTGTCGCTAAGATCCTCAAGGTTTGGTGATGTGATGCCTGTGCGCTCTCCCTGACGATATAATTCATACTGCCTTGCAAGGAATGAGTCTACAGCCTCGTTCGTTGGTGCGAAGCAGGTGTATGAGCCATAAGTGGAGAGGGATTTCATTATGCTTCCGGCATTCTTCTTCCCGATTTTGGCTTTGTTGAGAATGTAACTGAAATTGCTGAACTTCTCGGGATTGTTCTCCAGGTGACCGGCAATGAGCTCGCCCTTAAATGTGAAGCGGTTGCTTTGGTCGATTTCATCGTTACAAGCGGTGAATAGCATAGAAGCCGATGCTAAAATACCGATGGAGAACACTTTGAATAGTTTGAAACTCTTTTTGTCCATATTTTGTGGTTTTATATTGTTTTCTGTGGTTTTCGGTTTGCTTCTTATGGTTTGATGTTTTCACAGGCATCTGTCCATAGTCTGCCGTTTGTGTCGGACGGCATAAGCCACCCTCCTTGAGGGCTAAGGTTGCAGCAGCCGGTCTTTGGGCTGTCCGGGGTGCAGGAGCGTTTGAACTGCTGGGTGAAGAATCTGCGGAAGAATGTCGTCATCCATTTCTTTATGGTAACGCTGTCATATATTCCGTCGAATGCGTTCCTTGCCATTGCGAATATTTTCTCGGGCGAGAACCTGTACCGCACGAAGTGGTATAGGAAAAAGTCGTGAAGTTCATACGGGCCGACAAGGTCTTCTGTCTTCTGTTTAATGTTTCCTTTCTCGTCGGCAGGTACAAGCTCCGGCGATATTGGGGTGTCTGCTATGTCGAGCAGGGTGGTGCGCACGGCATCGTCTTTGCTGCTTGCTGCTATCCAGAGTACAATGTGCTGCATTAGCGTTTTGGGCACGGAGGCATTGACGCTGTACATGCTCATATGGTCGCCGTTGAATGTTGCCCAGCCAAGAGCCAGTTCCGATAGGTCGCCGGTGCCCACAACAATGCCGCCAGCCTTGTTGGCTATGTCCATGAGTATCTGTGTGCGTTCCCTTGCCTGTGCGTTTTCGTAGGTGATGTCGTGGCAGTCGATGTCGTGCTCAATGTCCTTGAAGTGCTGTAGGCAGGCATCTTTTATCGAAATCTCCTTTACGGTTGCTCCAATGTGCTTCATCAGCTTCATTGCATTGAAGTATGTACGCCCTGTAGTTCCAAAGCCAGGCATCGTGACGGCAATTATGTCGCTATGTGGCCTTCCAAGCATGTCGCAGGCCTTTGCTGTTACAAGCAATGCAAGTGTTGAGTCGAGACCGCCTGATATTCCTATGACGCAGCATTTGCTATGTGTGTGGGCTATTCTGCGTGCAAGCGCGGTTGCCTGTATCGTGAATATCTCTTCGAATTGCCAGTCGCGCTCTTCTTCTTGTGGAATGAACGGGGTGGGGCTGAATGTGCGCATTATACGCTTTCCTTCGAGGGTGGCCTGCGGTATGTGTATTTCTGTTGCTTCGCTCTGTCCTGCAAAAAACTCTTCACCCCGGCGCAGTGTACGGCATTTCTCAGTGTCGGCATCGCAAATGGTCAACTGTTCTGTAGTCTGGAATCTTTGGTTCTCAGCTATTGTTTCTCCGCATTCGGAAATATCGCAGTAACCCGAGTGTGCAGCCTTGCTGGTGGATTCTCCCCATCCGCTCGATGCGTATGCGCAAATACATCTGTGCGCACGGCTTTTCTGTTTCAGGAATTCTTTTACATTCTTGTCCTTTCCGGCGGCTGCCTCACCGTTGGCAAGGTTAAGGATAATTGTTGCACCGCCCTTTATAGCTTCCGTTGCTGGTGAAACCGGGGCTTCGCCCTCGCTGCCGACTTCAATGCAGAATGAATAGTGTCCGGTGCTGAATATTCCGTTTGCTGTGAATGGTATCTCTTTGCCCCCAATCGATACGGTCGCGTTCTTTGGAAGCTCTTTGCCGTTCGCAAACCAACGCTGTTCGCAGTTTCTGCCATCGAGAATGCGTTTCGGAACTAATGCAACTATGTTGCCGTTGTATATTACGGCTGCGCAGTTGTACAACGAATTTCTATAGGGTATTGGGGTTCCAACAACAGCTATGCACTCTTTGCCGGCTGTTGAGGCAGAGATGTGCACGAGTGCTGCAATGTTCTTTTCTATGAAATGACTGTTTGAAAAAAGGTCTCCGCAACTGTGCGATGTTATGCACAGTTCTGGGAATAGTGCAATTTCGGCATTATCTTCCAATGCTTTGTCATAAAGCCTGATAATGCTTTCTGCGTTACCGTTGTTGTCGGCAACAGATATTGCCGGCACTGCTGCAGCTATTCTTGTGAACCCGTATTTCATTACAAAACAAAGTTTTTCTGAAAATCTTCACTATCAACTGCAAAGATAGCAATAAACAAGCGAAAAACAAAAATAACTTGATTATTTTAGAAGATGTTTGAATTTTATTTTACTAATCACGTGGGGCCCGTGGCTGCTTTGTTGTCGTTTGTGTGCCTTTTGTGAGCTTTGTTTTGGTTCAATTTGTTAAGTTGTAGAACAAAATTGGCCGGCAATGCCGGCCAATTGATGTGTGATTTAATAGATGTCTTCGGGCTGCGTGGGGTCTGAAATGACGATTGTAGGTACAATCTCCAGATAGTCCTGACTGAACTCGTTGAACTTGCCGGGAAGTTCCTCGGTTACGTCCTTGAAGCGTATCCAGTGGTCTACGCCGCTGTTCAGACGGAATATGCCGACAATTCTGCGCACTGCAACCTCGCTTAAGCGCATGCTCTCTTTGTCTGCTGTGAGGTGCACGCTTGCGGGGCCTTTCATCCAACCACGGTTACGCATGGCCTTGTCGTTCTCTCTCTTGTCCTCTTCGCTCATGTCCTTCTCGTCGTACCATCCAACGATAATCTTTGTGTCAGCACCGTAACGCATGTCGATAGGAATACCGCAAATCTTGTTGTCAATGTACATTTGCATAACGCCACGGGCACTTGACTGGTTGAATCCAAAACGTATTTCGTAGTTGCCTGAAGGTACGTGTGGCAGACGGTACTGGAAGTCGTACTTTCCCGATGCTACAATCTCGTCACCCATATATGTGGCATAGTCGGTTAGAGATGTCCAGTTGGGTCTCAGGTAGAATATGTTTGTCTGTGTGTTGTTCTTCTTTAGGCGTGCGCAGTAGTTGTCGGGGATGTAAATGAGCTCTCCGGCCTTGCCTTCAGACGGTGCCTTGGGGAACCAACGTACACCGTTGTTTGTGAGTTCGGGGAAGAGTGACGATGAATCCCAGCGCATGCGTTCCTTTAATACGTTTCCGGCCATTTCATCCTCATTATATATAAGGATGCGGTCTATTGTATGTATGATACCGTTTATGGCACTCTGGTCGAACTCTTCGAGCCCGGGGCGTTTCTTTGATGTTGCAGCACGCTCGACAACGACGTTGATGTGGTATTTCATGTTAGGATTGTTGCAGCGTGTACCCATGTCCTGAGCGTAGTTGATGACAATCTCCTGCTTCAATGCATTTCCTCCCTCCTCGCCATAAGGTGTGTAGAGGGTTTCGTTGGTAAACGGTTTTGTTACCTTTATCATGGTGTATGGCAACATTGTCTCGAAATAGTCGTAACGGTCGAACGAAGTTGGCATGTTGACTTCGGACTTGAATCCTTCGTGGTCATAGTTCTCCATGATGAAACCGCCGGGGCCAGTAGAAGAACTGTAGAGAAGCTGTCGGTCTATGATGTGGTATGCAAGGAATTTGTAGAGTGGGTTATTGGGGTTGCTGTACTCGCCAAGTGCTTCCCTGCCATACCATTCTGCTGCAAATTTCTCAAGGTCCTTGATTGATGTTATTTCCATTCCCAGGTGGTTCTTGGAAGCGTCTGCCAACAGGTCGTCAGTTTCTGCCAACAGGGTATAGCGTTGTCTGTGGCTCTCGGGGTAACGTGGGTTTCCCGGTTTGTTTGAGAACGCAGGACCATAAAGCGTTCCGTCATAGTCGGGGTCTATGTCGTATGTGCCCAACAGTTTGTACAGGCCTGTTTCGTGCAGTGCTTCAGCAAACAGTTTGAAAGAGCCCTGTTCGGCAAGCAATTCGTATATGTTGTAGCTCGATGGGTTGAGAACGGCGTCGACAACCTGTACATATCCGTTTTCCATCTTCAGGTCCTGTTCTGTTATTCTCGCGCTGTTGTTCAGCAGGGTGAACACGCGGCCGACACTGTCGGTAATCCATTCAACGGTTGTGAATCGTTGGTTCATGGTGTTCATTGGGAACGCACCTTCGCTGATTTCGGTTGTCATGTAGCCCATCTCGATGATGTGGTTCTTTGCTATTTCTGTGGCCATACTGTCGGTAAGGTCCTCGAGATATGGCGATGTTATGCCTGTGTTCAAGCCATCAAGGCTCCTGTCATACTGCTCCTGCAGATACTTGTCGATTGCTTCATTTGTCGGCGCAAAGCAGGTGTATGAGCCGTAGGTGGACAATGTCTTGAGAAGGCTTCCTGAAGCCTTCTTGCCAATCTTGGCCTTACTGAGGATTGTTGTGAAGCTGCTGAACTTCTCGGGGTTGTTCTCCAGATAGTTGGAGATGAGCTCTCCTTTGAAAGTGAAGCGGTTTTCTTGGTTGATAGTGTCGTCGCAGCCTGTGAACGACACACCGGCAAACAGTGCCATCGCACCGATTGCCACTGTTTTTAGTCTCATTCCAATGGTCTTCTTCATATTATTTAAGTTTTTTTTAAGTAAATTCAATGCTTTGTTTTAATAATTTATATTATTAATTCCTCAAATGTACAAGTTATATTTCGATTTAACAAGGATTTTTTAATCATTTTTTTGAAAATAATGTTCCTGGGGAGTCTCCAGCTCTTTCCTTTTTCCCATTTTCATTATTGCAACCCCCCTTTATATGTCATTCTCGCTTGGGTTTACAAATTTTAACTATGCCCCGATGCAAAAAAGTACCAAGAAAATTTGGTGGATAATATAAATTGGTTTTATATTTGCAATGGTTTCAGAAATGAATCAAAAAAACGAGAGAATAAAAATAATAACAATAACGGCTAATTAAAATTTAAGATTATGAAAAAGTTTATATGTTCAGTGTGTGGCTATATACACGAAGGTGATTCAGCTCCCGAGCGTTGCCCAATGTGCAAGGTTTCGGCAGAGAAGTTTAACGAATTGCAGGAGGGTGGCAAACTCGAGTTTGTTCAGGAACATGTTATAGGTGTAGCCAAGGGCTGCGACGACGAAATGATAAAGGACCTCAACAACC
>CAZAIM010000013.1:0-29046 GCA_964485215.1 uncultured Bacteroidaceae bacterium | reverse complement strand
ATATGATTTTTGCCTTCTTCTTGGGTATGTGTTCGTTCTTGGCTGTATCTAAGAGCGTAAAAACAGCGATAGGACTTGGTATTGCAGTGGTGTTCGTACAGGTAATAACTCTGCCTGTGAACTATCTGTTGCAAACAGAAGTGCTTGCAGCTGAGGGTATTATGGGCATTGACCTGACATTCCTTGCCTTCATTCTTTTTATAGCCGTTATTGCCGGTATCACTCAGCTTGTGGAGATGATTGTCGAGCGTTTCGCTCCTGCTCTTTACAACCAGTTGGGTATCTTCCTTCCGCTTATTGCAGTAAACTGTGCTATTATGGGCGGTTCACTCTTTATGCAGCAGAGAATAGGGCTCGACCCTTCCAACACACAGGCGATAACCAGCTTCTGGGATTCAATAGCCTTTGCAATCGGTTCGGGTCTTGGTTGGATGGTTGCAATCGTGCTTTTTGCCGCGATTCGTGAAAAGATGGAGTACTGCAACATACCCAAACCACTTCGTGGTCTTGGTATAGCCTTTATCACTGTAGGCCTTATGGCTATGGCATTTATGTGTTTCTCCGGTATTAATATGTAATAATATAGGGATATGAATATAGATTTGATTATATCAAGTATAGCAGTCTTCCTTGTAGTCATCATTCTTTTGGTGGTTATTCTTCTGTTGGCAAAGCGTTTCTTGCTTCCCGGTGGAAACATCAAGGTAAAGATTAATGGAGAGAAAGAGGTAGAGGTCGCTGCAGGTGGTGCGTTGCTTGGTACTTTGGCCGAGAATGGTATCTTCTTGCCCTCAGCCTGCGGTGGCAAGGGTTCTTGTGGTCAGTGCAAGCTTCAGGTTACAGCCGGCGGTGGCGAGATTCTTCCTTCAGAAACCAGTCATTTTACACGCAAGGAGCAGCAGGCTCACTGGCGTCTTGGCTGTCAGGTAAAGTGTAAGAACGATATGGAAATCAAGGTGCCCGAGTCTGTTATGGGTGTCAAGGAGTGGGAGTGCGAGGTTATCTCGAATAAGAACGTCGCAACCTTTATCAAGGAGTTTATCGTTGCTTTGCCTCCGGGCGAGCACATGGACTTTGTTCCGGGTTCTTATGCGCAGATTAAGATTCCAGCCTTCGATATGACTTATGACAAGGATATCGACAAGGCTCTCATTGGCGACGAGTATCTGCCGGCATGGGAGAAGTTTGGCCTGCTTGGTCTCAAGTGCAAGAACACCGAGGAGACAATCCGTGCCTATTCAATGGCCAATTATCCAGCCGAGGGTGACCGCATTATGCTCACCGTACGTATTGCTACACCTCCGTTCAAGGCCGACCGTTCAGGCTTCATGGATGTACCTTGCGGTATCGCTTCTTCTTATATCTTTACATTGAAACCTGGCGATAAGGTAATTATGAGCGGCCCTTACGGAGACTTCCACCCAATCTTTGATTCAAAGAAAGAGATGATGTGGGTAGGTGGCGGTGCCGGTATGGCTCCTCTCCGTGCACAGATTATGCACATGACAAAGACACTGAAGACAGCAGACCGTGTAATGACCTACTTCTACGGTGCACGTGCTCTGAACGAGGTATTCTATCTCGAGGATTTCCTCCAACTGGAGAAGGAATTCCCGAACTTCACATTCCACCTTGCTCTCGACCGTCCCGACCCGGCAGCCGACGCAGCGGGCGTGAAGTACACTGCAGGTTTCGTACACCAGGTAATCTACGAGACATACCTCAAGAATCATGAGGCACCAGAGGACATAGAGTACTATATGTGTGGTCCTGGCCCGATGTCTAAGGCTGTTGTGAATATGCTCACCGACCTTGGTGTAGAAGAAAAATCAATCATGTACGACAACTTCGGCGGTTAAATTGCCGTTATATAAAAGAATGAGACATCGCTCAACTGAGCGATGCCTCATTCTTTTATTCCGTTCGGTTAGGCTATAGCATTATTCCGTTGAATATTCTTCCCGACTCTGTCCCAAGCCGGCGTGCCGAAAAGAACCTCTTATACTCCTTGTATGTACACACGCCTGCAACCTGTATGTTCTTATCATCAATACCGTTTGCAATCAGTTGCATCCTGTTTGCCTCCCACAGGTCTATATGCCATTTCTCGCCACATTCGGCGGAAGCGTAGCGTGCTGCTATTCTGTTCATGTCAAAGCCGTTTTTCCTGAACGTCTCATAGACCTCATCGCCCACTTCAAAGGAATCGAGCGAAATTCCAGGCCCTATAATGGCTTGTATGTCTCCAGAATGGCATCCGTAGCTCTCCTGCATTGTGCCGATGCATTTTTCTGCAATATATGCCACCGTACCACGCCATCCGGCATGGACTGCTGCCACAACACCTATTCTTGCATCGTGCAGAAGAATGGGTATGCAGTCGGCAGTTGACACTCCTATGCAGATCCTTGGTTCTGCAGTAACGACAGCATCTACACCATACAGAGCCTCAAACTGTTTTTCCTGCGGTTGGTCAACGAAACCGGCACCGATGCAGTAAACTTTGCAGCCGTGTGTCTGTCGTGGCAAAAGCAGCCGTCTGTCCTCAATGCCTAACTTCCTGCATAGTTGCCTCCTGCACGCAGCAACGTGAGACACACTGTCGCCGCAGTAGTCGGTTATGTTGAACCCTCCATAATTGCCGGAGCCTTCTCCACGTGCCGTAGAGAAGGCCCTCGCGCCATTTCCAATATTGTACTCCAGTAAATCCATTGGTTATTCTAAGAAGCAATTTGCAAAAGACAGGCTTTGTGGTCGGCAATCAGAATTGTCTAGTCCTTGCCGGTGATGTCCTTCAAATAATTTGTTTACATTATGCCCGGGTTATGTTTTGGGCGGAATGTGATTGTCATTCTGTATGTAAACTCTTCGCCTTTCCCTCCCTCTGCAGCAGTCCACTTGGGCATAAGGGAAGCAATACGGAGTGCCTCCTTGTCGAAATAGGCATTTCCGCTGCTTCTTTCAACCTTTGCACTATGCGGTGTGCCGTCTGGCATAATCCTGACCGCAACTACAACTCTTCCGCTCGCTCTTTCTGCTTCGCACTCTTTAGGGTACCGCAGGGTTTTCTTTATGAATTCCCTAATCCCCTTTTCTCCGCCGGGAAATGTAGCTCTTGGTGCCTGTACCTTCCTGGCCGGTTTTAAAGTCTCTCTTTTCTCTTTTCTACTTTGTGTCTCCTTCTCTGTAATAGCGGCAGCGTCTGTTTCGGCTTTCCTTATCTTCTGCAGCTTGACTTTGGCCGTATCCGAAGGACATATATCCGCGCCATTCCCTGCGTATGCCGTTACCGAGAGCAGCAATGCTGCCAATGTGTGTACAAGCTTCATATAGGTAAAGGTTTTAGAGTACTTGTAATGCCTGGTCAATGTCAGCTATAATGTCGTCGGCATCCTCTATACCCACCGACAGACGAATCAGATCCGGGTCAATTCCTGCTTCCAGCAGCTGTTCTTTACTGAGCTGGCGGTGAGTGTGGCTCGCCGGGTTCAGCACACATGAACGTGCGTCGGCAACGTGTGTGACAATGGCTATGAACTTCAGGCTATCCATAAAGCGTATAGCATCCTCTTTGTCTCCTTCAACAGCGAAAGCCATTACGCCGCAACCGCCGTTAGGCAAATATTTCTGTGCAAGCTTATAATATTTGTTGCTTGGCAGGCCACAATGGTTCACCCATTTTACTTTCGGGTGCTTTTCGAGATATTCTGCTACCTTCTGTGCGTTCTCGCAATGTCGTGGCATGCGCAGATGGAGTGTCTCAAGGCCAATGTTAAGCAGAAAGGCATTCTCAGGTGCCATCATTGCACCAAGGTCGCGCATCACCTGAGCAACCATTTTTGTTATGTAGGCTGCCTTGCCGAAGTTCTTGGTATATATCAGGCCGTGGTAACTGTCATCTGGTTCGGTAAGGCAGGTGAACCTTTCGTGTTGAGCCTCCCAGTCAAAGTTTCCGCTGTCGACAACGCATCCGCCTACAGCTACAGCATGGCCATCCATATATTTTGTTGTGGAATGGGTTACAATATCGGCACCCCACTCAATTGGGCGGCAGTTGACAGGTGTCGCAAATGTGTTGTCTATTATGAGGGGTACTCCGTTGCGGTGTGCTATTTCTGCAAACTTCTCAATGTCAAGAATATTTACGCTAGGGTTGGAGATAGTCTCGCCGAAAAGTGCCTTGGTATTTGGCTTGAATGCTTTCTCAATCTCTTCAGCAGGTGCGTCAGCATCTACAAACGTAACCTCAATACCCATTTTCTTCATTGTTACGGCAAACAGGTTATATGTACCGCCGTATATTGTGGTTGCCGAAACGAAATGGTCTCCGGCCTGGCAAATATTCAATATAGCATAGAAGTTGGCTGCCTGGCCCGATGAGGTCATCACTGCGCCAACACCGCCTTCAAGTGCTGCAATCTTTGCTCCTACGGCATCAACTGTAGGGTTCTGTAGACGGCTGTAGAAATAACCGCTCTCTTCGAGGTCGAAGAGACGTGCCATCTGTTCGCTTGTATCATATTTGAATGTCGTGCTCTGGAAAATAGGCAGCACACGCGATTCGCCCTTCTTCGGCTGCCATCCGCCCTGCACACAGAGCGTCCCGGTATTCATCTTCTTTGTCATATTTTTATCATTTGTGGTTTGTTTACTGCAAATATGTCGCGAAGATAGTAATAATGCTTTTAAAAGTATAACGCGCGTAGCGAAATTTTGTTAATTGATACGGCATTCATATAAGCTATACAACAAGTGCAGCGGCGCGCCGCTGCACTTGTTGTGTCTTTACATTCCAAACGAAATACTGTCTATTCCCGAATAAACGAAACTGCATACTCCAAGCAGCACTATGCCGATTGTACATATTGTAAGGCTGATGCGCGTGTATGAGTCGCACTTGATACGTCTTACAGGCATATCATTCTCCTGCATATACATTGCCTTTACAATGAGCAGGTAGTAGTATAGCGATATTACGGTGTTTATGAGTGCTATGAAAACCACAATCCAGGCACCGGCCCCGAATGCATTCATAAATACAAAGAATTTGCTGAAGAAACCTGCAAATGGCGGTATTCCTGCAAGCGAGAAGAGGGCGAGGGTCATAATAAGCGTAAGTCTCGGATTGCTTTTGTAGAATCCGTTCAGTGTTGTTCTCCTCACGGGGTCTCCTGTTTGCCACTCAACAGTCTCGATAATCGCAAAAACCGCCATGTTTGCAACCATATATACAATCAGGTAAAATACCATAGAGGCCATTCCTGTTGCGTTGCCACCGATTACGGCGAGCATTATGTATCCGGCCTGGGATATGCTGCTGAATGCCATAAACCGTTTCAAATCCTGTTGCTTTATGGCCATCAGGTTTGCAATGGTGATGCTTGCTACGGTTGTAAGGTATATAATGATGTTCCACTCTCTAACCATTGGTGCAAAAACCTTAGTCAGCACAATGAAGAGGGTGAACACAGCCGCTCCCTTTGAAACTACAGATAGGTAAGCCGTAACGCTGGTAGGTGCACCTTGGTAACTGTCGGCTGTCCAGAAATGGAAAGGCACTAGAGAAATCTTGAACCCCATTCCTGCAAAGAACATCACCAATGCAAACACCTGTAGTGGTGTTCCTGTTATCTCTCCCGCCATATCACCGAAGTAGAGAGTGCCAGTGGTTCCATAGAGAAACGATATTCCGTAGAGCATTATGGCCGAAGCGAACATTGACGTAAGGATGTATTTTATTCCGGCTTCAGCCGAATTGTGGCGATATTTGTCAAATGCAACAAGGCAGGCTAGTGGGAGGGACGCAAGTTCAATGCCTATGAACAGCAGCAGGAAGTGGCGTGCGCTTATCATAAAATACATTCCCAATAGCGTGCTTAGCAACAGAACGTAGAACTCTCCCTGTTTGTAATATGTGTTCTCGCTCCTCAGCCACTTGTGTGATTGCATGATAACCAACAGTCCTCCGAATGCAAGAACACTCTTTACAAATACTATCATTGCGTTGCTCTCGTACATTCCGCCAAAGAGCGTGAACTGCGAACGGTCACTGAGGGTAATCATTGCAAGTGCAACGGTGAGTATGCAGGCCAACGGGTGGAACAATCGTCTGAGACTGCCCACAGCAATAAGGTCATACAGGAATATAACAAGGTATACACTCAGCAGGCATACCTCAGGGCGCATCGCGAAAAACTGTATATAGTTCATATCCTAATAAGCTGTTTTTGTTTATGTGAATATTTTTCTTATAGAAATGGAAACAGGTGGGAAACTCCTTATCAGTGAATGTTGGCGAGAACACTGTCCACACCACTTCCGATGAGGTCACTCATCCACATCGGAGCAATGCCCAGTGCTGCAATACATATAATAAGGCATACGACCGTGAAACGTTCGTCCCAGGTAGCATCTGTAAGTTTCTTATGCTCTTCATTCTCAGGCTCTCCGTAGAGTATGCGGCCAACCACACGCAATATGTACACGGCTGTAATCACAATGCTTGTGCAGGCTATTATGGTTACAACGCGATGGAATGTGTCATCGATGCCGAACGCTCCCACAAACACCGTCATTTCGGCAACGAAACCGCTGAATCCCGGCAACCCCAGATTTGCAAGTCCGGCAATGACATATCCCACGGCCAGGAACGGCATAATCTTCATAAGGCCACGCATCTGCCTTATATCGCGTGTGTGCGTGCGGCCGTAAATCATACCGATAAGTGCGAAGAAAAGTGCCGTCATCAGTCCATGCGAGAGCATCTGTAGGACTGCACCGGTACAGGCAGTCCTGTTCATCATAAGTATAGCGAAGAGAACCAGTCCGCAGTGCGACACGGAAGAGTAGGCATTAATATATTTCAGGTCGGTCTGGCTGACAGCACTCAGGGCACCATAAACAACGCTTATTGTAGTGAGTATGATAAATATCCAGGAGAGTTCCTCTGCGGCCTGCGGTAGCAGATACATTGCAATGCGGAAACAGCCGTATCCGCCAAGCTTCATAAGCACTCCGGCGTGCAGCATAGAAACCGATGTCGGTGCGCAGGCGTGTCCGTCGGGGCTCCAGGTGTGGAACGGGAATAGTGCACCAAGCACTCCGAATCCAATGAAGGTCAGCGGGAAGAAAATATACTGCATCTGTGCCGGAATATTGTTCATTGCTGCAATCTCGTGTATGTTCATTGTTGTTGCACCACTGCCGAAATAGATACCGAGAATACCCATCAGCAGGAATGCCGAGCCACCCATAAGCATAAGTGTCAGCTTCATTGCAGAATACTCCTTGCGCCCGCTGCCCCAGACGCCAATAAGCAGATACATAGGTATCAGGGCTGTCTCATAGAAGAGGAACATCGTAAAGAGGTCTGTCGATATGAAGAAACCGTATACACCCAATGACAGAAGGGTATACCATAGGAAGAACTCCTTTGTCATAGGCTTTATTCTCCATGAAGCAAATGTTCCTGTGAACACAATTATTGAAGAGAGAAGTAGCATAGCTACCGATATGCCGTCGACACCTACGGAAAAGCATATGTTGAGCGGTTCGAACCAGGTTGCCGATGCCGTGTACAGCATAGGTGCACTCTCTCCGGCACCACGTAGCGATATAAAGTCAATGACAAGGTAAACCGACAGCAGAAGCAGCAGGGTCGAGCCGGTAACCATTACCGCGCGTGTCTGTCGCAAACTGCGGCTGCCCCATAGAGCGGGCAACATCAGTAATGGTATTATTACAAACAGAATAAGTATATTCATCTTGTTTTCTCCTTATTTTCTATTGTTATTTATGCCAGAAAGAACAGTATAAACGTAATCATCAGTACACCTCCAAGAAACCAAATGCTGTATGTCTGCAGGTTGCCTCCCTGCAATGGGCGAATAAGCGTTCCTGCTTTCTGCGTTGCTTTGGCAAGCAGGTCGAGCGAACCGTCGACTACATGGCGGTCGAACCAGGCTATCGGACGGCTTATACCATTGAATATTATTCTTTTTGTTATGAACAGCCATACCTCGTCGAGGTAGAACCTGTGATAGGCTGCCTTTATGGGGTTATGCAGCATCCAGTTTATTTTTCTTGTCAGTCTGCTGTTGCCGTTCTTGTACATAACCGTAGCCAATGCAATCCCTGCAATAGCCAGGAGTACGCTCACACTTGCAATGCCTGTGTCGATGTGTATTGTGTATTCCTCACCGTTGCAGCTTATGAACTTGCCGAATGGAATGAAACCTGCAATACAGGTTATTGCTGCAAGAATGATTAACGGCACAGTCATCTTGGCCGGTGCTTCGTGGGGCTTGTGCGGCTTTTCGTCGCATATGCCGGCACTGTATTCAGCAAGCCTCTCTTCATAGTGGCTCTTGCCCCAGAAAATCAGGTAATAGAGACGGAACATATAAAATGCCGTGAGTGCTGCTACAAGGCTCATGAACACCCCCATAATATCGGAGTAGGAATAGCAGGCCGCAAGAATCTCATCCTTGCTGAAAAAACCGCTGAATGGCGGTATTCCGGCTATTGCAAGACAGGCGATGAGGAAGGTGATGTGTGTAATCGGCATATATTTGCGAAGTCCTCCCATACGGCTCTTCTCGTTGCTGTGCACAGCGTGTATTATTGCTCCGGCACCAAGGAACAGCAGTCCCTTGAACATTGCGTGGGTGAACAGGTGGAACATAGATGCCATATATCCAAGTCCGCCGTTGTGCGGCTCATCCCCGGTACACACTCCGAGTGCAACCATCATAAACGCAATCTGAGATATTGTAGAGAAGGCAAGAACCCGTTTTATGTCAGTCTGCGCACAGGCGACAATTGCTGCATACAATGCCGTGAAAGCACCTGCATATGCTATCAGGTGAAGTACCTCGGGGGCATATCCGATGAATAGCGGGAAAAGACGTGCAACAAGGAAAACTCCTGCAACAACCATCGTAGCTGCATGAATGAGTGCCGAAACCGGGGTAGGACCCTCCATCGCATCGGGCAGCCATATATGTAACGGGAACATCGCACTCTTTCCGGCTCCTCCAATGAACATAAGCAGCAATGCAACAGGCAATGTTACGCCAGCTGCTGCAAGCACCGTAGTTTCGGGAGTGAATGAGAATGTGCCGGTATAGTATCCGTAGATAAGTATTCCGATAAGGAAGAACAGGTCGGCAAAACGTGTGACAATGAATGCCTTTTTAGAGGCTGCAATGGCTGCAGGCTTGGTATAATAGAACCCAATGAGCAGGTATGATGATACGCCGACAAGTTCCCAGAATACATACATTTGGAAAATATTGGTTGCGACAACAAGTCCGAGCATAGAGAACGTGAAGAGTGAAAGGAAGGCATAGTAGCGTTGAAAACCTTTCTCTCCTTTCATATACCCCAACGAATATATGTGCACCATCAGGCTCACAGTCGATATTACAACCAGCATCATCACTGAAATTGGGCTTAGAAGAATGCCCATGTCAATGCTAAGGGTGTCACCAAGCGGTAACCAGGTTATATTGTATGGCATAATCTCTGCAAATACTCCGCATGCGTTGCGCCCGGCTCCGAAGTATTTTACAGCAGCATAGAATGAGAGCACGGTCACGACTGCCAAAGACAGTGTGCCGATTGTGCCGGCAACCCTGTGCGGCATTTTTTTGCCGGCTAGCCCAAGGAGCAGAAAACTCAAGAGCGGCAATATTAGTATAAAAATGGTGAATCCCATATCCTTTAGTGCTTTAGGTTCTTCAATCTCTTGATGTGTATCGAGTGGAAATTACGGTATACATTGATTATAATGGCTATAGCCACAGCAGTTTCTGCTGCTGCCACTCCAATCCCGAAAAGCGAGAATATATAACCTTCGAGATGCTCGGGGTGTGAGTATGCGTTGAAAACGGCGAAGTTAATATCCACGGCATTGAGCATCAGCTCGGTGCTTATCAGCAGCGACACGAGGTTCCGCCTGGTGAAAAAACCGAATACTCCAATGAAGAAGAGTACTGCCGATAGTATCAGTAGGTATTCTGCAGGTATATTCATATCTGTTATTTTTTTCGTGCAATCATTATGGCTCCAACAGTGCAGGCAAGCAGCAGTACGCTCATTGCCTCAAAGGGGAGTATGAAATTATATTTTTCTGTTCCCATGAGTGCCGTTCCAAGTTCTTTCATCTCCACGCCGTCGGCATTGAAATTGAGTGTTTGCAGGTCGCTGCCTGTTATGAGGTATATTGTAATGGCCATTCCAGTCAGTGCGACCGCCATTCCTGCAAGGTAACGTCTCAGTGAGGTTTGGGTAACGTCGACACTGCCTTTGCCAATCAGCAGCACGGCAAATATGAACAGCACTACAATTCCGCCGGCATATACGGTTACCTGCACTGCACCAAGGAATGTGTAGTGCAGTATGAAGTATAGCCCGGCTGTTCCGAAAAGCACAAACAGCAGCAGGGTTGTGGCGCGCATAATCTTGCTCGATGTGACGGCAAACAGTGCTGAAACAATCATGACGAGAGCAAGACCTGCAAATATTACAGTGTTTATCTCCATAAGGACTATTTGTTTAGCTTCATTATCAATTTGCTGCGGTCAAAGACTGCATTCTCGAATTCATTGGTGAACTCAATTGCACCTTTAGGGCAGGCATTCACGCACAACTGGCAGAACATGCAGGACCCAAGGTCGTAGCGGTACTCAATCAGCACCTTCTTGCTCTTGCCGCTCTCCTGGTCAATAATGCTTCCTGTTGTAATGGCTATTGTACCGTTGGGACAAGCCTGTTGGCACAATCCGCAGGCAATGCACTTATTGTTGCCCTGTTCGTCGTGGGGCATGCGCAGTATTGCCCGGTGACGCTCCGAAATATGAAGTGTCTTGCGGTTTTCGGGATAGCACTCAGTCTTCTTTTTCCTGAAGAATTCACGCAATGTAACCTTCATTCCCGTCAAAAGGGATTTTACAGTTGTGAGAATCTTGCCAATGTATGTATCTTTCAAAAAACTCATATTCATCCAAATTTATAGTGTCCAGCCCATTACCACGCATATGGTCATTATAAGCAAGTTCAGCAGTCCTATCGGAACAAGGTATTTCCATTCCAGTATAAGAACCTGGTCAATTCTAAGGCGTGGGAATGTCCACCTTATCCACATAAGCAGCCAAATTACAAAGAAGGTCTTGGCGAAGAACCATACTAATCCCGGAATCCAGGTCATTATCTCGTTGAAACCGTCAAGCCCGGGAATATACAATGGTGCCCATCCACCCAGGAATATCGTAGATGCAATGCCTGCAATGATGAACATGTTCATAAATTCGGCAACATAGAAAAGTCCGAATCCCATTCCGGAATATTCTGTGTGGAAGCCGGCTGTAAGTTCCGACTCGGCCTCAGGAAGGTCAAACGGTGCACGGTTTGTCTCCGCATTGCCTGCAATAATATATATTATGAATGCTATTATGGCAGGGATGTGCCCTCTCATAATGAACCATCCCTCTTGCTGTGTCGCAACGATGTCGCTTATCTGCATAGTGCCACTCAGCACGACAAGTGTCAGCAGGCTTAGTCCCATAGACAGTTCGTAGCTGATCATCTGTCCGCCGCTTCTGATGGCTCCAATCATCGAGAACTTGTTGTTGCTGCTCCAGCCGGCCAGCAATATGCCGAGTACTCCGAACGATGAGGCTGCCATTATGAAGAAAACGCCGATGTTGAAGTCGAGAACTTGAAGTCCCTCGGCAAATGGAAGACAGCAGAATGTTATTATAGAACTCATTACCACAAGGAATGGTGCAAGGTTATATAGTGCACGGTCGGAATTCCTTATTTCGATAATCTCCTTGAAAATCATCTTGAATACATCGGCAAATACTTGTAGCAGTCCTTTGTAGCCTACCCTGTTAGGGCCTATACGGCATTGGAATGCTGCGCATACCTTGCGCTCCATGAATATCATTATTATGGCAAAGACAAGATATGCGGCAATGGCGCACAGGGCAATTATGGCGCACTCCACAAGCGTTGCTGCCGGTGCAGGAAGCACTGAATGCAGGTAGCTGTCAATGGCTGTGGTTATAGATGTGAAATCAAACATTTTTTCCTCTTTTTATCGGTCAATATCGGGTATGACATAGTCGAGGGATGCGCCGATGGCAATCATATCGGCAACCTTATACCCTTTCATAATCTTTTGTGCAGCAGCGATGAGCGGCAGGCCCATAGGACGGAACTTTAGCCTGTATGGCACCTTGTCGCCGTGACTCTCGATGAATACCCCGAATTCGCCGCGCGAACCTTCGACAGATGCGCTGAACTCGCCTTCGGGCAGTCTTATTATTGGTTTTGTCTTTGTCTTGTATTCACCCTCGGGTATGTTGTCAATTAGCTGTTCAATGATGCCTATAGACTCTGAAATCTCTTCAAGGCGTACAAGAAGACGGTCGTAGCAATCACCCCCAGTGTGTATAATCTCCTTGAAATCGACCTTGTCATACAGTGCATATGGG
This sequence comes from uncultured Bacteroidaceae bacterium, assembly GCA_964485215.1. Lineage (GTDB taxonomy): Bacteria > Bacteroidota > Bacteroidia > Bacteroidales > Bacteroidaceae > HGM04593. The sequence goes on along the minus strand of CAZAIM010000013.1, from coordinate 16,546 downwards.
TGACGCTTGCGTACATCGCACGCCCATCCCGAAGCTCGTCCGGTTCCGCCTGTTGCACCGAATGATATTGCATCCTCGCGCGAGAGCACGCCTACACCTATGGCACGGTTCCTGAATATTACATTGTCGACAAACACATCATAATATTCCTTCAGCCTCCGTTTCTGTTCGTTGCAGTATTCCTTTACTCTTGCTGCGAAGTGCGCTGTAATATCGGCCTGGACACCGCCGATTATGTTATAATTCTGAATAAGCCTTCCACCTGTGACCTCCTCCATGATGTCGAGAATCTTTTCCCTTTCACGGAAACCGTAGATGAATGTAGTTATGGCACCCATATCCATTGCCATGCAGGAGAACATAAGCAGATGCGAATCTATTCGCTGCAGCTCATCCATTATCGTCCTTATATATTGTACACGTTCTGTAAGCTCTATTCCCATAGCTTTCTCTATGCACATGCAGAGCGCGTGGCGGTTCTGGTGCGCACTAAGGTAGTCGAGACGGTCGGTGAACGCGAGTGTTTGCGGGTAGGTTCTGCTTTCGCACAGTTTCTCAATGCCACGGTGAATATATCCGCAATGTATGTCTACCTTGCGCACGATTTCACCCTCGAGAGAGAGACGGAAACGCAATACTCCGTGTGTAGCTGGGTGTTGTGGCCCAATATTTATGACAAACTGGTCGTAGTGCAGAATCTTCAGTTTCTCTACCATCTCGGCCATATGCTTCGCCTCCTCTATTTCATATTCGCGGTTGACATCCTCATTCTTTTCTCCTTCAAGGCGTATCGGGTTTAAGGTCTCATCGGGGTTGTAGTCCTTGCGCAAAGGGAATCCTACCCAGTCGTTGCGCAGATAGAGACGGCGCATGTCGGGGTGACCGGTGAACTCAATGCCATAGAAATCGTATACCTCGCGCTCATACATTTCGGCAATGGCCCAAATGTCGCTTACTGTAGGTATCTGTGGCTTTTCGCGGTTAGCCGTGTGCACACGGAATTCCTTGACCTCGTGTGTGTTGCTGTTTTCAAGGATATAAATTGCGCCCAAACCCTCTTCGCCCCAGTCCATTCCAATCATTTCCCGGAGAAAATCCATTCCGTTGGTACGCTGCTCTGTCATCGTCTGCCGGAAGTCCTTAATCTCTATCTTCTGGGTCTTCATCATTGCTTCTCCTCTTTAATAATAGGGTGGTTTGTTACTGTTGTTGGTTCGTCGGGAATTTCGTTGCGCTTCTGGTGCTTGTTCTTGCTGCCAAGGAACTTTTCGACCTTGACCTTGCGCTGCAGCTGCATCATGCCATAGAGTATAGCCTCCGGTCTTGGTGGGCAGCCCGGAATGTAAACGTCTACAGGCAGAATCTTGTCAATTCCGTTCACAACGTGATAGGAATCCTTGAATGGTCCGCCGCTTATGGCGCATCCGCCAACAGCGATTACATATTTAGGCTCAGCCATCTGGTCGTAAAGGCGTTTGAGCACTGGAGCCATCTTGTGCGTTATTGTGCCTGAGCACATAACGAGGTCGGCCTGGCGTGGCGAGTTGCGGGTTACCTCGAAACCGAACCGTGCAAAGTCGTAGCGCGATGCGGCGACTGACATGAATTCAATTCCGCAACAGCTTGTTGCAAAGGTTAGTGACCAAAGTGAGTTGCTGCGTCCCCAGTTGATGAGGTCATCAAGCTTGCCCACAATGACATTTGTTCGCTCCTTGTTGATTTCTGCTATTAGGGATTCAAGCGTCTCGTTGTCCTTGAACTCCTCATAAGGTATTGATTTTATAACAGGCTTTTTCATTTCCATTCAAGTGCTTTTTTGCGCCAGGCATATGCGAGGCCAAGTATTAGGAATGAGAGGAAGAACAGCACGCCTACAAGTGCCTTCATGCCAAGCTCCTTTACAATCGTTGCCCAGGGGAAGAGGAATACTGCCTCAATGTCGAACATGAGAAACAGTATCGCAAACAGGTAGTATCCGGTCCTGAAGTGAATCCAGCTGCTGCCTTGCGTAGGGATACCGCATTCAAAGGCTTCGCCCTTCTGCTTGTTGAACGTGCGTGGCGACACATACCTGGTGAGAAGCATTATGAAGCCTACGAAGGCTATCGATGCGACAATCATCGTAAAAAGCAATACTAAATCCATATATTAAGATTGACTGTTTGAAATCAAGAGACTATTTTTTATCCCAAAAAAGTTGCAGAAGCGGTGTCCGCAATCAATAAACAATGCTATGCCACATTTGGGTGGCATAGCGTTGCAAAAGTACTAAAAATATGTTTATAGGTGGATTGGGAAAACTGTAACTTTTTGTTCCATTTTTGCGGATTTAACGAAGTTTAAACTATGTTTCTAAATCATGATGTTGTCGAGCAGCATCATAGTGGTGAAACCTATGGCAAATCCTATTGTGCCTACATTGCTGTGTTTTCCGCTTTGTGACGATGGAATCAGTTCTTCTACAACAACATACAGCATTGCTCCGGCGGCGAATGCAAGCAATACCGGCATTGCGGCAGAACTGCTGCCCAGGAAAAACATAGTTGCTAAAGCAGCAAGTGGTTCAACGAGCCCAGATGCTGCGCCCCAGGCGAATGCGGTACGCCGGCTCTTTCCCTCACTGTGCAATGGGATGGAGATTATAGCTCCTTCTGGTATATTCTGTATTGCCATGCCTATTGACAGGGCGAGCGCGCCTGTCAGCGTGAGGCTTGTATCCCCATACATAACTCCTGTAAAAACAACTCCAACAGCCATACCTTCCGGTATGTTGTGCAGAGCAACTGCAAGAATCATCTTTATGGAACGTGGCAGTCGTGAATGTGGTCCTTCGGGCGTTTTCTCATCGATGTGCTGGTGAGGTATTACGGTGTCAAGCAGCAACAGAAAACAGATTCCACCTATGAAACCTGCGATGACGGGCCACGTCTCGCCGATGCCCTCGCCGGCCTGTTCGAATGCCGGCTGAAGAAGTGACCAGAAACTTGCTGCAACCATCACCCCCGAGGCAAACCCAAGCATGGCTCTGTTTGTCATCCCGGAGATTTTATTGCGCAGCATAAGAACAAGTGCGGCACCGGCGAGTGTGCCTAAAAAAGGTATTGTCAGGCCAATTAAAATCTCCATTCTATCGATTTTTATAGTAAGAAGCTGCTTTAACAGGAGTGAAGTCTGTGCAAGAACACTCCTCGTGCAATGCCGTCATAGTACCATAAAGCGCAAAATGTCTGCTGATTGCAAAGTGAGTGCAGCCTGCCTTCGGGCACTGAACTGAATTCCAAACAACTTCTGAACGTTGTCTGCAAAGTTATTGTTTTTTTTGTTTATGCAACCTGTTGCCGGCAATAATATTATATGGTGAAAACAAATGTTCCTTATTTTTTTACAGATATTGTTTTTATGACTATCTTTGCGTTTCAGGAGTTTAGGAATATATAATAAATTTTAAATATATGATTTACTTTTTCACAACCCCCGGCCGCACAGTCATTGCCACTCAGACCAATGATGTGTTGGCGGCTGCCGATATTGAGAAACTGTGCTGGCTCTATGGCGATGCTGCACTTGTTGAAGGCAATACAATGGAAGGCTGTTTCGTAGGTCCGCGTCGCGAAATGATTACTCCCTGGAGTACAAATGCAGTGGAAATAACGCAAAATATGGGTCTGAACGGTATTGTGCGCATAGAGGAGTACTATGCTGTCAGGGATGAGAATGCCGAATATGACCCGATGCTGCAGCGTATGTACCGTGGTCTCGACCAGGAAATCTTTACAGTAAACATCGAACCCAAGCCAATAGAGTTCATCGAGGACCTCGATAGCTATAACGAGCAGGAGGGTCTTGCCCTTTCCAAGGAGGAGATAGACTATCTGCACCGTGTGGAGGGGGAACTTGGACGCAAACTGACCGACAGCGAAGTCTTCGGCTTTGCGCAGATTAATTCAGAGCATTGCCGCCATAAGATTTTCGGCGGAACATTCATTATCGATGGCGAGGAGATGCCCTCTTCGCTGTTCGCGATGATTAAGCGCACGACCAACGAGAACCGCAACAGCATCATCTCGGCATACAAGGACAATGTAGCCTTTGCTCAAGGTCCGGTTGTAGAGCAGTTTGCACCTGCCGACCACTCCATTCCCGATTATTTCGTTATAAAGGATATTGAAACCGTCATATCACTGAAGGCCGAAACACATAATTTCCCCACAACGGTTGAACCTTTCAACGGTGCCTCTACCGGTACCGGAGGCGAAATCCGCGACCGTATGGGCGGTGGAAAGGGCTCCTGGCCAATAGCGGGAACAGCAGTCTATATGACATCATATCCACGTACTTACAATGACCGCAAATGGGAGGAGGTTCTCCCGGTGCGCAAGTGGCTCTACCAGACGCCGGAACAAATCCTTACAAAGGCCTCAAACGGAGCCTCTGACTTCGGAAACAAGTTCGGGCAGCCACTCATCTGTGGCTCAGTGCTTACATTCGAGCACAAGGAGAACGACGAAGTCTACGGCTATGACAAAGTCATTATGCTTGCCGGCGGTGTGGGTTACGGTACACGCCGCGACTGTCTCAAAGGGGCACCCGAAAAGGGCAATAAGGTCATTGTTATGGGTGGCGACAACTACCGTATCGGCCTTGGCGGCGGCTCTGTCTCTTCTGTCGACACCGGCCGTTACTCATCGGGCATTGAACTCAATGCTGTGCAGCGTGCCAATGCCGAAATGCAGAAGCGTGCATACAATGTAGTGCGTGCCCTCTGCGAGGACGATACCAACCCGGTAGTCTCAATTCACGACCACGGTTCTGCCGGTCATGTCAACTGTCTGTCGGAACTTGTTGAGGAATGCGGCGGTCTCATCAATATGGCCAACCTTCCTGTCGGCGACAGCACTTTGTCGGCAAAGGAAATAATCGCCAATGAATCGCAGGAGCGTATGGGCTTGCTGATAAAGGAGGATGCAATTGAGTATGTGCGCAAGGTTGCCGAGCGCGAGCGTGCTCCTATGTATGTTGTCGGCGAGACAACCGGTGATGCCCGCTTTGCATTTGAACAGGCCGACGGAAAACGTCCTTTCGACCTCTCTGTGAGCCAGATGTTCGGCTCTTCCCCAAAGACATATATGGTTGACAAGAGCGTTGAACGTCACTATAAGGATGCTCAGTACGATACAAATAAGGTAGAGAACTATCTCACCGATGTCCTTCGTCTTGAGGCTGTAGCCTGCAAGGACTGGCTCACCAACAAGGTAGACCGTTCCGTAACCGGCAAGATAGCCCGTCAGCAGTGTCAGGGTGAGATACAGCTTCCGCTTAGCGACTGCGGTGTTGTCGCGCTCGACTACCGTGGAACAAAAGGTATTGCCACATCAATAGGCCATGCACCCCAGGCTGGACTTGCCGACCCTGCAAAGGGTTCTGTTCTTGCCGTTTCCGAGGCTCTTACGAATATTGCTCTTGTGCCGCTTGCAAATGGTATAAAGAGTATTTCGCTGAGTGCAAACTGGATGTGGCCCTGCCGTTCACAAGAGGGCGAGGATGCACGTCTTTATCGCGGTGTTGAGGCTCTCAGCGATTTCTGCTGTGCCTTAAAGATAAACGTCCCTACAGGCAAGGACTCGCTTTCAATGACACAGAAATATCCCGATGGAACCAAGGTCATAAGCCCGGGTACGGTAATCGTTTCTGCCGGTGGCGAGGTTTCCGATGTACGCAAGGCTGTATCTCCTGTAATGGTCAACTCGCCAAAGAGTGCATTCTATCACATAGACTTCAGTTTCGATTCTCTTCGCCTCGGCGGCTCTGCTTTTGCGCAGACATTGAACTGTGTGGGTGATGACGTTCCTACAGTCATGAATCCTGAGTATTTCGCCGAGGCTTTCGAAGCAGTGCAGAGACTTGTGAAAGAGGGTATTGTTATGGCCGGTCATGATATTTCGGCCGGCGGTCTCATTACCGCACTGCTCGAAATGTGTTTCGCGAACACAGCAGGGGGTATGGAAATTGACCTTGAGCAGATTGCCGAGAAGGATATCGTGAAACTGCTGTTTGCCGAGAACCCGGCATTGGTAATCCAGGTTGCCGACAAAGACAAGTGCCGTATGCAGGAGATTCTTGACGAGGCAGGTGTATGTTTTGTGAAGATTGGTGTTCCTTGCTCAAAGCGTCATATTGCAGTAGCCAAGGATGGCCGTACACGTCTGTTCGACATTGACCACTACCGTGATGTATGGTACGACAGTTCATATCTTATGGATCTCAAACAGAGTTTCAACGGCTGTGCGAGCGAGCGACTGAAGAATTATAAGAACCAGCCTTTGCGATTCCGTCTGCCATCACGTTTCAGCGGAATGCTTGAGGGGTACGGAATGTCGGCCGACCGTCGTGAGAAATCGGGTGTCCGTGCCGCAATCATCCGCGAGAAGGGCACCAATGGCGAGCGCGAGATGGCATATGCAATGTATCTTGCCGGTTTCGATGTCAAGGATGTTACGATGACCGACCTTATCAGCGGACGTGAGACACTCGACGAGGTTAATTTCATTGTCTTCTGTGGCGGTTTCTCTAACTCCGATGTTCTTGGCTCTGCAAAGGGATGGGCCGGAGGCTTCCTTTTCAACCCCAAGGCAAAGGCTGCTCTCGACCGCTTCTATCAGCGCGAGGACACCCTTTCACTTGGTATCTGTAACGGTTGTCAGCTGATGATGGAGTTGAATCTCATTAACCCTGAGTACAGCGACCGCGGCCGTATGCTGCATAATAATTCGCACAAGTTCGAATCGTCATTCGTGGGCGTTGACGTACCTGCAAACAACAGTGTCCTGTTCGGTTCGCTTTCAGGCAGCCGTCTGGGTGTCTGGGTTGCCCACGGTGAGGGCAAGTTCTCGCTTCCTTACGAGGCCGGAATGTATAACATAGTCGCTCAATATGCTTATGACGGCTATCCTGCCAACCCCAACGGCTCGGACTATAATGTAGCTGCACTTGCAAGTGCCAATGGCCGCCACGTTGCAATGATGCCTCATCCCGAGCGTGCGATATTCCCATGGCAGTGTGCGACATACCCATCCGACCGCCTGGGTGACGATGTTACACCATGGATAGAGATTTTCCGCAACGCATATAACTGGGTCGCATCTAAAACGGAAAACTGAAAGTGGAAAACTAAAAGATGAAACTTTAAATATTAAGGGCAGGCACGTGCCTGCCCTTAATTTTTGATACAATGCCAACATCTCTTTTTAAACTGTTTACTACATTCTTCCGCATAGGTCTATTTACCTTTGGCGGAGGGTATGCCATGATACCGCTCATTCAGCGCGATGTGGTTGACAAGAACGGTTGGGTCGGCAAGGAGGAATTTGTAGACCTTTTAGCAGTGGCACAGTCGGCACCGGGCGTGTTTGCTGTCAATATCTCGGTGTTCATAGGCTACAAACTGCGTGGTAGGGCGGGTGCATTGACGGCATCACTTGGCTGCGTGCTGCCTTCTGTGCTGATAATACTTATGATTGCACTTTTCTTCCGCCAGTTCAGACACATAGAGGTTGTCAATAATATATTCAAAGGCATAAGGCCGGTAGTTGTCGCGCTTATAGCAGTGCCGGTCTTTAACGTTGCAAAAAGTGCAAGAGTGGGGTGGAACACTGCATGGATACCGGTATTGTCGGCTCTTCTCATTGTAGCATTCGGTGTCTCGCCGGTATATGTGATAATTCTTGCTGCACTTGCAGGCTTTCTTTGGGGTAAGGTGGGAGGAAAAAAGATATGATGATATTCGTTGAACTTTTCTATACCTTCCTGAAGATTGGTCTATTTTCCTTCGGTGGCGGTTATGGTATGCTTTCTGTGATACAGGGAGAGGTTGTCTCTGACAACGGATGGCTTACTGCATCGGAATTTACCGATGTGGTAGCCATAAGCCAGATGACTCCGGGTCCTATAGGAATAAATTCTGCTACATATGTGGGGTATACAGCGGTACTGAATGCCACAGGGTCGGAATTTCTGGCCATTGCAGGCTCTGTTGTGGCATCGTTTGCTGTAATGCTTCCTTCAATTGTGCTTATGCTGCTTGTTAGCCGCTATTTTATGAAGTATAGCAAGCATCGCAACGTTGAGGCTGTCTTTAAAGTGCTGCGTCCGGCAGTGGTGGGTTTGATAGCTTCGGCGGCACTGTTGCTGATGACCGAGGAGAACTTCGGTTCGCCAGGTGAAACGCCATTGCAGTTCTGGGTGAGCGTGGGACTTTTTGTGGTGGCTTTCGTAGCGATGAAATTCTTCAAGGTAAGCCCCATACTCATTCTATTGCTTGCCGGTGCCTTCGGCGGAGTATTCTATGGAATAGTCGGTGGATGAGGCTGTTTAGTCGGGTAAGTATTCCTTTTCTCATATTTCAAGTTTTTCTTTCAAGAACTTCCCGGTGAAGGATGCTTCGCAGGCTGCAACCTCTTCGGGTGTGCCGGCCGCTACAAGGTTTCCTCCGTTCTCACCGCCCTCGGGGCCAAGGTCTATGAGGTAATCGGCACATTTGATGATGTCCATATTGTGCTCAATGATTACCAGTGAATGTCCACGTGCAAGCAGACGCTCAAATGATTTCAGCAGTTTCTTAATGTCGTGGAAATGCAGGCCTGTCGTCGGTTCGTCAAAAATGAACATAGTGGGGCGGTCGCTTTGCTGGCTCAGGTAGTAGGCAAGCTTTACACGCTGGTTCTCTCCGCCCGAAAGGGTCGATGACGATTGCCCCATCTTGATGTAGGCAAGGCCTACATCCTGCAGTGGCTGAAGATTCTCGGCAATACGCTTCTGCCCATGCTCCTGGAAGAAATTTATTGCATCTCCAATAGTCATCTCAAGAATATCGTGTATGTTCTTGCCATGGAATTTCACCTCGAGAATCTCGTTTTTGAATCTCTTTCCGTGACACGCTTCGCATTCAAGTTTCAGGTCGGCCATGAACTGCATAGGCACGGTAATGCTACCTTCTCCTTTGCATTCCTCGCACCGCCCGCCATCGGCGTTGAATGAGAAGTATCCGGCACCGAACCCCAGTTGCTTGGCAAGCGGCTGCTGTGCAAAGAGGTGGCGTATGTCGTCATATACTTTAAGATAAGTGACTGGGTTCGACCGCGACGATTTGCCTATCGGGTTCTGGTCTATGAACTCAACTCCGCAAAGCTGCTTTAATGCGCCCTCTACAGCCTCGCATTGTCCGGGGGCATCGCAAGCGTTGCCGAAATGCCGCATAAGAGAACGGTACAGAATGTTGCGTACAAGTGTCGACTTGCCCGAACCGCTGACACCGCTGACAACTGTGAAAAGGTTCAGCGGAATGTTTACGTCTATGCCTTTGAGATTGTTCTCCCTCGCGCCCTTTATTGTAATAAAGTTGCTAGGCTTTCTTCTGTGCCCGGGAACAGCTATTGTCTCTTCGCCCAGAAGATATTTGACAGTGTAGCTGTCGCTTCCGCTCACAAGGTCGTTCATGTTTCCGCGATATACAATATGTCCGCCATAGGACCCGGCCTTGGGGCCGACATCGATGATGTAGTCGGCAGCCCGAATAATCTCCTCATCGTGCTCAACGACCACAACGGTGTTCCCTAAATCGCGCAGCCTGTAGAGTACCTTTATAAGCCTGCTTGTGTCGCGGCTGTGCAATCCTATGCTCGGTTCGTCGAGAATGTAAAGCGAGCCTACAAGTGCACTGCCAAGCGAGGTTACAAGGTTTATGCGCTGGCTCTCTCCTCCCGACAAAGTGTTGCTGAGACGGTTCAGTGTCAGGTAGCCGAGCCCTACATCGAGCAGGCATTCAATGCGGCTGCGTATTTCGGTAAGGATTCGTTTTGCTATTGCTGCTTTGTGTTCATCGAGCGTGAGGTGGTCAAAAAACTCTTTCAGGCGTATTATAGGCTTCTCTACAAGCTCGATGATGCTTGCTCCACCAACCTTTACATAGCTTGCCTCCTTTTTAAGCCTTGTGCCGTGGCACGTGGGGCAAATAGGCTTTCCACGGTAACGCGCGAGCATTACGCGGTACTGAATCTTGTACTGGTTCGCCTTTACCATGTTGAAGAAATTGTCGATGCAGATGCTCTCACCATATTCTTCAATCCAAGGCCCTTTGTGCCACAGATAATCCTTCTGTTCCTGTGTGAGGTTGTAGTATGGCTCGAAGATTGGGAAGTTGTCCTGTGGTGCACGTCGGCAGAATTCATTTTTCCACTCTCCCATTTTTTCGCCACGCCAGCAGAAGACGGCTCCGTCATAAACACTCAGCAGCTTATTCGGCACAACAAGATCCTCGTCTATGCCTACAATGCGTCCGAAGCCTTCGCAGTCGGGGCAGGCACCGATAGGCGAGTTGAATGAGAACATCTGTTCGCTTGGCTCCTCAAACTCAATGCCGTCGGCTTCAAACCGTATGCTGAAACTATGCGGCTTCTCCTCGTCCAAAAAATGAAGCAAGCAGGTTCCGTTTCCCTCGTAGAATGCAGTCTCGGCCGAATCGAGAAGCCTGCTTTCGCTCTCCTTGCTGTCGCTTACAGATAGTCTGTCAATCAGCAGGGTAGGGGTATCGCCCTTCTTGGGAGTGTATTCCTCAATGCGTACAATTTCCTTGCCAAGCGCAATTCTGGTAAATCCTTGTTGCAGATATACCGACAACTGCTCTTCAAGTGTGCGTCCTTTGCGCTTTGGTATGGGGGCTAACAGCAGAAAACGTGTCCCTTCCGGCCGGTTCTTTGTACAAGCTATAATATCCTCCGGGTTATTCTTCTTGACGATACGGCCGCTGACAGGTGAATAGGTGTCACCTATCCGTGCATACAGCAGTTTAAGGTATTCATATATTTCGGTCGATGTCCCCACTGTGGAACGAGGGTTGCGGTTGTTTACCTTCTGCTCGATGGCAATTGCAGGCGGTATTCCTTTTATGAAGTCGCATTCGGGCTTGTTCATCTGCCCCAGGAACTGTCTTGCATATGATGATAGCGATTCAACGTATCGTCGTTGCCCTTCGGCATAAAGGGTGTCAAAGGCAAGCGATGATTTTCCCGACCCGGAAAGTCCGGTTACAACCACGAGTTTACCACGTGGAATTTCAACATCCACATTTTTCAGGTTGTTAACTCTTGCTCCTTTTATTATTATGTTATTGCTGTCACTCATGGCTGCCATCTCGTTTAATCCTGCGAATTTACGCATTTTTTTGAAGATAATCACCTGTTCCATCTTATTTCGTATGCGGCTGTCTTGACAATAAACAAAAAAGATGTACCCGCTTCTCACGAAGAAGGTACACCCCGACAAATATGAACAAGCATCTGTTGACATTAGAGCGGTTTCCTGTCAATATTTAAATAAACAGGAATTTGGAAATTTCTTATATCCCAGGCCGTTTCTGTATGTCATTAGTATGCTGTTCCGGAATTAAACAAAACCTATTTGTCATAAACTAAAAAACAAAAGCCTAATATTATGTTGTGTATGAAATGTTTATGTTCTCGTTGTACTTATAAGGAAGAGGTTGGTTCATCTCATTATTTTCTTTATGTATCTGTTCCCGTTTTCCTGTACTTCAATAATGTATATTCCTTTCTCTTCGGGCAACTGAAAGCTTGCATCCTTGTGTCCCGTACAATGGAGCAGTTCGGCACCGAATATGTTGAATACTCGTATCTCGGCTGTTGAATTCCCGTAATATGTAACTGTATCGTCATTGAATTCAAGCTTTGTGGTTCCTTCAATCTTTGCAATATTTGTAACAGTAGGTCTTGTCCCTTTGTATTCAAGCCGGCAGCGCGATGCGTTGACGATTTCTCCACTCTGGTCATCTGTCACAATCATGGTCATGTTCAATAATCTTGGCTCAATGATGTTCTGTTCAAAAGCAAATGTGAAACAGCCCGTTACTGTGTCGCCTGCAAGTATGCTGTCGCCAAATTGCATCCCCTCATACTTGTATCTCTTCCTTACAACATCGTTGAATGCCATATCAACCTCATATCCTAATGATTCGTATCCATGGAACTCGCCCAAAACACCACCGGAATACATGTTCCATATCTTGTTCCATACGCTGTCTTCTGTCAGTATGAACTCATAACTATAGTTGACAAGCTTTGAGTCAATCGCAAAAACGGTAGCTGTGTTTATTTCGATTACGGTGTCGTTCGAGAAACCGTATATGTCGCTAGTGAGGAACAGGGGCTTGTTGAGCCTTTCCGTAGCGAGTTTCCCAATGTCGTTGTAGGCATTGCCTTTTGATGTCCTGTCTATTATGACCGTTTCGCAGGTGCTTACCCCGAGTTTCTCCATCAACAGCAGTTCGTAATCCTCTTTGTCTTGCGGTGTCATAGGGTCTTCTCCTTCCGAACCATGCAGTTGTAACCCAATGAACCAGGGTTCTTCTGCCAGTTTGCTGTAGCCAATAATGGTGCCCAGGCTGTAAACATCGTTGTTGTTTATGCAACATTCTGCCACTACGTTGCTTTCTCCTTTTAGGTCAATGAGATATACGAAGTGTCCGCTGTCACTTGCAAAACAGTTGTCTTTTGCATCCAGCAGCTCAAGCCGAAAGCTTTTTGTTTCTGGCGCAATGCCGGTGAGTGGCGTGTCTATTTTGAAATTGAATATGCCATTCGGCTTAATTTCAAGATTGCTGTATGATTGTACTATGGTGTCTTCGTGCGTGGTGATTCTTGCCGTGAATGATGTTGTCTCATCTAAAATGCCGCCTTTGAATCTGGCGGAGATATAACCTTTGTCGCCTGAGACAAATTCATTGTCGTCTATATCTACAAATCCTTTTGAAACACATTCTCTCTCACCGACAGTTATGTCGTCGAGAAAAAGCATCCATCCGTTTTCTGTGCTGTTGATAAATGCAATGCTTATAGTGTCTCCTGCATACTCCGACAAGTCCTGATGCCAGCTTTTCCATTCAGCAGGACTGTTTGAGTTCGTTATTAGTTTTGCAGTTTTCCATTTATACTCGCCAATCTCCTGCCTGGCATCTATGGAGTCGGTTGATACAGCCAGAATATACCCGTCCTTATATGTGTTCCACGCACTTCGGCTTCTCCAGTATAATTGGCATGCTGCCGAATCCTCGGGCAAGGCAATGTTTGCCATGACCAGCCAATCATTTGCCTGTCCTCCGTTTTCGTAGTATGAGCAACTGCCGGCAACATAGTTCTTTTCGTCGTCCGGGTCCTGCCATATGCACCATGCTTTACCCTCAGGGTAACCAAGACCCTCCTTGGGCTTGAGCATGTCGTAGTCCTTGATTATGAATGAATCCAGCGATTCTTCATTGCTGAAGTCGCAGTTGTAGACTCTTGTCTGTGCCTGGCTTGCCGTATATGAAAAGGCAAAAAGCAGTATGGTGTATATTATTCTGTTCATTATATTTTAAAAAGGCCAGGGATATAAGGTTATACCCCTGGCCTGAATTAAGGTTATTCTCAATTGTTATCAGTTGATGTTGTTGGTCTTCTTGACGGTTACAGTTACAGTCTCTGTAGTAACCATACCCCACCAGTACTCAACGATTACAGGGAAGTGAATCTTGATGTCCTCCTGAAGAACAGTACCGTTGTTCTTGTAGTAGAACCATTCGTCAATCTCCTTGCCTGCCAGGCCTGTTGCCAAGTCTTCATCGGCAAGTGCATTTGCATCAACGATACCAGCCTTGATTGAAGAAGGCAAGTTCTGCGGTTTAGCCGAGTTTGCAAGTGTACATTTTACACCGCTGTTATCCACAGTTACTCTCTTTACACCGTAGTATCCGAAGTATGAGTTGCCCTCAACTACAGAGTTGCCTCTCCAGTCAACCAGGCTGATGACATCAGCAGCCTTCAGTACGGTACCCTTGCCGCCGAAGTCGTTTCCATCCTGGAACTCGCCGGCAGACTCAGAGTTTACATTGATAGGACGTACATAACGTACCTTGAAGGTGCTCTTGTTGCCCTTTGCAGGTATCTCAATGATGCCGGCTGACAGACAAGTTTCCATCTCGGTCTTAACTGTGTACTCAACAACCAGGTTGTTTGTGTTCAGGAGCTCCTCAGCAACAGCATTGTTGTTGTGGTCGTTGTTGAGAGTTACCTCAGAACCGTTCAAGGTTGCAATCTCATGTTTAACGCCGTTGACATTGAATACAAGCTTCTTGCCCTCTTCGGTTACTTCAAACTCGCCATTTGTCTTGTTGTTCTTCACGCTTGCGCTCTTGAAGACGTATTCGATGTCAGAGTCGAATTTCTTGTATACGCTCTTGTTGTACTCAGCCTTGATGAGTGTTACAGGATCCTTTCCTTCGAGGAAGAGGGTTGTAAGGCCGTTGGTGAATGTACACTGTGCAGTAGTGTTCTCGCCTGTGTTAGGAACACGTACGTTGAACAGACCGAGTGACATATCCTCGTTCCACATCTCCTGGAACTTGTCACCTGTAATGTCAAGGTTTACAAGAGCAATCTCAGGAATAGCCTTGCTTGCTGTCAATTTGAGGACAACATAGTAGTCTTTTCTATTGTGCTTGTAGATTGCAGTAGCTGTAGGTGTCTTGCCTGCATTGTCCCAGATATAATCTGCATTCAATGTCCATGTCAAACCATATGTGGTTATCTGGCCTGGGTTGGCAGCGTATTCAACATTAGCACTGGTCTGGTGGTTGCTGATCTTGAATGGATAAGGCATGAATGTGAAGTTAGATGCAAACTCCTCTTTTGATATGCCCTCCTTAGAGTATACAGTGTTCATGTCTTCGGCAGTAATTGTCATAGTCTCCTCGTCACAGATATCAGAGTTGCCGAATGCACCGGTTGTAATGTCATATGGCTTTACAATTGTTTCGTCTGGCTCTGGATCTTGCTCCTCCTTGTCAACAATCTCAAGAACTACGTAAGCAGTCTTCAGAACTGTCTCCTTGCCGCCTTCCTCTTTGTGTACAAGTTCTGCCTTGATTACAGGAGTACGGCCGATTGAAGAACGGAGCTGGTCGCCATCCTGGTATGTAGTAGGAGTAACAACGCTGCCGTTAAGCTTGATGAACTTCGACTGGTCTGTAGTAACCTTCAGACCATTCTCCATGCCTGTGAGGACAAATCCCATGTTGGTATATCTGTAGCTCAGGTGGTAGTCCTTCATCTGGGTGAATTCGCTGTGGCTTGTGTTGTTCTGCAAACATGTGCGCACATAATCGTTCAGGTCGCAAGTGTCGTTGTAAACGACAGTGATGATACGCTTGTCCTGGCTTGGTGTGTCATATACTGCTGCGTTTTCTATGGCGATGCTCTTTGCTTCGTCGATAGTTGCCCAGTAGTGAGCATTCTCCTTGAGGCTTGTTATGTATTTCTTGTGTGCAATCCACAAATCCTCGCTCTTCAATGGGTCTGTTGCAACAGTTGCATAGTCCGAAGTAATGACCTGGCCGGCAGCGTTCTTTACCTGAAGTGCGATAAGGTCAATCTTGTTGCCGCTTGACGGTGTGCCTTCGAAGTCTATGTTGACAGTCAAAAGACCATTGTCGATGCTGCTGTAAGAAACGCCTATGTTAGAAATTGCACGGGTAACCATATAATCCTTTGTCAGCAATACGTAGTTCAAGGAGCTTTTGTCGATCCCCTTCTCGTTTACAGTTGATGGGTTCAGATGGTACTGGGCTGTAACGTTGGGAGTACAAATGATTGAACCACCCTTTGTAAGCACGCCTGCGCTTATAGCGTTGACACCATCAACAACAAGCTGTGGCTTGAACACCATGCTAGTAAGGTCTGCTACGGTAGAGATGAACAGACCGTCGGGGTAACCTGCAATACCGCTGAACATAACGCCGGTCTCTGTCTTTACAGCTGTGACTGTTGTAGACTTCCATGAGATGCCAGAATCGCTTCTGTTACCATCGGCATCTACATAGTCGAAGTTGCCTGTCTCTGCGTTAGGAACGTAGTAGCCGCCATCCTTTCCGTTAACACCATCCTTGCCGTTGGTACCGTCTTTGCCGTCTTTGCCGTTAACGCCGTCCTTGCCATCAACGCCATCCTTACCATCGGCACCGTCTTTTCCGTTAACACCATCCTTGCCATCTGTGCCGACTGCTTTGAATGAAGTAGCAACGCCATCCTTGTACCAGTAGCCATCCTCGCCGATAGTCCATACTGTAGCATCCTTTCCGTCGACACCGTCCTTTCCATCTGCGCCGTCTTTGCCATTGGTCAACTGTTGTGTTGAACCATCGCTCATAGTAAGCAGAATGCCCTCAGCGTTCTTTGTTACATTTGTGATTACAATACCTTTCGCAAGC
Organism: uncultured Bacteroidaceae bacterium; assembly: GCA_964485215.1. GTDB lineage: Bacteria > Bacteroidota > Bacteroidia > Bacteroidales > Bacteroidaceae > HGM04593. The sequence goes on along the minus strand of CAZAIM010000013.1, from coordinate 237 downwards.
AAGGCCTGAATTTCGGCAATGGCGTTGCGGTTTTCTGTAATCTGTGTCTGAAGTTTCTTGATGTCGTCATCGTAGTCCTCAGAACAAGATACAAATGTTCCTGTTGAGAACAATACAAGACCTCCAAACAGAAGTGCTCTTAATAATTTTTTGTTCACCATAATTAATTGATTTAATTTATAACATTAGTGTCCCATAAAAATTAGGGACGAGTTAAACATTAAATAAATTTGGTCC
>CAZAIM010000012.1:0-29216 GCA_964485215.1 uncultured Bacteroidaceae bacterium | reverse complement strand
CTCTCTGAGGTCGCTGATAGAAAATGCACTGGCCGAGTGTGCCCGCATATTAAGATGCTCAATACCGAAATAGATGGAATTAGCACCTGCCTGTATGGCTGCAGAGAGGCTTTCGCGTGACCCTACGGGTGCCATAATTTCAAAATCTTCTCTTCTGTACTTCATAAGGATTGTCGTTTGGTGCAAAGATAGCGGAAATTAGCGATCGTTTGCCCCAACGGCAGGGATTAGATATGGAGATAGCCCAAATTGTGTTCTGCAGGTCTACGATTTTTATCGCCCCTATGGAGGATGTTACCGATGCTGCGTTCCGTTTGCTATGCAAGCGTTTCGGGGTAGATATGGTATATACAGAATTTGTATCGAGCGATGCACTTATACGCGATGTCAACAGCACCGTACGCAAGCTTCAGGTCTATGACCAGGAACGCCCGGTCGCCATCCAGATATATGGCAACGAGGTTGCTCCTATGGTTGAGGCTGCCAAGCGCGTTGAGGCTGCACGTCCCGACATTCTCGATATTAATTTCGGCTGTCCGGTAAAGAAAGTGGCACGTAAAGGGTGCGGCGCGGGGATGTTGCAGAACATTCCCAAACTCATTGAGATAACAAAGGCCGTAGTCGATGCTGTCGACATTCCCGTCACTGTAAAGACCCGCCTGGGTTGGGACGAGAACAGCAAGTGCATAGTGGAGCTTGCCGAGCGTTTGCAAGATTGCGGCATTGCAGCACTTACGGTTCACGGCAGAACCCGTGCGCAAATGTACACCGGTGATGCCGACTGGACGCTCATTGGCAAGATAAAGGAGAATCCTCGTATGCACATTCCAATCATAGGCAATGGCGATGTAAAGACACCCGAACGCGCCAAGGAGTGCTTCGACAGATATGGTGTAGATGCGGTCATGATAGGCCGTGCAAGTTTCGGGCAGCCTTGGATATTCCGCGATGTGAAGCACTTTCTTGAACACGGTGAGCCGGCTCCACAATTTACATTTTCCGAGTGTATGGATATTCTGCGCGAGCAGGTGAGGGATAGTGTAGAGTGGCTTGGTGAGCGGCCTGGAATACTTCACGTACGCCGTCATCTTGCCGCGACACCACTGCTGAAGGGGCTTGCCGACTTCCGCCCGTTGCGCATTGAGATGCTCCGTGCCGAAAAGGTCGAAGAGCTGATGGCTATACTTGACAGGATTGTAGAGACATATGGCAAATAAGAGAGGGTGACTTCAAAGTCATCCTCTTCTTGCTTTCAATATAAGAAAGTATCTTGTTCACTGCCCTCAATTTGCAGCCTTTGCCTTGAAAGCCAAGGCATACAGTCTCATCTGCTTTATCATTGCAACAAGCCCGTTGCTTCTAGTTGGGGACAAATGCTCTTTCAACCCAATAGCCTCCACAAAGTAAGGTTCGGCCTGAAGTATCTCGTCGGGTGTATGGCCTGAATATACCTTAATGAGAAGCGAGACAATGCCTTTGACTATCATTGCATCGCTCTCGGCACGGTAAATCACCTTACCGTCAACAAGGTCGGCCTGAAGCCATACACGGCTCTGGCAACCCTCGATAAGGTTATTTTCGTTCTTATACTCCTCTGGCAACGGTTCCTGCTCGCTCCCCAAGTCAATAAGCAACTGATAGCGGTCGAGCCAATCATCAAAATCGCTGAACTCAGCAATTATCTCATCCTGAATATCCTTTATTGAAGCCATTATTTCTCGTTGTATATTACTGTCATTACAGTCTGCCCCACAGCCTTGAGCGTCTCCTTGTCAATCCACTCCATATCATCCTTCATTGTATGATGATATTCTCCGAAGCCGTTGGGGCTGGCAGGGTCACAGTTTATTATGTCTATACAAGGTATACCGCCAATAGTGTTCACATAGTAGTGGTCGTCGGTTATAACACCACCCTGCTCCGGAACGAAATACTCCGAATATCCCAATCTGGCAGCCTGGTCCCAGACCATTCTTACGACAGAAGCAGCATAGTGACTTGAATAACCTTCGTACAGGAACTTTGACCCCGGAGCACCTACAATATCAAGTAGGATGCCATACTTGGCACTGTAGCCGTTCTTATGCGGACGAAGAGCCCAATACTGTGAACCTAATGCCCAGGAATTCGTATTGGAATAGTACTTCTCGACATCATTCTCGTGCAGGCCGTAATCCTCAGCATCAAAGAGAACAATATCGACTCCGACAGTTGAAGGCACCTGAGACAGATGACGTGCTATTTCCAGCAGCACGCCAACGCCACTGCCGCCATCGTTGGCACCGGGGAGCGGTTTATAATGATTTGCCTCATCGGGGTCGGAGTCGGCCCAGGGACGCGTATCCCAATGAGCACATAGCAATACGCGCTTTTTCTTTTCGGGCTGGAACTGTGCTATGATGTTGCGCGCAGGAAGAATGTCGCCATTGTAGGCAACAAGTTCCATTTCCTGAGAAATGACCTCTGCGCCATACTCCTTGAACTTTGAAACAAGGTAGTTGCCACACTTTGTGTGTCCTTTGCTGCCGGGTACTCGGGGGCCGAATGCCACTTGGGCATCAATGAAACCATATGCACTGTCCTGGTCGAACGCCGGCACTATGACAGCCGGTTCAACGGTTTCTTTGGGCTGCATCTTTTTATCCTTGCCGTTTGCCTGCTCGTTCTGCGCTGAACTGCCACAGGCCACGAATGCCAGCAGAAGCATCGGAAATAGGAATAACCTGTACATAGCGTCAACGGTTTAGTTTCCAGGTTGCACCATCCTTGCCATCCTTTATTTCAAAGCCTAATGCAGCAAGTTCGTCACGTATCCTGTCACTTGTAGCCCAGTCCTTATTGGCCTTGGCCGTCTGACGCTGCAGAAGCAGCATATCGACAACCTTGCCGAAAGCCTCTTCACGGGCACTGCCGAAACCGCGTTCCTCCTTCAGACCAAGTATATCGAAAGCAAAGAGCCTGAATGTCTCCTGCAACTCGGCAAGGTCGGCCTCGCTTATGGTTGCTTTTCTATCTGCCACCTGATTAATCGAACGGCAAGCATCGAAAAGATGCGATATTACCTGCGCCGTGTTCATGTCGTCATTCATGGCATCGTAGCACTTTGAACGCAGACTCTGTACATCGACAGTCGTATCACCCGATGCAGAAATGCTGCCCAGAGTCTTGTACGCCTCGAGCAAACGCTGCAAACCTTTCTCGGCAGCCTGAAGAGCCTCATTGCTAAAGTCGACTGTGCTGCGATAGTGTGCCTGAAGGATGAAGAAGCGTATTGTCATCGGAGAATAGGCCTGCGAAAGCAGTTTGTGTGTTCCGTTGAAGAACTCGTCGAGTGTGATGAAGTTGCCAAGCGACTTGCCCATCTTTGTTCCGTTGATGGTAATCATATTGTTGTGCATCCAATACTTGACCACATCGTGTCCCATAGCCGCAACGCCTTGGGCTATCTCACATTCGTGATGAGGAAAGACAAGGTCCATTCCGCCACCATGAATATCAAATGTCTCACCTAAATACTTGCGCCCCATTGCTGTACACTCGCAATGCCACCCCGGGAAGCCGTTTCCCCATGGAGAAGGCCAGCGCATAATATGCTCGGGCTGGGCACATTTCCACAGTGCAAAATCGGCAGGATTACGTTTCTCCTGCTGGCCGTCAAGTTCGCGTGTCGTGTTCAGTACATCGTCGAGATTGCGACCCGAGAGAACTCCATAATGGTGTTCCTTGTCATATTTGGCAACATCGAAATATACAGAGCCCTCGCTCTCGTAGGCATACCCGTTGGCCAATATCTCCTTAACAAGTTCTATCTGCTCTATTATGTGGCCCGAAGCGTGCGGTTCAATGCTTGGCGGCAGAACATTGAGTGCCTCCATAACCTTGTGATAATGGAGAGTATACTGCTGAACTACCTCCATTGGCTCAAGTTGCTCGAGACGTGCCTTTTTTGCAATCTTGTCTTCGCCTTCATCGGCATCGTGTTCAAGATGCCCGACATCGGTGATATTACGGACATAACGCACCTTGTAGCCCAGATTGCTAAGGTAACGGAACAGTACGTCGAAAGTTATGGCAGGCCTTGCATGGCCAAGATGCGCCGGACCATACACCGTAGGGCCGCACACATAGAGCCCCACGTTGGGAGCATGCAGCGGTTCAAACAGCTCCTTCTTGCGAGAGAGCGTGTTGTATATCATAAATTTGTTTTCCATAATCGTTTGTTATATTTTTATCGTTGCTGATTCTATTTCTTGAACTTGCGGGTAGCGTTACGGTTCATTTTCTTGCGCTCCTTGTCGGGTTTCTGCTTGGTAATATCAAGCGGTTTCTGTTCGTTCAACGGAGCATTTATGTCCCAGTCATCCTGCGAATACTCAAAAAGTGCGCGTAGGTCGAGCGAGTGCGGATAATAGAATACCTTCTCGGGCTGACGTCCCTCTTCAAAATCACCGGTGTCCCACTTGTCATTGTGATTCTCATCGAGTATCAATCGCATATAATATGTACCGGGCTTTATAAAAAAGAAGGAACAACGCCCGGCCTCGGTACGCGCACTCTTTACCACAGCCTCCTTGCTGTTGATAAGCTGGACTATAGCATTGTCGCCCACACCGGGGATATTCAGATAGAGCACGGCATAATCCTCAAGTGGACGGAAAGTCATTTCCTGCGAGAAGCGTTCCGAAACACCACCGTAAATGCCCTTGAAGGCAGCGGAATCGGCAACTATCATATATTTCTCGTTGGGACGCCACTCTGCAAAGACCTCATACTCCCTCAAGCTATTCAGGCTACGGTCGAAATGGTACTCGACAGGCACCCAAAGAGTGTCAACCTTGATGGACAAATGTATTGCCGAGACATCGAGACTCTGAAGCGGTTCATCGAAAAGGAACCTAAAACTGCCATCGATATCAGAGGTGGCTGAACCCGTAAAACGAACCGGCAACACCTTTGTCTTAGGGATGTACTGCGGAGGATTATCCTCGTCATAATCTGCCGACCTTTTCGCCTGCTTCAGGAATTCCTTCTTCTCATTCTCGAACTTCTCCTGCTCCTTCTTTACAACATTCTCCCAACGCTTCTTTGAAAGAACGGTAACAGTGTCTATCTTTTCCACGAGCAAACCCAATGAATCGGCAACCTTGTAGGATACTGACAGTTCAAGCGTGTCGGAACGGTAGAACAGCGAGTCACGGAGCCAATATGTAAGCGTATCCTTTTTCTCCGAAGCCTCCAGCAAATATTTGTCGGAGAAATCAAAGCCAATGCCATCGACTTCAGGCAGTTCAGCATTAGGAGCAGCGAAATAGAGAACAAACTTCCTGTGGTCCTCACGCAGTGACTTTACAAGGTATTGGTTGAATACCTCCTCGTTAAAGGCACACAATACAATATCATCGGGCTGAAAACGTGTGTAATTCACATAGCGGATGGTGTCGACCGTAATACTGTCGCGCCACACAGTATCGGGACGTACTGCCTGGGTGGCAAATGGAGTGACGTGCGTATCCATAAACGCAATTTTCTCACTCTTCTGGTCGAAAAGATTGTTCTGGTTGGCATCGTTTATGGCATATACCCTGTAATTGCCGGGGGCTATGCCCTTTATGGTAAACCGTCCGCGCGAGTCGGTACGCGACACCCTCTCAAACGGAAGACGCGTAAAAGCCGTGTCATCGAGACATGAGTGTAGCCCGACTACCATTCCTTTGATCGGTTCAAGGTCCTGGGCATCAAGAACAGTTCCAGAGACAGCAAGAGTGTCAACGGTACCGCCTGTCGAGAAGACATAGGCAAAGTTCTCATAAGGATTGCCTTCATTATTGTCGGCTATGGCATCGTTGAAATCAATGGAGTAGGTTGTGTTTGGCCTAAGCGAATCCTTCAGTTCCACTGTAACACGCTTGCCACTATACTTTATCTCGGGCATCTCGACCTGTGGCGGCGAAACTATCACCTTCTCAAAAGCATTGACAAGTTTTATATTCTCGTTGAAGTTCAGAACGACCTTTCCTTCCTTGACATCCGTTGCATTGACAGCAGGGATGGCCTCAAGCAGCACCGGAGGATCCTCGTCATAAGGACCGCCATCGGGTGAACCGATACTGGCACAGGCTGCAAGAAGCATCGGCAGGACAAAAGGGAGTATTCTTTTCTTGAATATCATTCTCATTTATTCATTAGCATCAATTCCTCAATATACTGACGGCTGTTGCTAAGGCGCGGAACCTTGTGCTGACCGCCAAGTTTTCCTTTGCTCTTGAGCCAGTCGTTGAAAAGATTCTTGCGTGCAACAACCAGTTCAAGCCGCTGCATAGTCTTGTTCTTAAAACGCTTTGCCTCATAATCCGAATTTATCTGCTGAAGAGCAAGGTCAAGCACATCGGCAAACTGCTGGATTGAAGAGGGTTCCTTGGCAAACTCTATGAGCCACTGGTGACGGCACTGTGCATTGGCATCCATAAACACCGGTGCGGCTGTATATTCCAGAACCTGCGCTCCGGTTTCTGCACAAGCCTTCTGCAATCCCTTTTCGGCATTGTCGACAATAAGTTCTTCACCAAACGCATTAATGAAGTGTTTTGTTCTTCCCGAAATGATGATTTTATACGGGTCTTTGCTCATAAAGCGCACTGTGTCGCCTATCATATACCTCCACAAGCCACAGGATGTAGATATCAGCATTGCATAGTTCTTGCCGACCTCTACCTCCCAAAGAGGAAGCACACGCGGATTGGGCGATTCAATATCTTCAAGCGGTATGAATTCATAGAAGATGTCATAATCTATCATCAGGAGCATTGCCGGGTCGGACGGATCATTCTGAACCCCGAAGAAGCCTTCGCTGGCGTTATATGTCTCCATATACTTCATATCGCTCTTGCGGATAAGCTGAAGATACTGTTCGCGATATGGCGTGAACGCCACACCGCCGTGGAAGAAGACCTCAAGATTCGGCCATAACTCCTCTACCCCTTTCTTGCCGGTGATGTCGAGCATATGCTTAAGCACAGCCATCATCCATGAGGGAACACCCGAGAGATTCGTAACATTGACTTTGGACGCAGCGCGTGCAATCTTGTCCATTTTCTCCTCGAAATCTCCAAGAAGTGCAATGCGTTTCTCGGGCACACGCATCATATTGACAAACGCGCTGCAATTCTCTATAAGTATTGCACTTAGATCACCTACAAGCGAACCCGGCAGATTATAGTTCGGGGCATGACTGCCGCCAAGTATAAGACCCTTGCCGGAGAATATGCGGCTCTTGGGATTGTTTGCCAGATAACAGGCAACAACATCGGTTGCGCCTTTGTAGTGTGCACGTTGCAGCCCTGCCGGTGTAACCGGGATGAACTTGCTTTTGTCATTGGTTGTTCCCGAAGACTTTGCATACCATTTGCAACGTCCTTTCCAAAGAACATCCTTTTCGCCGCGACGCATACGGTCGATATACCCTTTCAGAGTCTCGTAATCCTGTACGCCCACAGACTTTGCAAACTGCTCATAATTCCTTATGCCGGCATAATTATGTTTTATGCCCCACTCGGTCCCATCGGCCTTGCTTAAGAGATGCTGAAGCACTGAACGTTGTATCTGTTCGGCCTCGGTTGCATACTTTGCAATCTTCTTTACCCTGCTCTTCAGGACAGGTCTAACTAACGGTGTCAGGTTCATAATCCCTTATTTTCTTTTACTGAACTCTTTCTTGCCATTCACCAGGAACTCCTTAAAGGCGTCGACATCGGTATCGTGCGCACGTGCCCCTACCAACGGTTCACCATTGCCGTCTACAAGGACATAGAAAGGCTGTGCGTTTGCGCCGAACTTGTGACGCTGCAGATAGGCCCATTTGTCGCCGACAGTCTCTATCGGAATCACCACGCCATTCTCCTCAACCTCATAAGGTTCGGCCAACGGTGTCCTGTCATCTACATAGAGCGACACAACGACATAATCATCGCGGAGAATCGGAACTATAGCATCGTTGCTGAGGACATCGGCCTCCATCTCGCGGCAATTAACGCATCCGTGACCGGTGAAATCAAGCATTATAGGTTTGTTTTCGCTACGGCTCATCATTATCGCCATGTCATAATCATCGGAATTTGCCTTGAAGGTATTGTCGTAGAGATTGAAATCCTGGGTTGTCATCGGCGGTGCGAATGCACTGATAGCGTTACATGGAGCACCCCAAAGGCCTGGTATCATATACACCGCAAATGCAAGCGAAAGCAAGCCGGAGAAGAAACCGGGGACAGATGTTGTCTTGTCCTGTGGGTCGTCGTGCGGGAAACGTATAATCTTCAGCAGATAGAGACCAAGCAGAACAAACAGCACAATCCATATTGCGAGGAAAGTTTCACGGTCAAGTATGCCCCAGTGCATTGTCAGGTCGGCTACCGAAAGGAACTTCAGCGCGAATGCAATCTCCACAAAGCCAAGTACAACCTTTACAGTATTCATCCAGCCTCCCGAGCGTGGAGCCTGCTTCAGGAGAGAGGGGAAAAGAGCGAACAGTGTAAAAGGCAAGGCCAGTGCAAGCGCAAAGCCGAACATACCCATTGCCGGGCCGAATATCGCACCCACGCTTGTCATCTCCACAAGCAGGAAGCCGATGATAGGACCTGTACAGGAGAATGATACGAGCACCAGGGTAAATGCCATGAAGAATATGCTCAGAAGACCCGTTGTATTGTTAGCCTTGTCATCGACCTTGTTTGTCCAGGATGATGGAAGTTTAAGTTCAAAACCTCCAAGGAATGATGCACCGAAGACAACAAGCATCAAGAAGAAGAATATATTGAAGTAGGCATTGGTCGAAAGTGCATTAAGCGCGCCGGCACCGAATATAAGTGTCACGGCAAGGCCAAGGACCAAATATATAACAACGATGGAAACGCCATATATAACAGCCTCGCGGATTGCCTGTGCGCGCTGCTTGGAGCGTTTAAGGAAGAAGCTCACCGTCATTGGGATAATAGGCCACACACAAGGGGTAACCAGTGCAACGAGACCGCCAACGAAACCCATAACGAATATGGCAAGCAAGGAGTTTGAGCCTTTCTCGCCATCGGCAGCCTGGAATGCAACGCCGCCAAGTTTCGAAAGTTCATCCTTGACAGGTGCCCAGGTATCCTTCTCAGCACTATCTTCAGGAAGAGCCTCATCGACAACGAGTAGCCCGTCATTCTCAGGCTTATCCGGGCTCAGTTCAATGACATCGGGCTCTGCTTTCTGAGGTTCTTGCTTTACAGGTTCTTTTTTTTCTATAATTTCGGTTTTCTCAGCCTTTCGGGGTACCGGTGCTTCGGCCGGTTTCTGCACTGCCGGTTTCTCCTCCTGTACCACGACAGGCTGAGGTCCTTCGCCTGTTATCTCAAAGCTATATGTTCCCGGCACACAGCCGCCGTCGCGGCAAGACTGGAAGCGCACAATGCCTTTAAGACAATACTTTCCTCCAAGCAATTTGACCTTCTGCGAAAATGTCGCCTCCTCCTCGAAGTAATTGACATTCATCTCGAAAACATCGTCATATTCCGTTTGCGCGCCATCCCCCGGCGTTAACACGCCAACAAGTTCGGCACCCTCAACTACACTGAACTTTACTGTCGTAGCCTGAGGCCCACCGGCCGGAATGTCTGTTGAATAGAGGTGATAGCCCTCTTCAATGTAAGCACCGAACCTGACGAGAAGTTCATTCTCGCCTTTCTTTTCTACTGTATGTTCCACACTCACCGGTTGAAACATCTGCGCATTCACTTGCAAAGCAAGCAAAAACGACACAATAGGTAATAAAATCTTTTTCATATAGTTTAGTAATTATAGTTCTATCGGGTTTTTACGTATTCTCCACTCCATCGGGTACATGTTATTGGCTCTGTTGCCTACATTCTTTACAAATCCAAGCACTGCATCATGGTACATTACAAGCAGGTACCCCAACGGGGAACCTTGCAAGGCTAGTGCTTCACGGTGTAGGTAGGATAATGCCTCATCCCGTTCAAGTTCAATGCTCGCGAAAGCAGCACGGTTCAGGCAACAACTCATTGCCAATGCGTGCAAAGGCAACAGTTTGTTGTTCTTCAGTTCGGCAAGAGGGATTCCGCAGTGCAACACATTCAGTTTCTGTTGCAATGCAAGCATTGCCTGGGTATGCTCTACCGGCATCGCTGTCACTTTCTCCCCGTGCAGTACAAAATTGAAATCGCCGGGAGCAAGCAGCCACTTCTCAAGTTCAGCCTTCAGTTTTGCCGGTGCCTGTTGCCAGCGTAGGCTTCTCGGTGAAGAGAGCGGTTCATCGCCACTCTTCTGCAACACCGCAATAAAGAAGCCCTCACCTTTTGTAAAGCCCGGAATAAAGCGGTAGACCGGCAACCCGGCCGTAGTGAGAGAACCTGTCACACCCCACACATCATCGGCATCCACCTCGAGAGGTCTGGCACCCAATTCCGTCGCAATCCATTCCACACAATCCTCATTCTCATGACGGTTGAAGGTACATGTACTGTAGACCAACAAACCACCCGGCCGCAAAGAGTTCCATATATCGGAAATAATCTCCTTTTGACGCGCCGCACATTGCTCAACCAGTGAAGGAGTCCATTGTTCTACCGCATATGGGTCCTTGCGGAACATACCCTCACCGGAACAGGGAGCGTCAACAACCACAAGGTCGAAGAAACTGCGGAACGATGCAAAGTCGGCAGGCAGGTTTCTTGTCACTATCGCCGAAGGCATACCCCACTTAATAACATTCTCGGCCAGAATCTGGGCACGTTGCGGCATTGGCTCATTGGAGACCAACAGACTGCCTTTGGGCAGCAACGAGAGCAGATGCGTGGATTTTCCGCCTGGTGCAGCACACAAATCGAGTGCACGCACAGGTGCTGATATATATTTATTTATCACCTGTTCAAGGAACATCGACGATGCCTCCTGCACATAATAGCAGCCGGCATGGAAACGAGGGTCGCCCGTAAAGAGCGGCCTTTCGGAGAAGTAACGTCCATTCACAGCCCAAGGTACAGCCTCATCACCCTCGCAGGAGTTCTGTTTTGCCGGATTCCAGCGCACACTTGTGACCGGAGCCTCACCAAGAGCCTGCCGAAACCGCGCAAACCTCTCCTCACCGAAGAGAACCGCTGTCCGTTCTATGAAACTTCCATTCAAATCCATATCCAAGCAATCCTGCACCGCATTGCATTACACGCCCCCCAAAAGGCATAACAATGCAATAAAATGCAAAAACTTTACAAATATACAAAAATAAAAGCGCGCAACAGTGTTTTGAATGTATAAAATAATATAAGAAACTGTTCAAAACGATATATTTGAGGTAAACCTCGAATATTTCGAATATTTTCTGCACTCGTTTGAAAAATATCCAAGCAAACTTGATATTTCTCGCTCGTTTGTTGGTATATTTGCAGAATGATGGAGTGCTTGGCCAGAAGTCAACACTGCAAACAGAAACCGAAATTTCAGAAAAAACAGTCAAGATATGAAACAATACCTAAACCTACTTGAAAGAATCCTTAACGAAGGAACAAAGAAAGAGGACAGAACCGGCACAGGGACAATAAGTGTATTCGGGCACCAGATGCGCTTCAACCTCGAAGAAGGCTTTCCCTGCCTTACGACAAAGAGACTCCACCTGAAATCAATAATCCACGAACTCCTATGGTTCCTAAGCGGCAACACAAATGTAAAATATCTGCAGGAGAACGGAGTAAGGATATGGAACGAATGGGCCGACGAGAATGGCGACCTTGGTCACATCTACGGTTACCAGTGGCGTTCCTGGCCAGGCTATGACGGTGAACATATAGACCAAATAAAGGAAGTTGTAGAAACAATAAAGCACAACCCCGACTCAAGGCGCATAATAGTGAACGCATGGAATGTAGCAGACATAAAGAACATGAATCTTCCGCCTTGCCATGCAATGTTCCAGTTTTATGTTGCCGACGGCAAGTTGAGTCTTCAGCTATACCAGCGCAGCGCAGACTGTTTCTTGGGCGTACCGTTCAACATTGCCTCATACGCACTGCTGCTGCAGATGATGGCTCAGGTCACAGGACTAAAGGCCGGAGAATTCATACACACCCTTGGCGACGCGCACCTCTACCTGAATCACATCGAACAGGCAAAACTACAGCTTACACGCGAGCCAAAGAACCTCCCCAAAATGGTCATAAACCCCGATGTTAAGGATATATTCTCGTTCAGGTTCGAGGATTTCTCACTCGAGGGCTACGATGCACACCCGCACATAAAGGCCGAAGTATCCGTATAACAGTAACAAGAAAGATATGCCAAAGATTGCACTTATATCCGCTATCGCCGAGAACTATGCCATCGGTTTCAAGAACAGGCTCATTTACTGGCTGCCAAACGACCTGAAGCGATTCAAGGAACTGACAACCGGACATACCATAATAATGGGCAGCAACACCTTCCGTTCGCTACCAAAGGGAGCTCTGCCAAACAGAAGGAACATCGTTCTCTCACGCAAGGAGAGTTCATTCGAGGCTGCCGAGACATTCCATTCACTCGAAGAGGCGTTGGCAAACTGCAGCAGCGAAGAGATTGTCTACATCATTGGCGGAGAGACCCTTTACAAAGCAGCCTTGCCAATGGCCGACATACTTTGTCTCACAGAGGTTTGCAACACGCCCGAAGAGGCCGACGCCTTTTTCCCGGAGTTCGACAAGAGCGAATGGGAGGTTATAGAAGAGCATCATTTCGACAAGGACGAAAAGCACAGCCACAACTACAGATTCGTCACCTATCTCAGACGATAGGAAACATATCCCTTCATCTCGTCTCACCTGATTGTCTCAAAAAAAGCAGAGCAACAAAGTGACTATAACAAGATGGTGCCTCAATTTTGGGGCACCATCTTGTTATATACAAAAAAGGAACAGCTGCTTTCGCAGCTGTTCACAATATTCATCAATTATTCTCTTGACGTTTGTCAGCAGAATAAAGCACATTCAGAGCACCTGCTTTACGCAGCTCTATCTTAACATCTGTAACAATACCCATATTTGCGCCTTCATTCACCTTCAGGGCAACCTTCATTACAGCCTGGTCTGCCTGGTCCATATCCTTGCGCTCATCAGAAACGAACGAACGCACCTCACCGACACCGGCGAACTTATCATTCAACTGAATGCAAGCACCTGAGCCATAACGAGCCTTGTCCTCTGCTTTCCTTGGAACACCGATATACACGTTCACAACAGCAGACTTGCGTTCAACCTTCGTAAGCACCTTTTCGCTACCCTTAGGCAAGGTGATGTCAACCTTGACCTCCTCTTCACGCATTGATGTTACAATCATAAAGAAGAAAAGGATAGAGAATATAAGGTCGGGCAATGACGAGGTATTCAATTCAGGCATTTCCGCCTTTTCTTTGTTTCCAAACTTGCTCATAGTACTTACTTTTCGTATTTACGAGGCTCGGCCTCTGAAATCATAATCGGGTAGGCCAAACGGCAAGTCATCTGGTTGTTCTCATCAAGTTCATTGAACGGAACACCGAATCTTGCTCTTGCCAAACTGTCACGCAACTCTGCATAAGCCTCATAAAGTTCTGCCTGAACCTCGAAGTAAAGCTTGTACTGAGTAGCACGGTCAGTCTGTAAAGATATAACGTGCTTTTTGGCTACAAGTATCTCACCACGGCCTTCTGTTGGCGAAGCGGGCAACGGATACTCTACATTATTCCTGTCAACGTATATTATTGTATCTTTCTCGAGTTTAGGATAGTAGTCGAGATTGTCCGGATTGGCAATAAAAGTTTTTGCCAAACCCTTCAATTCCGATACCTCAACCTCTTCTCCCTCCTTCTCACCAAGAGTAACCATCACCTTGTTGTGCATGTTCACAAACACTGTAAAGTTGTTACGCTTGAACACCTTTGGCGGTGTAAGTTCGTCTTCAGGTGGCTTCGGGAGACGTACATCAAGACCCAATGATGAATTCATTGATGTTACGACCAAGAAAAAGATTAGCAAGATGAACGAAATATCCGCCGTTGAACTGGCATTGATACCCGGAACTTTTCTATTACTTTTTCCCATTTTTATTCAGTTTACGAATTATTTTTTAGCAATAGCCCTCTTGATACCGGCCATACCGATAATCCAGCATACCATACAAAGTACAAGCAGTATATACTGGATATACAGTATCGCATCAGTAAGGCTTGATGCCAACAGATAAGACACCAAGGTTACCAGAGCGAGAGAAAGCATCAGCACCAAGCCTTTAATGGCTTCAAGAGGGTCAACAATAGCTCTCTTCACAAATGCGATGATGCCAAACACAACACTCAGCACCAAAGCCGCAATAGACAACACATAGCATAATATCAGCAGTATATCGGTGTACTCCGGATACATCAACGGCTTTGACTGGTTCTTAGCAATCTCCTCGGGCAACTGCAACTGCACAGGGTCTCCTACGAAGAAAAGCACGAGAGAGACACCGATCGCCACGAAAAGAGCAATAAGAACCGACTTTGATATAATAGATAATTTATCAGCTTTCATAATTTCATTAATTTAGCTGTTTGTTACTTCTTAAGGTTATACTTTGCCAAAAGGTCAAGAAGTGTAATTGAAGAATCCTCCATATCAGCAACTGTATTCTCAATCTTGGTAAGAATGAAGTTGTAGAATACCTGAAGGATAAGAGCTACGATAATACCGTAGATAGTTGTAATAAGAGCCACCTTCATACCTGATGCAACGATAGTCGGAGAGATGTCACCGGCAGCCTGGATGTCGTCGAACGCCTGCACCATACCAATCACAGTACCCAAGAATCCGAGTGACGGAGCCATAGCGATGAACAATGTAACCCAAGAACAGTTCTTCTCAAGCATTGAAGACTGCAAGCTACCGTAAGAAACCACTGAACGCTCTACAGTGTCGAGACCGTCGTTGATACGGAGAAGACCCTGATAGCAGATAGCAGCAACAGGACCAGGAGTGTTGCGGCAGATTTCCTTTGCGCCCTCAACATCGTTGTTCTCCAAAGCCGAAGCGATAGAAGCCATAAGCTTCTTTGTATTTACTCTTGCAAGGCTCAAGTAGATGATACGCTCAATACAGAATGCAAGACCGAACACCATTGCGATTGCAACAAGTGCCATGAACTCTGGACCACCCTCAACGAACTTTGTTTTCAGTTCCTGGTGTACACCCTCGAGAGCACCAACGTTCTCCGCAGCACCTGCTGGGGCTACTCCAAATACAAACAAACCAAAAAATGCAGCAATTGCAAATAACTTTTTCATGTGTTTAATTTTTAGAATTAGTATTTTAAGTTAATTATTTCAATACATTGCGGAAAGAGGGGGATTCGAACCCCCGATACGCTTTTGACGTATACACGCTTTCCAGGCGTGCCTCTTCAACCACTCGAGCATCTTTCCCTATTGCGTCCGGCAGCTAATCGGGTGCAAGTTACAACTTTTTTGCCAAACTGCACTCTATTTCACGGCAAAAGTAGTTTTTTTTTTCAAATACCTAAACATTTATTTCGAAATGATTGGCAGAAATGGCAAAAATTAAATATTATAAGTTTTTTTAACATTCCGACAGGCATATATGAGCCATATATTACAGCAACATTCCTGGCTTTAAAGACAAAGTTGAGAGAAACGGCAAAAATCTCAGACAACAAGAGGAAGCCGTTTGAACTATTTTTAGAAATTTAAACAGCTTCTTGGTAATTTAAACGGTAACATAATTTGATTTTCAGGTTGCTTGCACTACATTTGCACTATAATGTGTAAGATATGATAGAAAAAGAGAGGACTGCCGGCAAGAGGATACTCGACTGCATTAACCCGTACGCTTGGGTTATGGCAGCCAGGAACAAGGCATTTGACTGCAACATTCTCAAAAGCCGTTCTTTCACCCTACCCACAATCTGCATTGGCAACATAACTGTTGGCGGTACCGGCAAGACACCCCACACCGAATACATTGTAAAGTTGCTCTGCACTGAATTCAAGACCGCTGTTCTTAGCCGCGGATATGGCCGCAGCAGCAAGGGCTATGTTCTTGCAGACGAAAAGACGCCGATGCGACAGATAGGCGATGAACCGTTCCAGATAAAGAACAAATTCAGCAGCATTGACGTTGCTGTATGTGAGAAGAGAGCCACTGGAATAGAAAGGCTTTTGGAGAACCGCCCCGGAACAGAAGCAATACTGCTTGACGATGCCTACCAGCACAGATATGTCAAGGCCGGGTTGAACATACTTCTCATCGACAGCAACCGTCCTTTATGGCAGGACTGTGTACTTCCGTTCGGACGCATGAGGGAGAGACTGTCGGGAATAGAAAGAGCCGACATTGTCATTATAACCAAATGCAGCAGTCTCGGCAAAGAGCAGGAGCAGTGGTGCCGCAATTATATAAGAAGCAAAAAGGATATACCGGTATTTTTCTCAGCGATGCGATACGGCAAATTATATCCGCTTTTTGCCGATGCCTGCAACAGCAGGAGGGAAACCGGGACGGGAACCGGCGTGCTGCTGGTTACCGGCATAGCCAAGCCGGAGCCTATGAAAAAAGAGATTGAACGGACAGGAGCAAAGGTCACGCTGAAACAGTTTGCCGACCACCACAATTTCACGGCTGCCGACATAGAAAGCATTGCTGCACAATACAATGCTATGGCAGAAGAGGAGAAGATTATAATAACAACCGAAAAGGACGCAACACGTCTTTTGCAGCGCGAAGGGCTCCCGGCAATAATTAAGGAAAACATTTATGCGCTGCCTATTGAGGTTGAGATATTGTGCGGAGAAGAGAATATGTTCAACAAAAAAATAATAGACTATGTTACAGAAAATTCAAGAAACAGCTGATTTCCTAAGAGGAAAGATGACCACAGCCCCCGAGACAGCCATCATCCTTGGCACAGGTCTCGGCAGCCTGGTAAACGAGATAACAGACAAGTATGAAATTGAGTACAAAGACATTCCGAACTTCCCATTGTCAACAGTAGAAGGCCACTCCGGCAAGCTCATATTCGGCAAGCTCGGCAACAAGGATATTATGGCAATGCAGGGACGCTTCCACTTCTACGAGGGCTACTCAATGAAGGAAGTTACATTCCCCGTACGTGTTATGCGCGAACTGGGAATCAAGACCCTGTTCGTTTCAAATGCAGCCGGAGGCATGAACCCCGATTTCATAATTGGCGACCTTATGATTATAAACGACCACATAAACTTTTTCCCCGAGCATCCCCTACGCGGCAAGAACATCCCCTACGGCGACCGTTTCCCCGATATGAGCACGGCATATGACAAACAACTGATAGCCACGGCAAAGGAAATTGCAAAAGAGAAAGGCATACGCGTTGTTGAAGGAGTTTACCTTGGCACGCAGGGACCGACATTCGAGACACCGGCCGAGTACCGCATGTTCCACCGCATGGGTGGAGATGCAGTGGGCATGTCGACAGTGCCCGAAGTGATTGTTGCACGCCACTGCGGCATACGCGTGTTCGGAATCTCTGTCATCACAGACTTAGGCGTAGAAGGAATTGTCGTAGAATGCAGCCACGAAGAGGTACAGAAGGCAGCAGACGAGGCACAGCCAAAGATGACAACAATCTTCAGAGAAATAATCAACAGAGCATAGCCAACATATGAACACGACAAAACGTACCGAAATATCATCGCTTGGCGAGTTCGGGCTCATAGAGCGGCTCACCGGCGACATTGCAGCAAACAACAAGGAGACCGTAAAGGGAACCGGAGACGATGCTGCCATTCTGCGGTTCAGCGAGGAAGAAGAGGTACTCGTATCGACCGACATGTTTATGGAAGGAGTACACTTCGACTTGACATACTTCCCATTGAAACACCTTGGCTACAAATGCGTCATTGCAAACATTTCCGACATTTACGCAATGAACGGTACTCCCAAGCAGATAACCGTATCACTTGCTCTCAGCCGAAAGTTCTGCATTGAGGACATCGAGGAACTTTATGCAGGAATGAAGCTCGCCTGCAACGAATACGGCATAGACATTGTCGGCGGTGACACAACATCATCCCTCACCGGCCTTGCCATCAGCATAACCGCCATAGGAACAGTAGCCAAAGGATGCGCAGTAAGAAGAAACGGTGCCAAGGAGACCGACCTGATTTGCGTAACAGGCAACCTTGGAGCTGCATATATGGGCCTGCAATTGCTCGAACGCGAAAAGATTGCAACCGCCGGGAAGGACATGCAGCCCGACTTTCAGGGCAAAGAGTACATACTTGAACGTCAACTGAAGCCCGAGGCTCGCAAAGAGGTTATAGAAAAGCTGCGCGAAGAGAACGTGCGCCCCACATCCATGATGGACATAAGTGACGGATTATCGTCGGAACTTATGCACATATGCAAGCAGAGCGGCGTAGGCTGCCGCATATACGAGGAGCGTCTTCCCATCGACTACCAGACCGCCATTATGGCCGAAGAACTGAACATGAACGTTGTCACCTGTGCATTGAACGGTGGCGAGGATTACGAACTGCTCTTCACCGTGCCCATAGCCGACCACGAGAAGGTTGCGTCCATGAAGGAAGTACGCGTTATCGGCCACATAGTCAGCGACACAATGGGGCTTGCACTAATAACACGCGACGGCGTTGAAATGGAACTGAAAGCACAAGGCTGGACACGCCGGAATGATTAAGAAAGAAGCGACGCAATGATACTCCACAACGTAGTCCAGGCTATATTTCTGCTGACCGGTACCATAGCCCTGCTGGCATCGCTCTTCAACTGGGAGTGGTTCTTCACAACCGACAATGCAAGATTCCTTGTCGGCAGGCTTGGACGCTGCGGTGCACGATGGGTTTACGGCATCATCGGAGCCATATTCATTGCGGCTGCGATATACTTCTATACAAGAATAGACAATTTATGAATTAAGGCTCCAATCCAGGAGCCTTAATTCATAAATTGTCATTATCTATGTGTTCCCACAATCTTTGTTTCAGGAAGTTCCTCGTTGCGTTTGTTGGTTTTCTCGACCAATGCCGCTGCCACCTGAATGAACGCCTGCCCATCCGGGCTGTCGGCCTTCATTGCAATAGGCACACCTGCATCGCCACTCTCACAGATGCTCTGCACAAGAGGTATCTGCCCGATAAGAGGTATATTATAGGCTTCGGCCATACGCTTTCCTCCCTCCTTGCCGAAAATATAGTACCTGTTGCCAGGCAACTCGGCAGGAGTAAACCAGGCCATATTCTCGACAAGGCCAAGGATTGGCACAGCAACCTTCTCATTTATGAACATATTCACACCCTTTATCGCTGCAGCAAGAGAGACCTCCTGTGGTGTTGTCACCACTACAGCCCCTGTGAGGGCAAGACACTGCACTATGGTAAGGTGAATATCGCTTGTACCCGGTGGCAGGTCGATGAGAAAATAATCGAGTTCACCCCAGGCAGCATCGGCAATGAGCTGTTTGAGCGCATTGCTTGCCATTCCGCCACGCCAGAGAATTGCCTGTTCGGGGTCGACAAAGAAGCCTATCGACAATATTTTGACACCGAATTTCTCTATTGGCAGGATAAGGTCGCGCCCATCGATGTGTTCGCTGTAAGGCCGTTCATCCTCTACACTGAACATCTTGGGAATTGAAGGGCCGAAAATATCGGCGTCGAGAAGCCCCACCTTGTAGCCGAGGCGCGCAAGCGCAATGGCAAGATTGGCCGAAACTGTTGATTTGCCTACGCCTCCCTTGCCCGATGAGATAGCTATTACATTATTGACTTGCGGCAGGAACTTGCCTACCTCGGGACGTGCAGCCTGACGGCTGACAGTGCTTATGTTTCCAACGATGTCGACATCCTTGCCCACGTAGGCAAGAATTGCAGCCTCGGCCGATTTTACCACTGAACGCATGAAAGGGTCTGTAGGTTTGTCGAATATCAGCGAGAAGCTTACCTTGTTGCCGTCTATACGTATATTGTCATCGACCATCCCGGCCTCGACTATATTCTTGCCGTTTCCGGGATAACGCACCTTTTCCAGTGCATCAAGTATCAGTTTCGGATACAATGCCATGATTCAGTTCCTTATCAGATTTCATAATCAGCCTCAGCACGGCCTTCTGTTATACCTTTGAAATATGCAGCTGCTGCAACATGTGCAGGATGCACCTTATAGCGTTCCATAGCTTCGGCATCATCGAAAACCGACACAAGGACTGCATCGTAGGCTGTTCCTGCCACACAAACATTAACACCAACCTCGAGAGAACGTATTTCGGGCACAACGCCCACAAGAGCCTCAAGATTCTCCTTTACCCACAGAGCGTGCTCACGCTTGCTCTTTCCGCCTGCACCGTCGGCAAAACGCCACATTACAATATGCTTGAACATAATACAACTATTTACTTGTTTCCAGGCAACTCCGCTTGCTGCGGCCGTAGCTGCGGTACTCATCCATTTCTATCTCAATGTCGGGTTCCTCGTACTGCTCCCTTTCAGGCAGGTTAAAGGCGATATATTTTATTGTTATGCCACGTGAGAGCCACTGCGATTCATAGTAGGTGCGTATTTGCAGAACCTCGCCGACCTCATCCATGCCGTGCACATCCTCAATGCACTCCACAACCGGAAGCGAATTTACCTCTGTCATATACTTGGTATATGTGAACAAAAAGTTGCTGTCGGTTTTCAGGTGCACCACGGCATCTGCGGCAAGAATATTCCTGTAACGAGCCAGGAAGAGCGAAGAGGTCAGGCGTTTCGTATGTTTCTTCATCTGCGGGTCGGGGAATGTGAGCCAAATCTCGCTTACCTCGCCCTTTGCAAACAAGCGGTCAATTATCTCAATATTTGTACGCAGAAACGCCACATTTGAAAGCCCCTTTCCGATAGCTTCAGTAGCACCGGTCCACATACGTGCACCTTTTATATCCACTCCAATGAAGTTCTTCTCGGGGAAACGCCCGGCAAGAGCTACCGTGTACTCTCCTCGGCCACACCCCAGTTCAAGAACTATCGGATTCCCGTTCCCGAAGAAGTCTCTTTTCCAATTGCCTTGAAGCGGGAACTCCACATCATCGATTACCGAATAGGGATGCTCGATGACGTTAGGATAAGATGCCATATCGGCAAATTTTTTCAGTTTACCTTTACCCATAGCCAACCTTAATTATACATCAAGAACCGTTACCCAGCCATACAAATCGGGTTCATCACCATATTGTATCGCTCTTAGTTTCTCATAAAGCCTTGTGCATACAGGCCCCGGCTTACCGTCCTTTGCAAAGACATAAGACTTGCCTGTATCAAGGTCATCGATACGCTCAATGGGAGAAATCACAGCCGCAGTACCACACGCTCCGGCCTCTTCAAATGTAGAGAGTTCCTCCTCGGGGACAGGACGTACCTCAACGGTCATTCCCATATCCATAGCAATCTGCTGCAGGCTGTTGTTTGTTATGGACGGAAGGATTGATGTCGAAAGAGGAGTAACATAAGTATTATCCTTTATGCCGATGAAGTTGGCAGCACCGCACTCATCGATATACTTCTTCTCTTTCGCATCGAGATAGAACTCGCAGGAATATCCCTTGTCATGAGCAAGTTTGTTCGCACGCAGGCTTGCCGCATAGTTTCCGCCCACCTTGAATTTACCTGTACCCAGAGGAGCCGAACGGTCATATTCACGTATGATGACATAGGGATTTGTCGAGAAACCGCCCTTAAAGTAAGGGCCTACGGGTGTCACGAAGATTATAAACATATATTCCGATGCAGGATGAACACCCACCTGCGCACTTGTACCTATAATCAAAGGACGGATATAGAGTGAAGCACCGCTCTCATAAGGCGGAATAAACTCCTTGTTGAGTTCAACAACCTTTGTAACCATCTCCCGGAAGAGTTCCACACTTATCTGTGGCATCAGAATACCGTCGCAGGTACTCTGCAGACGCTCGGCATTCGCCTCAAGGCGGAACACCCGCACCTTGCCATCCTTGCCACGGAAAGCCTTAAGCCCCTCGAAAGCCTCCTGCCCATAGTGCAGACAAGTTGCAGCCATATGCAATGTGATATTCTCACTGTCGGTCACCTCAATCTCACCCCAAGCACCCTTCTTATAGTAACAGCGAACATTACACCCGGTCTTGTGATAACCGAACCCGATATTTGACCAATCTATTGTTTCCATATTAGTTTTTGAAGCCGTTTAAAATTCTTACAAAATTAATCAAAAAGTTTCTGAGGAATCATGTTCCTTGCAATCTCATTAGCCTGTTCGAATTGAGTTTTCTCAGGTTTAATTACATCAAGACTGTTAAACATCCGTATCAACGAACGGCCAATGGCATAAGCTAAATTTACAGGAACAGCATTGCCTATCTGCTTATATTGATCAGTCATATTTCCTTCGAACAACCAGTTATCCGGAAAAGTCTGGATTCGCGCATACTCCCGTACTGTCAGCGGACGTGTTTCTTTCGGATGACAACGCTCCGTCTGCTTCTGAGCAGGAGCGCAAGTAAGAGTCAGTGATGGCTCATCCATTGACAATCGGCGCGCCATACCAGTCTTGCCTCCTCCAAGATAATAGCTGCCGCCCATATAAGCTTTTTGTTCTTCTAATGGAAGTGCTCTCCAATCTCCGCCTTCAGGCACCATTGCCATCACACGAGCTTTCTTTTCAGGATAGGCCTGACCGACTGATTCCGGGACATTTTCCGAGAACAGTTCGCCTTTACAGAACGCATCACGCAAAGTCATTATACGTTTATATGGAGCCGGCCAGTTAAATTGCACAAACTTAGCTATATCATCACGAACAGCAACCAGCATCAACCGTTCACGCTTTTGAGGAACTTTATACATAATAGCTTTTAACACGCGAGGTTCCACAAGTACATATCCGAGTTCGGTTATTACATTCTTAATCACCTCTATTGTTTTTCCGCCATCATGAGAAAGCAACCCTTTTACATTCTCCCCCAAAAACACTTTAGGCCTTATTTCATTGACAGCACGAGCCAGTTCAAAAAACAGCGTTCCTCTTGTATCATTCAAGCCTCCTTTTTTTCCTGCATAAGAAAATGCTTGGCAAGGGAATCCACCCGAAAGAAAATCAACACATCCACGCAAAGGAGTAAAATCTACTTTATGTATATCTTTTTCCAATACATTCCATTCTGGACAATTCTTACGAAGTGTTTGACAAGCAACAGGATCTATTTCATTCAGCAATATATGACGGAAACCTGCCATATGCATACCAAGTGCCATTCCTCCTGCACCGGCAAACAGTTCAACCGAAGTAAAGTCGCGAAGCGGAACAACAGAAGCCTCTTCATCCCAATTACTCTCAAGCATCTGCTTTACAGGAGCTATATCCGTCAGTTCTTCCATATAAAAGCCCTCTTTCCCTTTATCATTCTTATGATAGGGATACACACCACTTTCACCCCATTTTTGTACGGTAGCCAAAGATGTTCCTGTTAAATCTGCAAGATTGCTTGCCGTTAGAAATGTCCGCATATTAGAAATGTTCAAACCCTTCGTATGTCTGGAAAGCCAACAAATAAAGACTCTTCGCAATATCTGGAGAAATCTCCGCCAACTCTACAAAAACAGTATTTTTGTCAGCCTCACGCTCCATAGCAGCTATTACATCATCGAGAATATTCGGTAACGCCTTGCACAGTTTCGAAAAAGCCAGTGAATCTTCAAATACAATCTCGTAGAATTTATCCATTGAAACACGTCGGATATTCTCGTTATTGAACTGTTCTTTATCCACGGTCACAATCCAAGTTTTATTCTGCGAACGTGCTGCAATAGTCTCTACAAGCATACAAATAGCACGACTGTCACGTACAATCTTGTTTTGCATCTTCATATACGTCTTTTGCGAGGCGGCAGAGTTCATAGTATTGTGTTTATTCTTCATTTCCACAAATATATGGCGTTCCTCGTTCACCACATCAAAACCTTCTACGGGTACGGTCCAACCATTACCGGCATACCGGAATAGATTCTGATGGAAATAACCGATGTGATTATTATTCGATTTATCCATCTGACGCATACATTCCGATGCAACGACCTCTTCTATTGTTCGCCCATAGACTTTAGCATCGAAGGTCAGCTTAATCGGATCTACAATATTTTTATTAAATTTCTTAAGATCTATACCAGTACTATATCTGAGCACAGTATCCCGAACATGGTTGTAAATATTTTCATCCGATATAAATCCAAGATTATATTTTTGCATATGACCAATCTTTTTATATTACAAATGCAAATTTACTTATTTTTTCGGGATTTAATGCTATTTACAATCTATTTTATACCTAACAGACATCACCTGCCGACATTTCGTCAAGCATCGATTTCACTTCGCTGTCTACCTTGAACAACTTTTCTCGGCAGAACTGTACAAGGCCTGTAGCCTCCTTCAGCACTGCTGCAAGCTCGTCGACATCGAGCCCGCCACTCTGTACGGCGTTCATAATCTCCTCGAGACGTGTTACCGCCTGTGAATATGTCATATTTCCCATATTATTTATTTTTATTCCATTACTACACTGCTGAAGCCGCCGTCTGAAAGCACCGTTTCGACCTTGTCGCCTGGAGAAAGTTCTGCGACGGAACGCACAGCCTTGCCGTTTATACGTGTTATGCTATAACCCATTGCCAACACTTTTTCGGGCGAGGCGGCATCAATGCCTTTCTCAAGCAAACAGAGCCTATGGTCTTCATCCTTAAGGAACATTTGCAACGATGTTGCCAGTTTCCGAGCCATAAGATTGAGCCGCACCTGCTCACCCTTCATAAAAAGTGCTGCGTTGAGTGGAAGATTCCTTACAAGCGAAACAAGTCTCTGGTGTTCACATTCCAGACGCGAACGCACCGCGGCTGTCACTCCCTGCATCATGCCGGCAAGTTCATTCTCGCGAGCCAGCATTGTGTGTACAAGAAGCTCAGCTGCCGCAGTAGGTGTCTTTACGCTTGTATGCGCCACGATATCGAGAACGCTTTCGTCGCGCTGATGACCGATACCTGTGATTATCGGCAGCGGGAACTGGGCACAGTTGTTGGCAAGGTCATAAGTATCGAAGCAATTAAGCTCGCTTGTGGCTCCGCCGCCACGTATTATAACGACCACATCCCAGAATGCCGCATTACTGGCAATCTTGTCGAGTGCGGCTATTATACCCTGTTCTACTTTGCTGCCCTGCATAGGCGCAGGAAAAAGGTGAGGATAGAAGCAATAGCCGTACCTGTTGCCGAGCAGCTGGTCGCAGAAGTCGCCATAGCCGGCTGCTGTAGCCGATGATATTACTGCTACACGCTGAGGAAGAAGCGGAAATTCAAGTTCCTTATTAAGCCCGATAACACCTTCATCTGTAAGGCGTTTGATTACGAGCTGACGTAGGCGGGCCATGTCGCCAAGCGTATAAGCCGGTTCAATATCACAGACATCGAGCGTGTAGCCATAGAGTTCGTGGAAATTAACAGAGACCCTGAGCATCACTTTAAGCCCGGCAGCAAACGGTTGCCCTGTTTCCTCGAGAAAATAGGGTCGTAGCAAGGTGTACACGCGCGACCATATTGTGCCACGCGCCTTTGCCATAAGGGTCTTGCCAGTCTCATCACGTTCCACAAGTTCTATATAGCAATGTCCGGCGGTGGTCTCACGCACTTCACTGAGTTCTCCCGTCACCCAATAGTGCGACGGCAACGCATTGCTCAGTGCATCCCTGACAAGGGCATTGAGCGAATAGAGCGTTAGCGGTTCTCCAATACTATTCATCGCTCTTTGGAATCCATTGGTTAATACCTCGCTGACTGGCAATGAATGCACCGCCAACAACAGAACTTCCACAATAGAACACCGCCGACTGCCCGGGTGTTATTGCCTGCACCTCCTTGCTCAGACGCACAAGCCACCTGCCATCGCCGACCGGACGTGGGGTATCGCACGCAACAGGAGCACTGCGGTAGCGCACACGCACCGAAAGAGCGTCGGGCACGCCATCGACCCATTGCGGTTCTTCTATAAGCATATAACGGACAAGAAGTTCCTCTTCCCGGCCAAGCATGACAGTATTCTTCTCGGGGTTAATCTTCAGCACATAGGCAGGATAACCCAAGGCTATTCCAAGCCCTTTCCGCTGGCCTATCGTATAGAACGGGAAGCCTGCATGTGTACCTATTGTACGCCCTGCCGTATCCACGAACAATCCACCGGCAAAACGCTTCTCGATACCGGGTACATTCTCCTTGAGGAAATCGCGGTAGTCACCGGGGATGAAACACACCTCCATGCTCTCGCCGCCCGAGGCAACATGCTCGCATCCGCGCTCCTTGAGATACTCCATGACCTGTGGCTTTTCCATGCCGCCAAGCGGGAATATCACCCTTGAAAGCTGCTGCTGCGTCAGCCGCCAGAGGAAATAGCTCTGATCCTTACGGTCATCGTCACCCATAACGATATAATACCTGTCCACTCCATCCATAGCCTTTTTCGCCTCAACCTTCACATAGTGCCCTGTTGCAATATACCGGCAGCCGAGACGGTCGGCCCACTCCTCGAGCAGGCGGAATTTAACTGAAGGATTACAGTTAACGCAAGGGTTAGGTGTCTTTCCCGACAGATATTCCTCTATGAACGGTTCAACCACAAGGCCGCGAAACTCCCCTCTGACATCGGCTACATGATGAGGGATTCCGAGTCTCGCTGCCAGAGCAGCAGCATCGCTGGCCGCACGCAGCCCCTGCCTGCAGGTGACAAAAGTCAGACCTTCCACCCTGTAGCCTTGCGAAAGCAACATGCTGCAAACCGCAGTACTGTCAATTCCGCCACTCATTCCCACAAGAACACTCTTTTCGTCACACATAGTCACTGAAATTCATTTAAAAAAAAGATTTAAGAAGCTTCTCGAAAAAATTATCTAAATTTGCAACAATTTATCGATATGAGCATCGTTGCAAAGGTATACTATTTTTGTAATCAGTTGGCGTAATTTATATTTTTTATGAGCATAAAAAGCGGGAAAAAGGTACCGACGGAACTTGGAACAGAGAAAGTGGGCAGACTGCTTGTCCAATATGCCATACCGGCAATCATTGCACAGACAGCAGCCTCGCTCTATAATATAATTGACAGCATATTCATCGGGCACATCCCCGATGTAGGCGTAATGGCCATTGCCGGACTTGCGGTAACCTTCCCTTTCATGAACCTTTCGGCAGCCTTCGGAGCTATGGTAGGCATTGGCGGCGCAACACAATTGTCGGTGCGGCTGGGACAAAAGGACTACAGTTCGGCAAGGGACATACTTGGCAACTTAGTGACACTCAACATCATTGTAGGCATCCTGTTTGCAACAATATCGTTCATTTTCCTCGACAGGATTCTAATCTTCTTCGGAGCAAGCGAAGCGACACTGCCATACGCCCGTGACTTTATGACAATAATCCTATTGGGAAATGTTGTCACGCACCTCTATTTCGGCATAAATGCAGCCTTGCGCGCTTCGGGACACCCCAAACAGGCTATGCAGGCAACCATCATAACAGTGTGTATGAACATAGTCCTTGCACCTATATTCATATTCTTACTCGGCTGGGGAATCAAAGGTGCAGCCCTTGCGACAGTGCTTGCCCAATGCACGACGCTTATGTGGCAGATAAAACTGCTGAGCAACCCCAACGAACTGCTTCATCTGCAACGTGGCATATATAAGCTCAAGAGCAACATTGTCAAGGGAATACTTGGAATAGGCATGTCACCGTTCTTCATAAATTCGGCAGCCTGCATTGTAGTAATAATAATAAACCGAGGGCTATACGAATACAGCAGCGACGGTGACCTTTCGATAGGAGCATACGGCATTGCGAACCGCATGCAGTTCATTTTTGTGATGGTGGTACTTGGCCTCACCCAGGGAATGCAGCCTATCGTCGGCTACAACTACGGTGCTAAGAGGTACGACAGGGTAAGGAGCACGCTTATGCTCACAATCTTCTGGGCTACCGCAGTAACAACGTTAGGATTCATAATCTGCGAATTCATGCCCGAGACCGTAGCCCGTGCATTCACCGAGGACAAGGCCCTTATTGAGAAGAGCAAGTGGGCAATGAAGGTTATGTCGACATTTATGCCAATCATAGGCTTCCAGCTTGTTACAACCAATTTTTTCCAAAGCATCGGCAAGGTGAAGAAGTCGATATTCCTCTCCTTGACCCGACAGGTGCTGCTGCTCATACCGCTGCTCATATTCCTGCCGCGTATCATCGGCGAGGAGGGAGTATGGTACAGCATGCCTGTCTCGGACTTCATTGCAGCAGTCATGACACTCATTATGCTCATAATACAGTTCAAGGCGTGGCGGCACGAGAAAGAGAAATTCTATTGGCAACAGGAGCAGAATAAGCTATGAAAAGAATAGGAGTAATTTCGGACACGCACAGCTGGTGGGACGACAGATACCTGCTGCACTTCAACGACTGCGATGAAATTTGGCACGCAGGAGACATTGGCAGCGCGCTCATCATTGACAGGCTCGAGGAGCATTGCCCCGTGAGAGCCGTATGCGGAAACATCGACGGGCGCGACCTTAGCCTTAGGTTTAGCGATGTGCTGAAGTTCAAAGTCGAGGAGTGCAATGTCATTATGACACATATCGGTGGCTACCCGGGCAGATATGACTCATCGGTACGTGCCGACCTTTACAAAGAGAGACCACAGATTTTCGTTGCAGGACATTCGCACATTCTCAAGGTTATGTATGACGATGCCATTGAGTGCCTGCACATTAACCCGGGAGCGGCCGGCAAACAGGGATGGCAGCAAGTGCGGACACTCGTCAAATTCACCATTGACGGCAAGGAGATTAAAGAACTGGAGGTTGTGGAACTTGCCGACTAAGCAGCAGTCCCTTAGAAGCTGTTTAAATTTATGTCCTTGAAATTTTTATAGGTCTTTTTTAGGATGTTTTTTATTTTTTAAAGGCGCATAGCGGGCTATGTAACCGAGAAAAAGAAGGAAACAGGCATTTTTGAATATAAAAAATGGCGAAACATACGGTTTCTATAAGAAATTATTTTTATAAAAATTCAAACAGCTTCTTAATATAACGTGAGTTCGATATAATTTTACTCCTCCACCGCAAGCGGTCCCCCT
>CAZAIM010000011.1:0-29442 GCA_964485215.1 uncultured Bacteroidaceae bacterium | reverse complement strand
CTGTTTAGAATTGCCAATTTATATGCTTACCCACACTAAATTTCTACTGAGCCTTCCTTAGTCGGGCATACAGATATTTATCTTTATGTCTCCGTTCCCGTATGTTTCGAAAAACTCAAACAGTTCCTTTGTCTTTTCTTTTGCACCGCTCACTATATAGCTGTTACCTTCCCTGTTGACCGATTCTCTGTATGCGCGTCCGGGGATAAGGCAGCCTGTAGTGTTTCTTCCGCTTTCACCACCGTGTATGGCAATGCCCGTCCTCCCTTCTACATCCTTCAGATACCATTTGTATTTCTGTCTGCTGCTCCATTTCGGGACGATGCTGTATGTTCCCGGCATAACGGCAGTGTCTGAATTTTCGGTTGTTGCAAGTTCATAATCGGTATTAGGCTCAAGGAAATACCCTTCAATAGAATCAATGGCATTCCCTTTCTTGTCGTAGGCTGTTGCCAGGAACGCGCTTATTGTAGCGTCGTTTCCATAGTGAAGCCTGTTAGTGTTCACAACAACCTTTGTTCCCTGAACCCTTCTCCGTGGGTTTTCCTCTTCGTTGTACATGGTTGCAAGCTCAAAAATTGAGGGCCTGCTGCTTGTCTTGTTTTCTCTAATCGGCATACTTTTTTTGTGCCAAAGTAAGTGCAGAACCTCTTTGTCGAGGTTGTTGAATTACCATTTTGTGCTCACCTTCTGGCGGAGTTCATTGTGAAACTGCTATCTTCTTGCTTTCATTGCCCGCTCTTGTCCTTGATGTGCGGCAGCAGGTCGGGGTACTCAATCCCTGCCTCAAAATTCTCAAAGGCATTGAGCATCCTTCTGCATTCTTCGGGGTAACTCTCTTTGTACTTCTCATATATTATGGGAAACTCTTCGGCCCAGTTGCTCTCTGCCGTGGATGACCAGTAAAATGCCCAGAACTGCAGTTGATGTCCTTTGCACTTTCTTGACAGCAGTTCCATCATAATGTCTCCGTTTCTGCTCATTGCCGCATGAAGCCCCTCCTGCAGTGCTATACAGTTCTCGCCCGTATCATTTAGGCCAATGACAAGTTCTATGTATTTGTTACAGAATGTTGTGTCGTTTATAAGATAAAGACTGTCTGCAAATACAGTGCAATGTTCTGTTGCCCGTTGGCTCATACTGGTGTCGAAATCCTTATCGGGCGAGTACATATACGTTAGCGTGTACTCAAGCCAGGTACCAGGAAACGCATCCAGGAATTCCTGCTGTTTTTCTTTGCTGTTTTCACCGTTTACAATAGCTCTGTAGGCGTTGTTTAGCCTTGCTGTGTCCAGTGGAAAGTACTGTGCATTGGCCGCAGCAACGGCAATAGCCAAAAATGCCAGCGTAAATAAGTTCCGTTTCATAATATAATGTATTGGTTCTTGCTGTTTGAATTGAATGTTGTCATAAATATAGCTATCTTCATTCTTCTTCTTCAAGGATGAATTAGGGAACTCCCTTCCTTTTTAACAAAAATTAAAATAAACGCTCCCACAAACGGTCCGGGAATCTGCTCAGATATATATCGCGATTCCGTGAATATGGCAGGGCTCACTTTTTTTCTTTAATTTTGCAGCCGTTAAAAACCAATTTAAAAAAACTTCTAAAAACATAACAGCTTATGCCTAAGATTTCTGCCCTGAAAGGGATTTTTGCCTTGTCGCCCATAGTGGTGCTTTTGTTAATTTATCTTGTCGGCTCAATAGTGGCGGGCAGTTTCTATAGCATACCCATAGCTGTCGCCTTTCTGGCAGCATCAGTTTATGCAGTTGTAATCCTTCGTGGAATGCCCTTGCAGCAGCGTATCGACGGTTTCTCCAAGGGGGCTGCCGAGCCACGTATCATGTATATGATATGGATTTTTGTGCTTGCCGGTGCTTTTGCTGCAGTTGCGAAGTCTATGGGTGCGGTTGATGCAACAGTTGCTCTTACCCTTGAGTTCATACCGGCCAACTATCTTCCTGCCGGAATATTCCTGGCTGCCTGTTTCGTTTCAATGTCGATAGGAACGTCCGTTGGTACCATAGTTGCTTTGGTTCCGGTTGTCGCCGAACTTGCAGGGCAGATAGACTGCAGCACATCGTGGCTTGTGGCAATAGTGGTTGGCGGTGCTTTCTTTGGCGATAATCTCTCGTTCATATCGGACACGACGATTGCCGCAACACAGACGCAGGAGTGTTCAATGCGCAGCAAGTTCCGTGCAAATATATTTCTTGTTGCTCCGGCTGCCATGCTTGTGCTTTTGTTATATGCTTTTATGGGTGGCGGAATCAGTGATATAAGGACACCGGGGGCTTCTCTGTCCGACCTCCTGAAGTGCCTGCCTTACCTGGTGGTAATAGTTGCAGCCCTGTTTGGGGTCAATGTGCTTGTGGTGCTTCTTGTGGGAATAGCTGTGTCGGGTTTGACCGGGATGCTTTACAATTCCTTCGGCGCAGTCTCTTTTCTTGCCGAGATGGGTAGTGGAATAGCCTCTATGTGCGAACTGATTATAGTTACAATGCTGGCCGGTGGATTGCTCGAGATTGTGCGTCTTAACGGTGGAATTGATTATATTGTGGGCGTTGTGACAGCCCGTCTCAAGAGCCGTCGCGGTGCTGAATTTTCGATATGCACACTTACTGCACTCTCAAACATATGTACGGCGAACAACACGATTGCAATACTTACGGCCGGTGGCATTTCACGTAATATATCAAGGCGTTTCGGAATTGCTCCAAGACGTGCGGCCAGTCTTCTTGACACAACCTCGTGCTTTGTGCAGGCGATAATTCCGTATGGTGCCCAACTGCTTATGGCATCCGGCATTGCAGGCGTTTCTCCGTTGGCGATTATGCCGCACCTCTACTATCCGATGGCTGTCGGGGTTGTTCTTCTCTTCTCAATACTCATTCGCAGAGAAAAAAGGTAACCGGTCTGTTGTTCTGATACCGGATTATAAAAACAGATGTCAGTACTAGTACTGACATCTGTTTTTATAGCATATAAGCAGGTTCTTACTTAACCAATACCTTTGCACTGCGGATTACGTTACCGTTCTGCATCTTCACGAGGTATACACCATTAGCTGCTGCAACCTGTGTAGGGTTCTTCACGAACTTGGTGAGTTTGCCGTCTGCTGTGTAAATCCAAGCCTTCTCGGCATTGTTGATAACGATTGCACCGTCAACACCCTCTGCTGTAGAAACCTCGCCTACTGCTACCTCTTCAACAGATGTGTTGCCGCTGAGGCACTCAGGCTCATCGGCTACACCCTGGTCGCGTGTGCCGGTAGCTGTGCGGCCCGGGTTGGTACCGGTAATCTTCACACCGAAGTCAATAGTAAAGCCCTTGTTTGTCAGGCCTGTGGGGTTGAATGCTCCTGCAAACCAAGCATCAGAGAACACGATACGCAAGCGGCTGTCGCCCGGGGCAGCATCTTCAGGAACTTGGAATGTGAATGTGATACCAGGGTTCTGTATCGCAGGTGTGGCTGCCTCGTGCGTACCAACGAAGAATATACGCTCACCCTCAGGGTCAACCTCTGTTGTACCCTTTGCAATTTCAGAGGCTGTTCTCTCTACAGGAAGCGGGCGGTCGAAGTCGCCGCTGCCGTTTAGGTCGAGCCAGCCACCGCCATAGCACCATTTGAGACCGTCATCATAGTTTGCACCTCTGATGGTCATGGTTACGCTCTGTCCCTGCTCAATCTCGAGGACATGGTCGCGTGCATCGGCATACTGTGTACCATCGGCAACAGGGCTGCTTGCGGTGTAGTTCAGGTTCTTAGTTGCGCCGGTTGTTGTAACAAGGTCAACGTAACGCTGTGCGCGTGCATTCTCAATACCGTTTGAAGCCGGGTCAATCTGGCTTGTACCGTATGTGTCTTCCTCAACCTTCTCGGGCAGGTCGGCCTGGTTGCCGCGTGGAACCTCTACCCAAACAATTGGAGTGTAGGTCTTTAGGTCGGTAGAAACCGCGCGTACACCGATGAATGGAGCATCGTTCACGCTCTCGAACTCGATGTTGCCCACAAATGTCGCCCACTGTGAGGTTGTACCAACCTGTGTTACCTTGCCCTCTTCGCCGTTCTTGTACATAACCTCGAAATGGCTGATGTTAGCCTCGTCGTTGTAAACCAATCCCCAGTCGGCACGGGTATTTGCCTCTGCATCAACACTCCAATGGAGCTTCAGGTCCATAGAACTCTTAGTCTCGTTCTTTACCTCAGCAACAAGGTTCTCGACTGCTGCCGGTGTAACCCAAGTGTCGTCGTTGATTTCAAGCTTACCTACGTAAAGCTGGTAGTCGTCGTTGTTGCCCTTTACGCGGAGGCCGATGCGCTCGATAACGTTACCCTCGGCAATGCCGGTGAGGTCAAACTTCTTCTCTTCCCAAGTGTTGCCTGAAACATTGCCTACTGCATACTCCTGCCAAGTATTGCTGCCGCTTGTCTTAATAATAAGGTATAGGTTTGTAGCCTGTACATCCTTCAATGTCTTTACTGCAACCTTTGCATATGCACCTTTACCGGCCTTGAGTGATGTCTTGTAGAGAATGATGTCGGTACCTGTTGATGTCGCTGCACCTGTAAGCTCAATACAAGAACCGCCAGTGTAGGCATCGAGGTGTGTGTAGTTAACTTCAATATCTGTGCTCACTGTTGTAGTGCCTGTCTTGTAGCGCAACCAACGGTATGTGGGAACGATGTCCTGTGAACCCATGTTGTACCACTCGCTCTTGTGAGCCATCTTGCCCTTGAAGTAGTAACGGTCGCCGTTACCGAGTGTGAAGTGTGTACCGAATGGCAAGTTACCCTGAATAGCTGAACGCTCCGGAATCCAGTGTGCCATACCGGCAAAGGTCTGCAATGGCAATTTGCCGTCAGCTGTAATCCAGTTGTTGCCGGTATTGCTTAGTGCAGGCAGGTTTGCCGGGTTGCGGTTACCGCCAGACATTGCACGCTCGAGCAATCTCTGATAGTTGCCCTGGATGTCGTATACACCGTCACCTGCGTTGAAGCTGTAGAAACGGCTCTGGTCATGCTCGCCCCAAAGGCAGATACCTGTCTTGTTGCCCTCGAGGTTTGTCCAGCGACGATCCATGCTTGCCATCCACACACCTGCATACATGTCGTCTGCTGTGCCGCCATTGGCAGCAGCTACAGCCTCGTATGTAGAGCCAAGGTTATATGCAATGTCGTTAGCTTGGTAGTTGAGCATCAGGTCGTGTGTTCTGCCGTTCGCTGTTGTGCCATAAAGTGCATCGATGGCAGAAGAACCGCTGGTGAGCTCCGATGTGCTTGTGTAGATTGCACTGCGGTAGCTGTCGAAACCGACCTCTCTTGCATAAGCCCAAAGAGCCTTGTGGAACGCTACTATATCTGTATTGCTCCAACTGTTGTCCTCCCAGTTGTAGTTGATACCGTCGGCACCAAAGAACATGAGGATGTTGATGAGTGGCTTCACGTATCTGAAAGAACCGTCGCTCTCTTTCTTTGTAATCATGGCACTGAACACCTTGTCACCGTCGCCTGTCCAGCTCTCGAAGAATGCGATACCGCTCATGATGTTGGTACCGTTGCGGTGAGCTGCATCTACCCATGCACCCGGAGCCTGGAAGAATCCGTGGTTCCATGAACCGAACAGGTTGGTGTATTGCCACATTGAGAATACGTCGGCATTGAACTTTGCCTCGGGGTGGCCTACTGCACCATCCTTACCGTAATCCATTGGGATGTTAAGGAAAAGGTTGCGGCCCTCGTATGTCTCAGTTCTCAGACGGTCGGCACGGCTCATGATGTTGGCCTTGCGTACGTGTGAACGTACAAATGCAAGGTCTGATGCCTGGATGCCTGCTGCCTCGAACTCTGCCATTGTGGGATAGTTGCGGCCCTGCTGGAGTACATTGTAGAAAAGCTCGAGCATTGACTCTACGCCCCAACCCGAGAAGTCGTAGACCTCTTCTGTAGTACCGGTACTGCCACCGCCTTCTTCACCATCTGTTACCTCCTCAATCATATAGCTGTTGCCGGCATCGGTTTGTGACCAATCATTAACTACAAGACCTGCATCGGTCTGGTTTGCTTCCTGTGAGTTCAGGTAGAAATTTCCAAGTTTAAGTTTCCAAGGATAGGTCGCATTGCCTGTACTTGAAATTGTGAGGTTAGAACCGTGGGTTGCGTTGAATGTTACATTGTTTGCAGTCGTGCACATAATGTACTTGCTTGCACCAACGCTGTAGAGAAGGTAGGTTGAACCGCTCTTTATGATTTTGAACTGCTGGTTCGGGTCCTGAGGGTTGCGTGTAACTCCTGTTACAGTCTTGCCATTGCTTGAAGCAAGTGTGCTTGAGTGATATAACAGGAACGCACGTTCCGAACGGATCGTGTAAAGTTTGTCATCGCTCAACTGTGACAAATCGGTCACTTTTGCAGCCTGTGCGCCGAATGCCAGGCACAGGAAAGAGATGAGCATTAAGTAAATCTTCTTCATTGATTCGTTTTTTTAATTGGTTAGTATAAATTAAGATGTTGTTTAAATCTCTAATAAAGTTTTCTTGTATTGGAAACCGTTGCTTTGCGAAGCAACCATATAAATTTAAAACAGTTTCTAAATTGTCTATATCCTTCTGTTTTACCGATAAAATGAAAGCTGTGCTTCTTGTTTGCTGTTAAATTTTACATAAATGTGTTTATGGCCTTTCAATATGTTATTTTGCTGAAAATCCATGCAATATATATCATAGCAAAAATAATCGTTTTATTGGAAAAAGTTACTATTGTTGAATAAATTTCTATTATTTTAACAACTGTCCCTTATGCAATGCATCATGTGTCAGCAGCAGATTGCATGCCGGTTGGAAAAACAAGAATCTCTGCCTTTTGGACAGAGATTCTTGTTTATGTTTCGGGCTTAGAAGTTCGGTGTATCAACATCCCACCATAGGCGTGTTGCCTGCTCGTCGGGGCCGCCGAGTGCCGGAATGCCGCTTGCTTCAACCATACTTGCTGCAACCGGGTCTTCGGGAACCCAAGGAATGCGACGAATCATGCCGCCCTGCTCTATTGAACCGTCACCGTCATCGGCGTTCAATACCGGGAATAGCTTGGGATAGCCTGTGCGACGCAATTCTGTCCACGCCTCTGTTGATAGCGGGAAGAGTGCAATGTACTTCTGAGTGATAATCTTCTCGAGCTTTGTCTCGTTGTCTTCGCCTTCGTTCCACTTAACGCCAATCTTTGTAACGCTTGGCCAAGGCTCGCCGTCTCCCATTGGGTCAACGCTGACGTATTCGACAGCTTTCTCAAGCTGCATATAGGTGTTTACCATTTCTGAATACTGTGAACCTGATTGCGGATCCTCGATGTATGCGTTCTGAATACCACGCTCGTAGAAGAATTGTGCGGTTCCGCCCATATCCCAGCCACGAAGAGCACCCTCGGCACGAAGGAAGTCAACCTCGGCCCATTTGATGAAATACAACGGGCAACGCTTGCTGGCAATAGCCTCGCTGCTGAATGAAGAGTATGCCTGACGCTTGTTGAGCGCGTATGTCTGTCCGTCGCCTACAAGTGTTCCTGCGCGTATACCGCAGATGCGTGTTCCTGCCGGCAATACTTCGCCAGTCTTTTCATTCGGTATGTCGTTGCCGTTAGGCAGGAAGAGGTATTTTGCATAAGGGTGGTCGAGACTTATCAGAAGGCTCTCGAACGATGCGCACATACGCAAGTCGCCCCAGCCGTTTGCAATGTTAAGAAGTGGGTGCGAGAAACTGTTTATCATTGGGAATACACCGTGCTGGTCGTATGTGTTTTCTATCACGCCACCGGCAACAGCCTCTTCGGCCCATTTCTTTGCAGTCTCAGGCTCTACCTTTACAATGTGCATAGCCATGCGGAGCTTCAAGGAGTTGGCGAACTTGATGTAGGAATTGAGGCTCATATCTCCTGCAAGCAGGTTGTAGCCTGTCGGGAAACTTTCGACAATAATGTTCTGTATCTGCTCCTTGTACCAATCGGGGCGTGTCTCGAAGTGGTTAAGGCAGGCTACGATTGTGTCAATGTTCTCTACAATTCCATAGTATATGGTCTTTACATCGTTGTATTCCTCGGGCTCCTGCGAGTTCAGTTTATCCTCAAGGTATGTGTAAGGTCCTGAAAGGTCGGCCTGCTCCTGTGCTATAAGGCAATAATAAAGCAGGTTTATAGCCTTTATTTCGGGGATTGAGTCGATTAGCGGGTGGTTAAGCATAGGCATAAATGCATTCTTTGCCATGGTGTATGCACCGAGAGGGCCGCCGTTGAACTCTGCCGAAACATTGTATGTCGATGTCAGTGTACCATACATGAAGTCCTTGTGAGGAACAGTGAAGTACTGTGCGTAGAGGTCGGGGCCAAGGCAATATTGACGCTGGTAAGCGTGGTCGCCAGGCATCTGTCCCTCTTTACCGCCACGCATCATATATATACCGCTAAGGCACTGGCCGAAGTATCTGTACTTTCCTTGAAGGGTGTCGATGGCTGCCTGAACACCTTCCTGCGTGGGTTCGTTCCAGTAAGGAATGCTGTCGACATTGCCCACGTGGATAACTGTCTCTGTGCCGACGGTGTTGAGGTTTGCTTCATCACCCGGGTCATCGTAATCGAGGCAAGATTGCATTGCGAATGATGCAAACAGTAATGAACCTGCCAATAAAATATGTTTTTTATTCATAATTCTGAATTTGTTTTGTTAGTTAATAGGTTTTCTTAGCATTTGATTAGAAATTCAACTTCAGATTGATACCGAACGAGCGTGCCGACGGATAGTTGAAAATGTCTATACCGCCAAGACCGTTTGCTGTAGACAATGATACATCGGGGTCAACCGGAGAATCCTTGTACAGGAAGAAGAGGTTACGGCAAACAAGTGAAACGTTGAGGTTCTTGTACTCGCCGAACAGGTTACGGAATGTGTATCCGAGTGAAAGTTCGCGCAAGCGGAAGTTTGTAGCATCGTAGATGTAGTCACCTACATAGCTTGAACCTATGAATGTGTAGTAGTCTTCAACAGCAACAAGGTTGCGTCCATCGTTCACGTACATGCCAAGACGGCCATCCTCGGTGTAGATACCGTTCTTCTCGGCGTTGAGGCGTGCTGCTCCAGTGCGCTCCGATGCACCAATCTCATCGAGGTAGCCTTCGGTCAGCGAGATTACCTTACCGCCGATACGTCCGTTGATGAGGAAATAAAGGGTGAAATCCTTGTATGTGAATGTGTTTGACCAAGATAGCTGGTACTTGCTGTTTACATTGCCAGCGAACTTCTGGAACTTCTTGCTCTTCTGGCGTGCCTTGAGCATTCCGCCATCGGTAACTTCGATATAACCGCCAAGTGATGGCTTGCCATTGGTTATTACAATGTCGCCTGCCTTGTTTACAAGTTCACTTATCACATTGCCGTTATCGTCGGTTACAGGGGTTGAACTGTACTTTGTTACCTCAACTTCGGTAGGAATGCGGTCTATGATAACGGTCTCCTTTGTCGTGTATTTGTAGACATCGCTCTTGTAGCGTGTGAGGTCGGTGATGTAGAGGTCACCGTAGGCACCGCCCTTGCGGTAGAGAAGCTGTATCTTGCCCTCGGCAAATGATGTGGCCATGTCTCTGTGGTTACCCCACTTGTCCTGCTTGGTAGCCTCAATCTCGTTGTGGTTGTATGAGAAGTTGGCCGATGTCTTCCAACGCCAGTCGCGGTTGATTTTCCAGTCGTAGCCGAGTGTAACCTCAATACCCTGGTTGCGGATGATACCGCTGTTCACAGGCTGTGACTTGCCGTTGGTACCGGCAACTTCAAGGTATGACTTGTGCATTGCTGAATTGTAATAGGTGATGTCAAAGTTTAGGCAATCCTTGAAGAACTGCATCTCGAGACCGGTCTCGAAGGACTTTGTCTTCTCTGGTTCCGGAACAAAGAAGTTTCTTGAATTAATGCTTGTTGTACCGTCTACATTGTTTAAGCGGATGGTGTTATAAAGTGTGTTGGGGATGGAGTTACCAACCTCGGAGTAGCTCAAACGGTATTTTGCATATGTGAACCATTTTGGCAACTTGATGACATCGCTGAGGATTGCATTTGCACCTATGCCGAAGTAGCCATAGCTTTCGTCTGTTCCAAGGTATGAGAACTGACGGAAAGGACGGTACCAGTCCTGACGGTATGATGCGTCAACAAACAGGAAGTCCTTCCAGCCTACCTGTACTGTAGCAAGAGCTGCCTGGTCCCAGTTTGAACTATTGCTCTTGCCTGTAACACCGGCACCGCCGTAGCTTGGCTCGAACATGTTCACGCTTGTAGGAATGCCAATGGCGAAACCGCCTCTGTTCATGTCGTCTGTTGCTGCTCCAATGTAAGTGTTTGTAGATGTGCCCTTGATAGTGTGGCCTACATAACCTGCAGTAGCAGACAATGACCAATCCTTGCCGAACTCCTTATTATAAGAGAGCATGTAGTCGGTGTAGATTTCATTAGTGCGGCTGTTGTCGAGGTAGTATGTACCGTAGCGATACATTTCGGTGTCGTACCATGTTGTGGCGTAGCGTCCGCCTTCGCTCTGGTATTTGGTGTGGTCGATAGATACGCGAGCCTGGAAATTAAGACCTTCGATAATCTTTACAGTGGCATTGAATGATGCCGAGAAACGTTCTTCGTTGCTTGTACCGAAGTTCATGTTCTTGAGCCAGTATGGGTTGTTTATGGCCGGTGACTGGAATGCATACTGCTGCATCGGTCCTTCAAGGAGTACGTGGTCGCGGTGCTCAAACAGCCAGCCGTCGCCCATATCCTCATACCATGTCTGTGTACCGTTGCCCTCGGCATTACCCGATGACCACCACTGACCCTGAGCCGAATAGTTGTCCTTGTAGTAATCCATATCGATATCGCGTGGCGCAGTGTAGAGGTGATAGATTGGGTTGCCCAATGTACCACCGCCCACGCGGTTCTTAGTCTTGGCCTGGTTGTAGTTTACGTTTACACCCAAGGTGATGCGGTCCCAAAGTTTGTATGTCTGGCGGAATGCGAATGTGTTACGGTTGTAACGGTTGGCATCAATCATACCGATTGAGTGGGTGTTTGAGTAAGAGGCGTATGTCTGTATCTTCTCTGTACCTCCAGAGACTGACAATGAGTTTGTTGTGTTCACACCCAGGTCATAGAACTCTTCAATGTCGTCCTTTGCGTAGTTGCGCAGATAGGCATTGAGCATGTGCGGTGTGCCGTCCGGGTTTGTTGTCTGGAAATACTGCTTGTCGGCTGCATACTGGAAAACGTGCTTGCCCTCGCCAGACAGACGGTCGCCCCAACTGTTGTTGAGCAAGGTGTTGTTTGCAGAGCGGTAACCGCCGTATGTGTTCTGCATTTCCGGTGTAAGAAGCGGAGTGTCGAACGTGGTGCTTGAGTTGAATGTCACCTCCATCTTGCCCTCCTTACCTTTCTTGGTGGTAATCATCACGACACCGTTGGCTGCACGTGAACCGTAAAGGGCCGCTGCGTTTGCACCCTTGAGCACGTTCATTGACTCGATGTCGTCGGGGTTAATCATTGAAAGCGGGTCGCTACCCTCGGTGTTGCTGCCCGATGTAAGGCTTGCAGCATCGCCAATCTGACCACGTATGCTGTTTGTCATAGGCACACCGTCAATAACGATAAGCGGTGCGTTGTCACCCATAATGGACTTGTTTCCGCGCAGGGTAATCTTGGATGCGCCACCTGCACCACCGGCACTTGGTGTAATGGTGATACCAGAAACCTTTCCTTCGAGTGAGTTGATGAGGTTTGCGTCGGGTGCCTTGAAGAGGTCATCGGCCTTTACCATCTGTGTTGCATAGGTAAGCGATTTTTCTTTTCTCATAATACCCATTGCAGTTACAACAACCTCATCGAGTGCTGTTGTCTCCTCCTGCATTACAAAGTTCAATGCTCCTCCGTTCCATACCTGGTCGTCGCAGCTGTAACCCATGAGGGTAACACGTATGGTTGAGCCTTTCTTTACGTTGTTCAGCTCATATGCTCCGTCAAAGTCACCGACATATGTGGAGTTAGTTGTGCCGACAACGAAAACTACGGCACCAATCATTCCCTCTCCATTCTTGTCTGTAACAGTACCCTTGACTGTGCCGTTCTGCTGTTGCTGTACGGCAGTTGTTTCTGCCCACATAGTTGTGGGGGTAAGGGAAAGTGTCATTCCCAGAAATGCAGTCGCTAATAGCGACCTTCCAACCGATTTGAATTTCATATTATGTTATTTTTTCGAGAACAGGCTACGCAAAGGCAGGCCTATAGTTCTCTTTGAAGTTAAAATTGTTTTTCTTTCGTTCGGGTTAAAATTATATATAATTACATAATTTTCCACCAGTGTCCAAAAATACATAAATAATTTATTGGGTGAAACATTTTGATGAAAATTTATGGTCTTAGATTGATAAAAATGCCCATTTGAGGGAATAATGGCATTTGCTGCATTGTTTTTAATAGCAATATAAAGACAGTGAAGAGCCCCAAAGCCTCTTCACTGTCTTGACTATATGTTAAAATTAACAAATCCGTGTTTCGCCGGTTCTGTCTCCTTGCTATTTCACTTCCCAGGTCTCGTTGGTTTCGAGCAGTTCGCTGAATGTGTGGTAGCTCTTTGCTGCCTTCACCTCCTCGACCTGTGCATGTACTGCGTCGTTGTAGGTTATGGCCTCGACATCGCGTATAACGCCAAGCGCAATGGGGAAGTCGGGGCCTTCCATGAGTGCGAGCTTAAGGTGAAGAGTGGTGTCCTTGCAGTGGGCATCGTGTACAAGGATGTCGTTTTCTGTGATGCCGTTCTCGCCAATCTTCACTACCTTCAGTCCGAATCCTTCCTGCATAAGTCCCAATTCGCGGTTTTCGCCGAAAAGCATAGGCTTGCCGTGCTCAAGGTAAATTGCGTTCTTGGCACGTCCCTCCTTGGTATACACACTCTCGTGGGTACCGTTGTTGAAGATTACGCAATTCTGCAGAACTTCTGTAACCGAAGCTCCCTTGTGCTTTGCCGCGGCTTTCAGGCATTCCACCGCTGCGGCCATATCCGTAGCTACGCAACGGGCAAAGAAATTGCCGCGCGCGCCGAAGCAGAGCTCTGCCGGGCGGAATGGATCCTCTACAGTGCCGTAGGGTGACGACTTGCTCACAAAACCGCGCACCGAAGTGGGTGAGTACTGGCCTTTGGTCAGGCCGTATATGCGGTTATTGAGAAGTATCATGTTGATGTCGATGTTTCGGCGTACTGCATGGATGAAATGGTTGCCTCCGATGGCAAGGCCATCACCGTCGCCCGAAACCTGCCACACTGTGAGTTCCGGATTGGCAACCTTTGCACCGGTGGCAATGGCGGCCGAACGTCCGTGTATCGTGTGGAAACCGTATGTGTTCATATAGTAGGGCAGTCGCGAAGAACAGCCGATACCGGAAATTACTGCAATGTTGTGCGGAGCCACACCCAAATCTCCCATAGCCTTGTGTAATGCACCCAAGAAGGAATGGTCGCCGCAGCCCGGACACCAGCGTGGCTGTCCGAATTTGTAGTCTTGTGCTTTGTATTCGCTCATATCTTAGCCCTCCATGATTTTAGTGAATGAATCGACCAGTGTTGCCACTTCAAACGGCTGGCCTTTGACCTCGTTGTGCTGGTGCAGTTCCAAGCCTTGGAACTTGCTGCGCAGGTAACCGGCAAACTGTCCCATATTCTGTTCTGCGACGACAATCCTGCCGTAGCGGCGAAGAATCTCTTCTGTGTTGCGTGGCAACGGGTTGATGTACTCGAAATGTGCAAGGGCAACTTTCTTGCCGTCGCGGTTCATCTGTTGCATTGCTTCGCACAGGTGGCCGTATGTGCCGCCGAATCCTACGATGAGCAGGTCGGCATCCTTCTCTCCTTCTACCTGCAGTTCAGGGATGTCGCAGGCAATCTTTTCAACCTTTCTTGCACGTGTTTCAACCATGCTGTGGTGGTTGCCCGGGTCGTTGCTGATTGCTCCGGTTGCCGCGCTCTTCTCAAGGCCGCCTATGCGGTGGGCGAAGCCTGGTGTTCCGGGGACGGCCCAGTAGCGGACATCGGTTTCGGGGTTCCGCTTGTAGGGGCTCCAGCCTTCCTGCATATCGGGCGTTACATATGGCGGAACGATTGCCGGATACTTTTCAATATCGGGCAGTTTCCATGCTGCTGAGCCGTTGGCTATGAATGCGTCGGTGAGCAGAATAACAGGGGTCATGTGCTCGACAGCAATCTTGCAGGCGTTGTAGGCTGCGTCGAAGCAGTTGGTGGGCGATGTTGCGGCAATTACCGGGATAGGGCTTTCACCGTTTCTTCCGTAAAGTGCCTGCAAGAGGTCGGTCTGTTCGCTCTTGGTAGGAAGGCCTGTAGATGGTCCGCCTCGCTGTACATCAATTATTACCAACGGCAATTCTGTAATTACGGCGAGGTTGATGGCCTCGCTTTTCAGACAGATTCCCGGGCCTGATGTAGATGTGCAGGCAAGTGCGCCGGCATATGCCGCTCCCACAGCCGATGCACAACCGGCAATCTCGTCCTCGGCCTGCATTGTGACAACTCCCATAGACTTGTGCTTTGCAAGTTCGTGCAGGATGTCGGTAGCAGGTGTTATGGGGTATGAGCCCAGGAACAGTTTCATTCCGGCTTTCTCGGCAGCAGCCATAAGGCCGTACGCCGTTGCCTTGTTGCCGTTTATGTCCATATAACGGCCTTTCTTGTTGTCGGCATTGCTTTCGATACTGTATGTGTGCGAAATTGACGTGTGGGTGTTATGACCCATATCGTAACCGGCACGCAGCACCTTTATGTTGGCCTCGGCAACTTCCGGCTTCCTGTTGAACTTCTTGCGGAGCATATTCTCGGCAAGTGCAAGGTCGCGATCGTAGATCCAGCATACGAGTCCGAGTGCAAGCATATTCTTGCATCGCAGTATGCTCTTGTTGTCGAGGCCGCTATCGGCAAGCGTTGCCTGGCACAACGAGGTTATGGGGCAGGGAACGACCTCGCAGGTTATTCCCAGTTCGGCAATAGGGTCACCGGTCTTGAATTCTGCCTTCTGAAGGTCCTTCTCTGTAAAGGAGTCGCTGTCGATGATGATGGCTCCCGTCGGCTTGCAGTATTTGTGCTGTGTCTTTAACGCGGCCGGGTTCATTGCTACAAGAATGTCGCACTTGTCTCCGGGTGTAAGAACCTTGTCGGAACCGAT
The DNA here is from genome assembly GCA_964485215.1 of uncultured Bacteroidaceae bacterium. Classification (GTDB taxonomy): domain Bacteria; phylum Bacteroidota; class Bacteroidia; order Bacteroidales; family Bacteroidaceae; genus HGM04593. Next base: position 14,195 of record CAZAIM010000011.1, on the reverse strand, counting down.
GTGTACCTGAAAGCCCGAAACGCCGGTGAGCACTCCTTGAGGGGCGCGTATGTCAGCAGGGTAGTCGGGGAAGGTGCAGATGTCGTTGCCCACTGTTGCGGAGATTGTGGAGAAGATGTTTCCGGCCAGCTGCATGCCGTCGCCCGAGTCGCCCGAGAAACGCACGACAATTTGGTCGAGTTTCTGTGTTTGTCCTTTTTCTGCCATTTTTGGAAACTAATTAAGAAGCTATTTCAAAAATAAGAGGCTGCTTGAATTTATATCGCTATGGCGAAATATCCGGCTTATATAAATAAGGAGGTTTATTTTCTGGAAATTCAGACAGCTTCCATTGTTGTGCCAAATTTCGCAAACATTTATGACATTAGGAAATGTTTTTGAATAAAAATTAATTTTGTATAACGGCGAAAGGCGCAAAAGGCGCAGGTGTATCTTGTACCTGCGCCTTTTGCCGTTATTTTGTCCGGGTTACATTTCGCCCATTCCGCTCTCCATGTCGTCATATCCGCTTGAAGGCATATCCTGCTGCTTGCGCTTGGGCATCTTGGCCTTCATGTTTCCGAAACTGTATGTGAGTGTGAAACCGAATTGGCGGCCACCTCTTGAACTCTCGGAATCGCGGTAGAAAAGGTCGTTCCTGGTTACATTGTGCCATCCTCGCGAGTCGAGAAGGTCGCGGGCGTTGACACTTAGGCTCCAGTTCTTGTTGAACATCTTGCGGAGGCCAATATCGAGAGAGTAGTTCGGTTCGCGGTGTCCCTGTGCAACAATACGCTTTGCGTTGTAGCGGCCGGTAACCTGCATGGTCACTCCCCAAGGCAACATGACGCTGGCTGTCATTCGTGCATTCCAGGAGAAATTCTCATCGGCCTTTCCGGTAATCTCCTGCTCGTTGATGATGTACTTGAAATCGTTGAGCTTGTAGTAGAAGAAGTTGACGGTTGTTGTAAGGTCAAGAATCCTGAAGAGTTTGTTCTTGCCCACAATCTCAAGGCCGGCCGACTGTGTGTTCGCGACATTCTCGCTGGTTGTGTATATCACTCTGCCTACATTGTAGCTTATGCGCTCGATGACATCTTCTGTGGTGCGGTAGTAGCCCGAAAGCGACAGGGTGTGGTTCTTCCAGCTCTTGATGTAGTTCAGCTCATATGCGTTTGAGTATTCGGGTGTCAGGTCGGGGTTACCGAAAGAGATGTTCGTGGAGTCGCTGATGTTCTGGAAACTGTTGAGCTGTCCTCCCCAAGGGCGGCGCAGACGGCGTGTGTAGTTCAGCTGAATCTCCTGTCCGTCGCTTATCTCGTAACTGAGGAACGCGCTTGGGAATAGCTTGAAGAAGTCCTTGCTGGTGTAACCGGGGAGTTCGCCGCTCAGTTTCTCTGCATATCCGTATGAGCGTGTCCTTACATTCCAGTATTCACCGCGGAGGCCAACCTGGTATCCGAGCTTGCCTATGCGTCCCGAATAGGTTGCATAGAGGGCATGTGTGTCTTGCTTGTAACGGAATATGTTGTATAGGTTCTTGTCGAGACTAGCCTCGCTGTGCGATTCGTCGTTATATGTCACAACCGGGCTCTTGTCGTCGGAAAGGTCGCCCTTGTAGCCTGCTTCTATGCGGTGGTTGTCGTTAATCTTGTACTCATAGTCGAGTTTGATTTCTGTGTTGCTGCTCTTGTTCTCGCCATCCTGGAACTGGTAGCTCTGGTGTGTTACCGGGTCTGTACCCAGAACCTCTGTTGTCTGGCGGTATGTGGCATCGCGTTTCTGTGTCCATTCGTGGTGTCCAACCGAGAGATCCAGGAAATGCGTGTCACTCCAGCGGTGGGTGTATCCAAGCTCAACGTTGTACATCCTTGGGCTTCCCTCCTGTGTGGTGCGGCGAGTGGTGCGGCGATCAGGTTCGCCATAGCTCTCATCATCGGTCATATATCCGCTTTCGGCAACGATGCTGTTCTTGTGCTTGCCATTGCCGTACATACCCATAAGGTTTGCATAGATTTCATCCTTCTCGGTCATGCGCCAGGTGAAGCCGGCACGGCCGAAAATGTTGTTGGGGTTGTGCTCGCCTGTACTCTTCTGAAGCTGATAGGCATCGTTGGGGGTGCCGTAGTATTTGGTTGCGGTAGTTCCGTCGTTCTCGAAGTTCATATTGCGGTAGTTGAGGCCGCCATAGGCATCGAACTTGCCGCTGCTGAAGTTTATGTTTGCTCCGGCATTGTATCCGCCTCTGGAATCGGCACCTGCCTGTACGCTGCCATAGTAGCCGGCTTTGCGGTCGCGTTTGAGTATGATGTTTATGATGCCGGCTGTGCCCTCGGGCGAGTGTTTTGCCGACGGGTTGGTGATTACCTCAATCTTCTCTATTGAACCGGCTGGCATCTGCTGCAGGATGTCGCCCTGATTGTCGGCGGTGAGACCGCTCGATTTTCCGTTTATCCATATTGTTACACTTTCGCTTCCGCGCAGTGAGACCGTGCCTTCATTGCTCACCTCGACCGACGGGATGTCTATCAGCACATCGCTGGCAGAACCGCCTGTTGTGGCAATGCTCTGGTCTACGGTGAACACCCTTTTGTCGACTTCGAAACTCATTTGCGAACGTTGTTCGGTAACAACAACCTCTTTGAGCATCTTTCTGTCGCTTTTCATTACTATAGTGCCCAGGTCGACCTTGCTGTTTCCTGCACTAATCTCGATGTTTCTGCTGTCGTTTATATAACCAACGAATGAAAACTGTACCGTGTACTTGCCGGCCTTTATTCCTGTGATGGAGAATGTTCCGTCATCGTTGCTGTTGCATCCTGTCACAGGTTTTGTGCTGCCCTCGGGAACAACTGCCACGGTGACAAACCCCAGAGGCTCCTTGTTCTCTCTGTCTATGATTTTTCCACCGATGCGTCCTGAAGTTTGGGCGCAAACGGCAAATGGCAGCATAAACAGGGCCAAAAATAAAAATTTCTTCATGCTCAGAAGTTGTTTTATAAAAATGAATATAATTGTCTGTAAAGAACTCTGCTTTCCTTAAAAGGTGTGCAAAGGTACTTAATGTCTGCAAATAAACCTATTATATGGTGTACAAATTTTTACTCGAGGTATCTTGTAATTTTTCCGCTAATCAGGAGTAGTGATATTTCGCATATTTTTGTGTCGTACTCTACCGAGAGAAGGCGTTCTTCTGCATCGAGAAGGCTCTTCTGAGCCTCACGCATCTCTATTCCGGACAAGGTTCCGAGCAGGTATCTCTCTTTAGCAATCTCATGGTTGTTGCGTGCCGTTATAACATTCTGCTTTTCAAGCGTAAGCAGCTGCAGGTTGTTCTGGTACGCGCTCCACAGGTTGCCGAGTTCGGCTTTGAGTGCCAGTTCTAAACGGTCGCGCTCAAGCTTGGCATTTTCAATCTGAATCTTTGCATTGCGCTTTTCGCGGCGGCGGTTGCCGTTCCATAGGTTGAAGCCGACTGTTACACCTGCGTTTCCGCCCCAATTGCTACGTCTGGTGTAGCTGTTGGTGTCGTATTTGTTGAACGAGTAGTCATATCCTGCCCTTAGTTTCACATAAGGATAGTTGCGGGAGAGTACCTTCTTGTAGTCGAGCTTTGCAAGTTCGCTGGTGTGGTTGGCGAAAAGCAGTTCGGCATTGCTCTGAAGCGTGCCGTTCCATAGGTCTGTGAAATCGAGCGTTGCATTTATCGCAATGTCCGTTTCGGCTGTTTCAATGGGTGTGTACACCTCATCTATTGCCATCATTTCATTCAATGCAATGCGCGATGTGATGACAATCTCCTGCTGCTTGATGTATTGTGCGCTGTCGGCATTGAAGTCGACTTTTGCCTGCTGGTAGTCGAGCCTTGAGAAATTTCCTATATTGTATCTCTCCTCAACGATTCTCAGACGTTCTTTCGAGAGTGTTACTGCGTAGTAGTAGTTCTTGAGACGCAGTCTCTGTTGAAGGAAATTGTAGTATTCGGCAGCCAGGTTGGCTATGAAGTCCTCTATTGCAATGCGTGTGGCTGTCTCTCCCATAAGCTCCATCTCCTTGAGTTGCTTGTATGTGGTGCTTATGTTGAATCCGTCGAAGATGGTCCAGTTGAGTCCTATGCCTGCACTCAGTGTCTGGTCGAGGGAGTTGCGTGTCTTTTGCGTGTTGCCTGTGCTGCGTTCCGTTGCGTCGCTGCTCGAGAGCGATGCGTCGTATCCGGCATTAAGGTCAACGGTAGGCAGGTATCCTGCGTTTGCCAGTGTGGCATTGTTGTGGCTTATCTGCTCTTGGTTGCGTGTTATGCGCAGTGAGTAGTTATTCTCGAGTCCCGCCTCAAGGCAATCGCGAAGGGTGAGTGTCTGTGCTGTGCCTGCTGTGGCAAGGAGTAGCAGTGTGAATATTGCAAGTGTCGTCTTTTTCATTTTTCATTCTCTTTTTCCCGGTTTGTCGAGATGTAACTGTATATGGCTGGTACTATGTACATTGTCAGTATTGTGGAGACTATCATTCCGCCGACAACTGCAGTACCCATTGCTATGCGCTGGTTTGCTCCTTCACCTGAAGCCATCATAAGTGGCAGCAGGCCAAGTATTGTGGATATGCTGGTCATGAGGATTGGACGCAGGCGTTGCAGCGACGCGCTCTTTATGGCTTCCATCTTCTCTTCTCCGCTCTCCTGCTTCTGGTTGGCGAACTCTACAATCAGAATTCCGTTCTTGGCTACCAGTCCTATGAGCATTATTATGCCTATCTGGCTGAAGATGTTCATGGTTATGCTGCAGATATCCATGAAAATCAATGCTCCTGCAATTGCAAGCGGCACGGTGAGCATAATGATGAACGGGTCCTTGAAACTCTCGAACTGTGCAGCAAGGATGAGGTATATGAGTACAAGTGCCAGTATGAATGCGAACATGAGGCTCGAAGAGCTTTCGCGGAACTCTTTGGAGTCTCCGGTGAGGGCTGTCCGGAATGTGTCGTCAAGTACTTCCTCAGCAATCTTGTCCATTTCCTCAAGTCCGTCGCCAATTGTCTTGCCATCGGCAAGTCCTGCCGACACGGTTGCCGATAGGAAACGGTTGTAGTGGTACAGTTTAGGCGGTGCAACACTCTCCTCAAACTCTACGAAATTGTCGAGTTGAATCATGTCTCCATCGCTGTTGCGTATGTATATTGACTTTACGCTTGACGGGGTGTTGCGCTGCTGGCGGTTAATCTGCCCTATTATTTCGTATTGCTTGCCGTTCATGTAGAAATATCCCATACGCTGGCCACTGAGCCCGTACTGCAGGGTCTCAGCAACATCGCGCACCCGCGTTCCCATTGTCCCGGCCTTGTCGCGGTTAATGTTCACACGTGATTCGGGACTGCTGAATTTCAAATCGACATCGGCCATTTTGAATGTGGGGTTGTCGTACACTCTTCTAAGAAATTCCGGCAGCACTTCCTGCAGTTTCTCTATGCTTGTAGCCTGTATCACGTACTGTACCGGCATACTTCCGCGACGGCCTCCGAACGATGACTGCTGCTGGACGAATGAACGCGCCTTGGTCTTGCTTCCGATGGCTTGTGTAAGTTTGTCGGCAACCTCCATCTGTGTGTACCGGCGTTCATCTATCTCCTTGAGTGTTATTCTGATGTTGCCGCTTCCGCTTGAGACACGTGATGTCACTGCTGCCGCATCGGGGACAATGGAGTCGACAAGTGCCGTTATTTCTTCGGTGTAGTCTCTCATATATTCGTAGCTTACACCCTCGGCACCTCTTGTGTTCACTGTAATCTGTGAACGGTCTTCCATAGGTGCCATCTCCGCAGGTATCTCGCCCCACAGATATGCGATGAGTGCAAACATCGCAGCCATAACCGGCAGTGCAATCCAACGTCTCTTCAGGAACATGGAAAGTGACCGTTCATACACGGTGTTGAGCCCTGCAAAGAATGGTTCGGTCTTGCGGTAGAGCCATTTCTGCTCCTTGCGCCGTTTTAGAATCTTTGTGGCGAGCATCGGGGTAAAGGTGAGTGCTGCAAATGATGATATTATTACCGAACCGGCAACCACAAAACTGAACTCCCGGAACAGGCGGCCGCTTGTTCCTTCCATAAAGACAATTGGCAGGAACACTGCAACGAGTGTGACGGTTGTCGATACTACGGCAAAGAAGATTTCCTTCGCACCTTCAATTCCTGCCTTGAATGGCTTCATGCCTTTTTCAATGCGTACATAGATGTTCTCTGTCATTACAATGGCATCGTCGACCACAAGGCCTACGGATAGCACGACAGCGAGCATCGTGAGTACATTTATGGAGAACCCGGCAATGTACATTACAAAGAATGCTCCAATGAGCGATACCGGAATCACTATGCAGGGGATGAGGGTTACGCGCCAGTCGCGAAGGAATAGGAAGATGATGATTATCACAAGAATGAAGGCTTCATATACCGTGCTCTCTACCTCGTTGATTGATGCGCGTATGAACTTGGTGTTGTCGAAACTGTAGGTGTACTCGATGTCCTCGGGAAGGTCTTTCTTCATCACATCCATACGCTCATATACGGCATCGGCAATATCTATGTGGTTTGCGCCGGGCTGCGGTATGACTGCCACGCCGACCATCGGCACTCCGTTCATCTTCATATAGCTCTTAAGGTCGGCCGGGCCGAGTTCTGCATATCCGATATCGCTTATGCGAACTACTTTGCCATTGCTCTCCTTGAGGATTATGTTGTTGAATTCCTGTGCCGTGTGCATCTGCCCCATAGTCCTGAGTGTGAGCTCTACAGTGTTTCCCTCAATGCTTCCCGACGGGAGCTCTACATTCTCATTGGTTATGGTGTTCTTGATATCTATCGGGGTGAGCCCGTATGCGGCAAGTTTTATAGGGTCGAGCCATATTCGCATTGAATAGCGTTTCTCGCCCCATATCTGCACGCTGCTCACGTCGGGGATTGTCTGTAGCTGTTCCTTGACAGTGAGGTCGGCTATCTCGCTCAGCTCCAGAAGCGACCGCTTGTCGCTCTGTATTGCCACCATAAGTATCGGCATTGCATCGGCATCGGCTTTTGAGACTGTAGGCGGGTCGCAGTCACGTGGCAGGTAGCGTTGTGCACGGGATACCTTGTCGCGAACATCGTTCGCTGCGGTCTCAAGGTCGACCGATAGTTCAAATTCTACAGTGATTCGGCATTGACCCTGCTGGCTTACGCTCGACAGGGAGCGGATACCGGGAATACCGTTTATGTTCTGTTCCAGTGGCTCTGTAATCTGGTTCTCAATGACATCGGCGTTTGCGCCTGCGTAGCTGCAGGTCACAGATATTACAGGGTTATCTACCGAAGGGTACTCACGCACGCCGAGTGCGCTGTATCCAATCATGCCGAATATTATTATAATAATTGTCAGCACCGTGGCAAGCACAGGCCTGCGGATGCTCAGTTCCGATATATTCATACTTGTGCCTTATGGGTGTGTTATTCAAATGATGCTATTTCTACGATAGACCCCTTGCGTAACTGCAGTGTGCCCGAGGTCAGTATGGTATCGCCGCTCTCAAGCCCTTGTAGTATCTGCACCTCCGCGTCGGTGCGTATGCCGGTTGTGACTTCTACTGGTTCGGCCTTTCCGCTGCGGTATACGAAGACCTTGTTCTTGCCCATCTCGGGGACTATGGCTTCGGCCGGAACAGAGATGGCGTCGGGTATCTCCTTTTGCTTCAGGCGTATATCGGCATATAGTCCCGGTATGAGCTTGCCGTCGTTGTTGTGGTATATCGCGCGTACCTGAAGGTTGTGGGTCTCGGTGTCGAGCCTCGATTCAGTTGCATATACCTTTGCCTCAAGCTCATCGAGCAGGCCTTCTACCTTGAATGTGAGATTTGTTCCCTTTCTTACTTCTTTGGCATACTTCTCGGCAACGGAAAACTCTATTTTTATAGGTTTTACCGATGTTAGCGTGGCAATGACGGTAGAGGGTGAGGCGTAGGCTCCAACGCTTACCTGGCGCAGTCCTATGACTCCGTCAAAAGGTGCACGCAGTTCGGTCATGGCAATCTCTGCCTTAACCTTTTCTATGTCGGCATTGAGGGTGGCCAGTTCAGTCTTTACAATCTCCAGAGCTTCCTTGCTTACGGCATCCTTCTGAAGAAGTGCATTCTGTCTGTATACGCGTTCTTCGGCAAGAGGAAGCTGTGCACTGAGGCGTTCAAGCTGTGCCTGCAGCTGGGTGTTGTTCACTTTGGCCAGCAGCGTTCCTTTCTTGACATAGCTTCCCTCTTCGAAAAGAATCTCAGTTATCTTGCCCGATGACTCGAATGAGAGCTGTACCTCTTCGTCGGGGACAAGACGTCCCACTGCAAGAATCTCATCTGTAAGAAGGTGTGGCTTCAGTATGTGAGCCGTGACGCTAAGGCTCTTGCCTATGCCGTCTTTCTGTCTGTTTTCAGCCTGTTTAAGTTCCTCGTTCTGTTGCGGTGCCAGCTGGATGTATCCGAAAATTCCGCTTGCTACAATAATCAGGGCTACAATTCCCCATTTCAGTTTCTTGTTCATCTGTATGTGTTTGTTCTTGTTTTTAATTCATGAGGTGCAAAATTACCTATAAAATTAGAGTGGTTTATTAACCAAAAGTTTAATTATTGTTTAAATATTATTTTTTTTTCAAATTAGGGCATACGCGTATTAATAATAAACGGGCTATAAATTGCATATTCTTTTACTTTTGATTATCTTTGTGCCCGGTTTGGAGAGGGCATTCTGCGCGCCCTTGGTCAGCAATGAAATATTTTAACAAAAAATAGTATAATTATGATTAATGCTCAAGACATTAAAATCGGTACAGCAATCCGTATGGATGGCAAGTTGTATTTTTGCATAGACTTCCTGCACGTTAAGCCAGGCAAGGGAAATACCTTTATGCGTACAAAGCTGAAGGATGTTGTTGACGGTTATGTATTGGAACGCCGTTTCAACATTGGTGAGAAGCTCGAGGATGTTCGTGTGGAGCGTCGTCCTTACCAGTATCTCTACCAGGAGGGTAGCGAATACGTGTTTATGAACCAGGAGACATATGAGCAGGTGAACATTTCCGGCGAGCAGATAAACGGTGTTGCTTATATGAAGGAGGGTATGACACTTGAGGTTGTTACCGATGCTTCTACAGAGACAATCCTTTTTGCCGACATGCCGGTGAAGGTTGTTCTTGCAATCACATACACCGAGCCGGGTCTTAAGGGTGACACTGCAACAAACGCAACAAAGCCTGCAACATTGGAGACCGGTGCCGAGATTCGTGTCCCTCTCTTCATAAATGAGGGTGAGCTCGTTGAGGTTGATACCCGTGACGGCTCATATGTAGGTCGTGTAAAAGCATAATGGATTAAGGAATTGTTATACTCTATAATTGTTCCGGTTTACAACAGGCCCGGTGAGGTAAAGGAACTGCTTGACAGCCTGTTGGCTCAGACGGTAAAACCATTTGAGTTGCTGCTTATAGAGGATGGCTCAAAAGAACGGTGTGATCATTTGCTTGATCACTATCGTTCTTTTTTTACTGTCCGCTACTATTTCAAGCCCAATTCCGGCAGAAGCGATACACGTAACTATGGAATGACGAGGGCTGAGGGTGACTATATGCTCTTCTTCGATTCTGATGTGATTTTGCCGCCGACCTATTTCGAGAGACTCCAGGAGGCTATGACAGCCGACTACTGCGACTGCTTTGGCGGTCCTGATGCTGCGGACGACTCCTTCTCGGATATGCAGAAGGCTGTAAGCCATGCAATGACATCCTTCTGGACTACCGGCGGAATACGTGGCGGAAAGGCTGTAATGGAGAAGTTCTGTCCAAGAACCTTCAATATGGGTCTCTCAAGGGCTGTGTATGACAGGGTAGGGGATTTCAAGGATATGATGGGAGAGGATATAGACCTGAGCATACGTATACGCAATGCCGGATTCAGCATACGCCTTATACGTGAAGTGTTCGTATATCACAAACGCCGTATTGACTTGCGACGTTTCTTCAAGCAGGTCAACAACTTCGGACAGGCCCGCATCTGGCTGCAGATAATACATCCGGGTTCGTTGAAGATTGTACATACAGCTCCGGCTCTGATGCTTATTATGGGTGCGGCATTGCTGGTTGCATCTATATTCTGTCCTTGGCTGTTGCTGCTGCCGCTTCTCTATGTGCTGCTTATTCTTGGCGACTCGCTTCTAAAGAACAAGAGCCTGAAGGTTGCCCTGCTTTCTGTGCTTGCGGCAGCTGTGCAGATAATAGGCTATGGAACCGGCTTTTTGAAGGCTTTCTGGTTCAAGATGATTCTGAAACGTCCGCTCGAGACAAAGGAGAATCTTACAAAACTCTATAATAGAGGGTGATATATGACAGTTGATAAGGTTCGACATAGCATAAAGGATTGGCCCGTAGACGAGCGTCCGCGCGAGAAGGCTATGATGCACGGGGTGGCTTCGCTGAGCAAGTCGGAACTGCTGGCTATTCTCGTAGGCTCTGGCAACGATGAGGAATCGGCTGTCGGGCTTATGAAGCGGGTGCTTGCATCCTGTGGCGACAGCATCGCGGAATTGGCAAGGCTGTCGGTCGACGACCTTTGCCGTTTCAAGGGTATCGGTCCGGCCAAGGCAATAACAATCGTTGCAGCCTGCGAACTGTGGAAACGTCGTGGCGATGAACGTCAGGAACAGGTACGTATACTTTCATCAAAGGATCTTTACAACTATTTCTATCCGATACTTTGCGACTCCCCTGTTGAGCGCAGCTATGTGTTGCTGCTGAACAATATGAACCGCGTGATTGACCATTCGCTGATAAGCAGCGGTGGATTCACTGCGACAGTTGTCGATATTAGGCTGATAATACGCGAGGCATTGCTTAAACGTGCAACAGCCATTGCGTTGTGCCATAACCATCCGTCGGGCAATGTGAAACCGAGCCGTGAGGATGATAGGCTGACTGAAAACCTTTCACAGGCGTGCAAGGTTATGAATATACGTATGCTAGATCATCTTGTGCTCACCGATGGTGCCTATTACAGTTATAACGAAGAGGGCCGCCTCTGATACTATTTATGGATAAGATTCAAATAGAAGAGAAAATTGTTGAAATGATTAAGACGGTGTATGACCCGGAAATTCCGGTCAACATATATGACCTTGGGCTTATATACCGTATTGAAGTCAACGAGGACGGGAGTGTGGATATTGATATGACGCTCACCGCTCCAACCTGTCCGGCTGCCGACTTTATGATGGAGGATGTGCGTATGAAGGTTGAATCGGTCGAGGGTGTGGAGGCTGTAAACCTGAACCTTGTCTTTGAACCCGAGTGGAGCCAGGAACTGATGACCGAGGAGGCCAAGTTGGAACTTGGCCTGTTATAAGAAGTGTTTTGAATACAAAAAACTCCCAAAATACCGATACAATTAGATAAAACCGAAGAAATGAGTATCTTTGTCGTGTTATGAAGAAGATTTATTTCCTGTCCGATGCGCATTTGGGCTCCTGGGCCATAGAACATAGGCGTACACACGAACGTCGTCTCGTCTCCTTTCTTGACAAGATTAAGGATGAGGCTGCTGCAGTTTATATGCTCGGGGATATGTTCGACTTCTGGTACGAATTTAAGTATGTGGTGCCGAAAGGCTTCACACGTTTCTTGGGCAAGGTCTCCGAACTTACGGACAGAGGGGTGGAGGTGCATATCTTCACCGGCAACCACGATATGTGGTGTCTCGACTATTTCGAGAAGGAGTGCGGAATGACTATACATCGTGAACCTTGTCTGCTGGAACTGTACGGAAAGGAGATTTTTCTGGCACACGGTGACGAGTTTTCTACCGAGAAGGGATTCCGTTTCCTGCGTTCAGTTTTTCATAATCGTTTTCTTCAATGGATGTTTTCTATGGTACATCCGCGCTGGAGCATCTGGATGGGCAACAGCTGGGCACGGCATAGTATGCTCAAGCACAAGGTTAAGGGCGACACTCCTTTTCTGGGACCGGACAGGGAGGACTGCGTAATATTTGCAAGGAAGTATCTTGAGGCACACCCCTCGGTAGACTGTTTCATATTCGGCCACAGGCATGTCGATGAAGACTTTGCGCTTGGCGAGACCTCACGCTGCATATTCCTTGGCGACTGGATTGGGACTTTTGCCTATGTGGTGCTTGACGGAAATACCGTAGAGCGGAAATACTATATAGAAGGGGAGAGTAGGGAGGTATAAATGCAAGCTTTCGTCTCAGATATATATCACTCATCTATGGGCATCGCTCCGAATTCAAGGCTGAAACCAGTTGCGCGCTGCAATTCTACCCAGGCAACGGCCTTGCCGAACAGAGCATCAATATATTCGCGTCGCATCTCACTCTCGTTGCGCTGTACAATAAGGTAATCGAGGAAGGCTGTTTCTCCAAGCTCGTATGCTTTCCTTTTGTTTTCTACGACGTTTCTCATATCGGCAAGCATCTCTTCGGAGAATGTTAGGTTCTGTTTCTGTGCGAACTTGAAGTCGCTGTAAGCCTGCATGACATCGGCCTCGACGACAATGCGTGCCTCTTCGATTTCGATGTTTGCCTGCTTTACCATAACCTCATCGGCAATGCGTGCGCCTTTGTTGAAGTTCGAGAATTTCAGTGGCAGTGCAATTCCGGCCTTAAGGGTTGTGAAGTCGGGGCGCGCCTTGTTGTAGGTGGCTCCGATTGTTACGTTCAGGTCGGGACGGCGCAATGCACTGTTGAACTTCCGAGCGGTCTCGGCTATGTCGACGCGGCTGAGTGCGACAATAAGGTCGGCTCTGTGCTCTAATGCTGCATTGGTGTAGTAGTCGAGCGGTGCAGCCTCTTCACTTATGACAAGGCTGCCCTTGCCACGCAGTTTGTCGCTCCCGTCGAGACAGCCCATGTAATAGCCTAATTTTATAGATGTCCTGCTTAGCTCAGCTTCTGCCTCCAGCACTGTGTTACGGGCAATGCCTTCGGCCATACGGCTTTCAAGCCAGTCGCTCTCGGCAATGTCTCCTTTGCAGAATCTGATACTGTCGTTTGCGGCAACATCACATATGTCGGAGTGAATCTCATTTGCTTCTTCGAGAATCATAGCTGCTCTAAGGTGTTCGAGGTATGCTATTGTTGCATCGGCACGGAAATTGCGCATATACTCTTCGAATAGGGCTATCGTGTACCTGCGCTCGCTTTCGGCAAGGTCAATCCTGCTACGGCGTACTCCGAAGGTGAAACTGCGGTTTAGTTCAATCTCAATTCCTTGTCCAAGTTTTTTGTCCCAGTCTTCGTTGTTTGTGTATGTTATGGCAAGGGTAGGGTCGTTGTATACCTTTGAGCTCTTTAGGCCTGCATCGGCGATTTCGATGTCGAGTTTTCTGGCTGCAAGTGATATGTTGCCCTCCATAACCCGTCGCATATAATCGCCATATGATATGTTCTGGGCTGTTGCTGTTGCTGTGATGACTGCAAGGATTAACAGAATTTTTTTCATACGTTATGGTTTTTGCAATGTTGTATGTTGGTTGCCTGGTTTGTGCTGATTTTCCGCATATTCCAGCCCTATTTTTGCTGCGCGGTTTATAATATATTCCTTGGCGGCGTTGTATTCGTTGGGGATTATTCCGTCAAGAATGGCATCCTTTACCGCACTTTTCAACCGTCCTACCTCGGCGCAAGGCCCAAGAGAAAACATCTGCATTATTTCCTCTCCGTTTACCGGCGGTTGGAAATTGCGTATACGGTCTTTCTCTTCAATGTCCTTCAGCTTCTGGCGTACAATCTGGAAGTTGTTCAGGAACTGCTTCTTGCGTACTTCGTTCTTTGATGTAATGTCGGCCTCGCACAATGTCATAAGGTCGTCTATGTCATTGCCTGCATCGAAGAGCAAGCGGCGCACTGCCGAGTCGGTCACTTCGTCATCGGCAATTGCAATCGGACGCATGTGCAGCGATACGAGCTTTGCAACATATCTCATCTTCTCGTTCTGAGGCATCTTGTAATCGCGGAAGATTCTCGCAGTCATCTTCTCGCCCACGATGTTGTGGTTGTGGAATGTCCACTTCATTACAGGGTTCCAACGTTTGGTCTTGGGCTTGCCGATGTCATGCAGCAGCGCAGCCCATCGCAACCATAGGTTGTCAGTCTTACGGGCTATGTTGTCAAGAACCTCGAGGGTGTGGTAGAACATCTCCTTGTGGATGT
>CAZAIM010000010.1:0-29748 GCA_964485215.1 uncultured Bacteroidaceae bacterium | reverse complement strand
TATATTTCAATAATTTCAAAGAACAATTTCAAATTTTAATGGGACAGTAGTGAATTTATAAATTAAAAAAAACTAGAAATTTGTTCTTTAGGAAATGTTTAATATAGAATAGGTGTTAGATGTGTCTGTGAATAATAAATGAACCCAAAATCAGTTTCCGTTAATACATCTTTTTTTATACCTTAGCACAAGCAAACGCAAATGTTTGTGCAAATATCAAACAAATAATTGAAATAACAAAACAAATAATTGATTTTTTGCAAAAAAATGATGGAAATTGTAGAAAGAATACAAAAAATAATGGATAAGGAAGGCTTAAATGTTGCTTCCTTTGCAAGAAGGGTCGGAGTTGTTGATCAGACGATAAGAGGTATAGTCGTTCAGCGAAGAAACAAACCTGGTTTTGACTTGATAGTTCGGATTCTTCAAACATTTGCTTGGGTGAATGCGGAGTGGCTTATCTTAGGTGTTGGCGAAATGTCAAAATCAGATTCGGAGAATATTGATGGTTTTGAACGGCATTCAATGAAAGACCTTGTTATATATTTAAGAGAAAAGGATGTTAAAATAGAAAAACTGATTGAGGAGAAAACGGAGTTCAAAGTTTTATATGAAATGGCAAAGAAAGCACTGGAAGGTGGTGCGTAGTATAAGTTGCGCTATTTGACACTTTGGAGGTGTCGTTCTATGGCTTTTTGTAAAGAGACTGTTATAATGGTTGGATAAAGACGATTATTATAATTGTTGTCTCTTTTTTATTGATTATTTTGTTATCTTCGCGAATGGAAAATCATGAAGCTGTCCAGAATTTTATATAGCAAATAATAACGTAGCTGCAGCTTCCTATATAATAAAAAATTGTTAGAATTTTAAACAGCCTCTAATTGACGCTATATGAGACCTAAACAGATTGTCCTTGTTCTTGCAGTTGCCCTATTGGCATCATGTGCAAGTAAAAAGAGTGTACAGCCGCAGGTGTTGCAGCCCAAACGCGAGTTCCGTGGTGCATGGATACAGGCTGTGAACGGCCAGTTTACGGGTATGGGTGAGAAACAGATGAAGAAGTATCTGATAGAGATGCTCGATAACCTGAAGAAGGTAAATGTCAATGCGGTAATCTTTCAGGTGCGCGTAGAAGGCGATGCTCTCTATGAGTCGCGTCTTGAGCCTTGGAGCCGTTTCCTGACTGGCCAGCAGGGACGTTCGCCGGGCTGGGATCCATTGGATTTTATGGTAGAGGAATGCCATAAACGTAACATGGAGCTGCACGCCTGGATAAATCCATACCGGGCACGTACAAAGGGTACAAAGAGTGTTGCGCCCGGTCATATGAGCGCGAAGAAGCCCAATGACTTCATACAATACGAGGGACAACTCTACTTCAACCCGGCATTGCAGAGCAATCGTGACCATATATGCAGCGTAGTGCGCGACATACTGAGCCGTTACGATGTCGATGGTCTGCACATCGATGACTATTTCTATCCCTATCCGGCCAATGGCAAGCAGTTCGCCGATGACAAGTGGTTCCGCAACAGCGGCAGTACCGACAAGGGCGACTGGAGAAGGGAGAACGTAAATCATCTTATATATCAGCTTCACCGTACAGTCCGTGAGACAAAACCGTGGGTGAAATTCGGTGTTTCGCCCTTCGGAATATATCGCAATGAACGTACCTGGGAATTCGGCAGCAAGACAAAGGGGCTGCAGTGTTACGATGACCTGTATGCCGATGTTCTGTTTTGGATAGATGAGGGCTGGGTCGATTACACAATTCCCCAGGTATACTGGGAGATAGGTCACTCCGCAGCTGACTACGAGGAACTGGTGCAGTGGTGGGCAAAATATGCTTCGGGCCGGCCTCTTTACATAGGCCAGGATGTTAACCGTACGGTAAAGGCAAAGGATGCGGTTTCAATCACAGGAAACCAGCAGCTGAGCAAGTATGATATGCAGCGTGCCCAAAAGAATATTCAGGGCTCCTGTTTTTGGGATGCAGCCTCTGCTGCAAACAATGTGGACGGTTACCGCGATGTGCTGGCCGAGGACTATTATTGCTATCCTTCTCTTATGCCACTCTATAAGTTTATCGACAACAAGGCTCCCGACAAGGTCAAGGGTGTCGATGTGATAGAGGAGGACGGCAAAAAGGTGTTAGTGTGGCTTGTGAATGAGAGTGGCGATGCTGATGTCATGAATGCTCCTTACCGCTATGTCGTGTACCGTTTTGCCAAAGGCGAAAAGGTGAACCTCGACAATCCAGCCAATATTGTGGAGATAACCTCAAGGCCTTTCTATGCGATACCTTCTGACATTGACGGGCAGCATACCTTCGTGGTTACAGTGCTTGACCGTATGCAGAATGAGTCGAAGGGTGTAAAGTGCAAGGTAAAGCTATAAGGTATATGTCGGCGGTTAGAATATTTGAAATAGAGGATACTGCGGATGTTTTTGTCTGCGCAATCAACAAACTGTTGTCTCAGCTCTCCTCAACTCCCCGCTCCTTTACGCTTGAGCAGTTGCGTGCAATAGTTTCATCTCCTTCGTCGCACCTTTTTGTTGCAGAGGGCAGTGCCGGTATCTGTGGAATGCTTACTGTTGGAGAGTATATTTCGCCTACAGGACGCAAGATGTGGATAGAGGATGTCGTTGTAGATGAGGCTATGCGCGGAAAGTCAGTGGGGCGTGCTCTTGTGGAATTCGCAATGGAGTATGCTGCATCGACCGGTGGCGGTGTGCTTATGCTCACTTCGCGCCCTTCGCGTGTGGCAGCCAACGCTCTTTACCGTTCATGTGGGTTTGAACCAAAGGAGACCAATATGTACAGAATTGCCGTAGAAGAGTAGATGGGCTTCAATCCTTGGTACTGAAATATCACGCAGGGGCTAGCCCCTGCGTGATATTTCAGTTTTGGTAGTCTTCTTCTTTGCTTGCCTCTCTCAGCTTTTCCACTAAAGCAAGCTGTGCCCTGTTCTTGGCCATTGAGATTGTGCTTTGTATGCGTTTACGGTTCTTTTCTTCGAGTTTGTCGCTGCTGTTTATGAATTTCCAAATCTGTGGTGCAGCATCAATGGTGTTCTTCTCTTCTATTACCAGCAAATGCAGTATAAGCTTGTCTCTTTCACTCAGCATATTGTATGCCTTCCATACCGGGGGTGTCTCAACTTCATCTTCGATGATGTTGGCTATTCTGTCCAGCAACTCTTCGTCATCGGGCAGAATCTCAAACTCGCGGCGTTTTTTCTCGGCGTTGCTTTTCTTGATGAAGTAGTTGATAGAGCAGTATGCAATATAGCTATACAGGCTCGCTCCGTTCTTCGCTTTCCAATTCTTCAGCAGTGCCCAGTCGTTATCGGAGAGGAATTCGTACAGTTCTCCCATAAGGCGACTGCCGTCATTGCAGTGGTAGATGGAGGTGGCAATGTATGAGAGAAAGTTCTTGCACTTGTGGTTGAAGAAAAAATCGTGCAGTCTTTCATCGGCCGGTGTGGCGGTAAGCCGCTCTATCAGTTCGCTGTCACCGATTGCGTTGTAGTCTATCTCTTTCTTTAGCATTTTACTTGCTAAATGTAATGGTATAATCTTCGTATATGTTCTTGCTGGTCAATGCCGAGTAGGTGAGTTTGGTGCTCGCATCACCAGTAAGGTTGTAGAGTAAGTGTACTTTGGTGTTGTCAAAAGTATCGCCGTCGAACTTTGTGTATCCGCCTCGCAGTTCCTCGGCAAGGATGTAGGGAGTGCATTTGCCCAGATAGCCCATAGAGGCATATATCTGAGGCATGCCGCTCTGGATAAATGGCATTGGAGAACAGCCTGTATAGGGGTATATCTCTTTCTTGTTGAATGTGTATTCATAGGTGCTGTACTCTACGCTTCCATCCTTTTTGTTCTCCTTCAGTACAGTAATATTCTTCAGCTCGTAACCGCTCCATTTGTACTTGTATGTGATGCTGTACTCGTTGTCGTTGTATGTGCTTTCTGTGCACAGGTCGCCGCTGTACTTGAATGTCCTTTCGCTTTTTTCAATCACCGCGTCGGTTGAATTGCCGTCGAAATGGTCGGTTGTCGCGTCAATCCTTACTATGTACCCTGCGCTGTTGATGTATGCGGTTTCCAGGATGTTCTCGGTATATTTCTCGGTTATGCCTCTGTCGCTCTTTGTATAGTCGACATTGGTCTTGGCTCTGATAACCTCATTGCCGTTGAACTCCTTGTAGTAGTCTAAAGTGCAGCTGCGGTTCTCCACCTGAGTAAACTGACCGTCAAGCTCATAACTGTAGTCGTAGCTGATTACATTGTTCTTGTAGTCTCTCTTTATGTTTTTCCAGCTTTCTGTAATCTTCCTGCTTTCATTGTTTTTCTTTATGACAATCTCTTTTGGGCAGAAGTCTCCTTTTCTCTGTTCATCGAAGGGGTTGTTGCTCTCGTCGTCGCTGCATGATACAAAGCCTGCGCTAACAAGCAGGGCTGCGATTAATCCAAATAATTTTCTATTCATAGTTCTGAATTTTAGAAGCTGTTTCAAACAGTTTTGATATATTTTTATAAGAAATTTAGACTGTTGCTTAGTTTATTGTTGTCTGCAAACATACTTAAAAAGATTTGTTTTGTAAACTAAATATGGAAAATAATTAAGAAGCTGTTCCGAATTTCTAAAAAATATTTTCTTATAGAGGCCGAATGTTTCGCCATTTTTTATATCCCCCAAATGCCTGTTTCTTCCTTTTTCTCTGTTATATGGCTGCTATGCGCCATTGTCCGCAGTTATCTGTTTGTGAAAAAGTCAAAGGATTCTATGATTTCCTGCTTGCTGCACTCTTTCAATACAGGGTTTCCCGTCTCGTCTAATAACGTGAAACTTTCTCCTGCAATTTCCGAAGCCAGTTTGTCATACATACGGCAGTCAAATGTAAAAAGGCTCAGTTCTTCTCTTGTGTATCGTACAAAAATATGCATTCTCTCTGTTGGAAATCCGGTCAGTATGCACGATAGGAAGAGTGAACAGATATATGCTGCGGCCTCTATGTTCTGTGCTCCGGACATATTGCTCTCGAAAGAGCGGATGAATGGCTCTCCGAAATTGTCCGGCATTCTGTTGCAGACAATGCTGCACATTATCTCTTTAAGTGTTCCGCTACTGCAATCCCTTTTCATAATCGTAAAGTTAGTGATTTTATTGCAATTGATGTGTAACTTCTGGCTGTTTATGATTTATTTTACTATTTTTAAAGATATTCTTTCGTACGTGTTAAACTTTTTAAGATGAAGTGTGTCTAAATTAAAAATTTGCAGGAAGTTGTCAAAGCTATCCTCACAGCCTTGCCATGCCGCTTTGAACGGTCAAGGTCGCGACGTGCAAGTGATGTGAAAAGGAAAAACAGCTTCTTTGATATAATAATATTAAGGTATATGAGAGTTTTTTTTACATCCCTTTTAATGATTATTGCATTGGGCATCCAGGCTCAGTCAAAAAATGGCACAGTTACCGGTGTCGTTGTAGATGCGCAGAGCGGTGAAGCTGTTCCCGGTGCGAATGTCATACTTTACTCAATGCCCGACTCGGTACTTGTTACCGGTGTCGCCAGTGGCTATGACGGCAGTTTTACGATGAATGCCAAACCGGCAAACTACTCGTTGTGTGTTACCTTTATCGGTCATAAGACTGA
Source organism: uncultured Bacteroidaceae bacterium (assembly GCA_964485215.1). Lineage (GTDB taxonomy): Bacteria > Bacteroidota > Bacteroidia > Bacteroidales > Bacteroidaceae > HGM04593. The sequence continues at coordinate 24,082 of CAZAIM010000010.1, read as the reverse complement.
AGAGATGAAGGTGAAGCTTGAGGCCGGAAAGGTTCTCAACCTTGCGAAGATTGCCATAAAGGAGAGTGCGAATATGCTTAATGAGGCTGTTGTGGTAGCCGAGGTTCCACCCGTAACTGCATCGGGCGATACCCTGGTATACAACACCTCTGCATTCCGTGTTGCCGAAGGCTCAATGCTTGAGGAACTCATTAAAAAATACCCGGGAGTGCAGATAGAGGATGACGGTACAATAAAAATCAACGGCAAGACCGTTAACCGCATTCTTATGAAAGGCAAGGATTTCTTTGGTACCGACAAGGATATGGCCCTAAAGAACATCTCGGTGGATGCTGTCGACCAGGTGAAGTTCTATGACAAGAAAAGCGATTTTTCACGCATTACCGGCATTGACGACGGCGAAGAGGAGACTGTACTCGACCTGCAGATGAAGAAAGGTGTAAAGGATGGCTTTTTCTCTAATTCTGAGGCAGCTTATGGCACAAAGGACCGCTATGGCTTTAAGAATACGACAAATTACTACAACGATGTTTCGCAGTATACGTTGGTGCTATCGGCCAATAACATTAATGACCAGGGTTTCTCCGATGGACGTGGCCGTGGATTCCGTGGGGGTGGCGGCGGCCTTGTCGCTCCAAAGCAGGCCGGTTTCAATTTCGCATACGAAAATGAAAAGCTTGAAGTAGGCGGAAATGTCCGTGCTAACCATAAGGATACCGATACCAAGAGCTGGAGCTCGAGCGAGGTCTTTATGCCACAACTTGGGCGCAACCAGTTCACAAACAGACGCAGTAACAGCTATGGCCGTTCCTCTAACTTCAATGCCGACCTGCGTCTGGAGTGGAAACCCGACACGATGACAAATATCATTTTCCGTCCTTCTGTCGGATATTCGACATCGGACAGCTGGTCACAGTCGGTGTCGGCAACCTTCAACAACAATCCTTTTGACTATATTGAGCTATACGAGAAGGCACTCTATGGCGATGTGCTGCCGGGTCTTGACAGTATTGCTATAAATAGCAGCAGCAATGAATCCTTGAGCAGCAACGAGAGTCTCTCTTTTAGAGCTAATGCGCAGATTAACCGTCGTTTTGCCAAGAAGGGTCGCAATGTTACATTCCGTGCCGATTTCTCGTACAATGACAGCGAAAGCAAGAATTTCTCCTTGAACAATGTCAAGTATTATCAGCAGAGTGCAGGAAGCTCTGGATATGACCGAAAGCGTTATTCTGCAACTCCGTCGACCAACTGGAGCTACAATCTGAGTCTGAGCTATACTGAGCCATTGGCAAAGAACCTCTTCCTGCAGTTCAATTATACCTTTGGCAACAGCTACAGCAACAGCGACCGGTCGACATATATTTTTGACGAGTTGTCGGACTATCTGATGACACTTAACCATAATTATCTTTTACCGGGGCTTCCGCCGGGGTATGAGCAATATCTGAGCGACAGCCTTAGCCGTTATTCAACATATCGTACGCAGAACCACGATGTGCAGCTTATGTTCCGTTATGTGACCGACAAGATGAACCTGAATGCCGGAGTAAGTTACATACCGCAACATTCGGAAATGTCGTACCAGTATTTCGGTGTCGATACTCTGCTCACACGCGACGTGTACAATATTTCGCCGAATCTGCGTTTCCGCTACCGTTGGTCAAAGCAAACGTCATTGAATATAAACTATCGTGGCCGTACAAGTCAGCCATCGATGACCGACCTGCTCGATATTACCGACGATTCCGACCCTCTCAACATCACCAAGGGTAATCCGGGGCTGAAGCCATCGTTTACAAACAATGTCATGGCAATGTTCAACACGTTCAATGCCGATGCCCAGCGTGGTTTCAATCTGTACGTCAACTTCAACAATACGCTCAACAGCATAAGCCGCAAAGCTACATATGATGAGACTACAGGTGCTACAACCACTCAACCCGACAATATTAACGGCAACTGGAGTGTCGCAGGAGGTGTTGTGTTCAATTCGGCTATTCCTGCAAACAAAAAGTTTACATATTCAACGCACACCGATGCCAACTTCAACAACAGTGTTTCTTATATAAGCCTTTCGCGCCAGTCGAACAGCGTAAAGAGCAAGTCCAAGACCTTGAATCTTAGCGAGCGTCTTAATTTCAACTACCGGGCCGAGAATTTCGATATATCGTTGAGCGGCTATGTCCGTTATTCAAATTCCAAGTCGAGTGTTCAGCCCGAGGATGAAATGAATGTTTTTGACTTCTCTTATGGTCCAAGTGCGAACTATACTTTCCCTTGGTATAACATTAAGCTCTCGACAAACCTTTCTATGAGCAGCAGAAGGGGATACAGCGACCCGGAAGCTAATACCGATGAACTGCTGTGGAATGCACAGTTCTCGGCAAGTTTCCTTGCGAAGAATGCTCTTACCCTTTCTGTGCAGTTCTACGATATATTGCATCAGCAGAGCAATATCAGTCGCGTAGTCGATGCCCTCTCACGTCGTGATACAGAGAACAACAGCATATATAACTATATAATGTTCAAGGTGTCCTACAAGTTCAACAATACGGCAGGTGAGCAGAGTGGTAGGTCCGGCAGCCGCGGCGAGGGGATGCGAGGCTATGGAATGCCTGGTGGCGGAATGCCGCCTCCCGGAGGTTCCGGTGGCTCCGGTGGCAGGTTCTGATTCATTCAGCCTGCAATGAACTCTGTTCAAAAAACGAATAAACCGGTATCGGCAATAGTGAATTGCTGCATTCCGCTTCTTAATATCATTAAAAATAGACAAAATTCGATTTTTGTCTATTTTTTTATCTTTTATGGTTATCTTCGCAGAAATGAACTCAATATTAGAAATTTAAACACTTTCCAATGGCTTGGGATAAAGCAACAGTTCTTGGATGTCTCTATTGGATATATTGCATAGTGGCAATCGTGGTGATGGTAAGGGTGGTTCTGAAGAATCGCGATACTGTCAAGACGCTTGCCTGGATGATGCTGTTTATTTTCCTGCCATTCTTAGGACTTTTCCTTTATTTCTTCTTCGGGCGTGACAGGCGTAAGGAGAAGCTCATAGAACGGCGTTTCCTTTCTCAAATTCAGCAGCGAGGGCAACTTGTTGGCAGAATATCGGGCAAGACCGATATCCCTCACGACTATTCTCCTTTAGTCTCCTTCTTCGAGAATACCTCTTCGTCACAGCTGCTAAGAGCAAGCGACGTTGAACTTGTGTGCCGCACGGATAGGTTTGCCGAAGCACTCCTGGCAGAGCTCGAATCGGCGCGTGAACACATACACATGCAGTTCTACATATTCGAGAACGATGATTTCGGACGCAAGGTGCGCGACCTGCTTGTGAAGAAGGCGCAACAAGGCGTTGAGGTTCGTCTTATATATGATAGTCTCGGATGCTGGAGCGTGGGCAAGGCTTTCTATGAAGATATGCGTTGCAAGGGTATATACGTTGAGTCGTTTCTGAAGGTCCGCTTTCCTCTCTTTACCAACAGGGTCAATTTTCGTAACCACCGCAAGATTGTTGTGGTAGATGGCAAGGTAGGCTTTGTTGGCGGCTGCAACATAGCCGACAGGTATCTGAAGGGTATTCAGGGTGGCAACTGGAGGGATACGATGCTTGTTGTGCGCGGCAATGCAGTCAACGGTCTCCAGACATCGTTTCTTGTCGATTGGTATTTTACTAACCGTACCTTGGTAAGCGGGAAACGCTATTTCCCTGTTGAAGAGCGTAGTGAAGGACCGCTTGTACAAGTTGTCCAATCTAATCCCGTTGGTGATGTCAGGACAATAATGGGCGGCGTTATAAAACTGCTTTCAATGTCCCGAAGCTATATTTATCTGCAAACACCATATTTTATGCCGAGCGAGTCGTTTATGCAAGCAATAAGGAATGCCGCGATGTCTGGTGTAGATGTAAGGCTGATGATTCCGGAACGCTCGGACAGTTGGGTTGCCGACCTTATTTCTATGTCCTATCTGAGCGGCATGTTCAGTGCCGGTGTCAAGGTCTATCTCTATAAGGGTGGCATTCTACATAGCAAGACAATTGTCTGCGACGATGATGTGTCATCTGTCGGTTCGGCGAATCTCGATTTCCGCAGCTTCTACTATAACTTCGAGGTCAGTGCCTTTGTCTATGACAGGTCCGTGGCACAGAGTATGAAAAGTGCTTTTGTCAACGACCTTGAGACGTGTAGGCAACTTACGTTAAGCGAGTACAGGGCACGTCCCTTCCTGCGGCGTTGCCTTGAGTCGGTCGCAAGGCTTTTTTCACCGTTGCTTTGACATGGCGGGAGGAAGAGGATTTATGCAATTACTCCTTCCTGAAGAAACTGAAATTAACACTGCCGTATGCTATGTGACGGAAGAAATTGGGGTGTGTTTCGAAACTGTAATCCTTCCCGTGCTCAAATACAAGAATGCCATCCTTGCTGAGCATATTGCCCGATAGTATAATCCCTGGTATATCCTTGAGTTCCTTCAATGCGTATGGAGGGTCGGCAAATATGAGGCTGTAGCTCGACCGGCAACGGCGTATATAACGTAAAACATCGTCACGGACGATGTGCCAGCAGCTATCGCCAAGTATCTGTGTGCATTTTTTCAAATGGGCAAAATGAAGCGGGTCTATCTCTACCGATGTAACTTGCTTGCATCCTCTTGACAGCAGTTCGAGGCTTATGCTGCCCGTCCCTGAAAAAAGGTCAAGCGCATCGGTCTCCTCAAAGTCGATGATGTTAGTGAGGATATTGAATAGATTCTCTTTGGCAAAATCAGTTGTCGGTCTTGCCTTGAAATTCCTTGGGACATCGAAATGCCGTCCCTTGTATTTGCCGCTTATTATCCGCATAGTATAAGTGCCTGAAGGTCGAACGGAATTCCGTCAATTCTGTTGAGAAGGCTTGGCGTGAACTCCTCGTTCGGGTTTAACCTTTTACGATGTCTGATGAATTTGTTTATGAGTAGCGATGCCTCTTCTACCTCTTTCCCTCCACATAGGTAGAGTATGTCTTCGGTTTGTGAAAAACCATGCTGTTTCCAGATGCTCAGCATATAAAAAAGGGTGTTTTCTTTGTGTTCGGCATCAAATATGTTTGCAAAAACGATTCTTCCCTCCTGAACGACTATCAGCAGGGAGAAGGTTTCTTGCAGATAGGCCAGCATATATCTTTCTTCTTCGAACCCTTTGCTTGTAATGTAGCCCATTATGATGCTTGCCGGTGTGTAGAAATTTACCGTTCCAAGCTGTTGAAGAATGTTCGAGACCTCTTTGTCGACAGGGAATATTATGCTTTCTCCTTGTGCAGTGAGCTTGTTTGAATAAATCTCTACGCTATTGCCGTTCTTTGGGAAACAAAAGCGGTAATAGGTCTTGTAGTCCTGCTTGTTGTCGTATTCAGACGGGAGGGATGTGAACTCGGCTGTCTCAATAATAGCCTTGACATCATATTCGCTCTCCTTGTTGATAAAAGGGCATTCCTCTATGGCTCTTCCGAGGTTCGATGCAAGGCTTGTGCTTTCATCGACAGGAAAATGGAAGTACTTTAGAGAAGATATGTCGGCCGGGGCATAGTTGCAAAAACAAAATCCATTCGTACTTATACGAATGGATAATGTTTTTCTTTGTATGTTATCCTTTACCATCCTGTAATGTCAAGTCCTGTACAAATGCTTATTTGCTTGTCCAGTTACCGGCGTTGTTGTTGAATGTCTCGGCATTGCCGATAATGCGGCAAGGAATAAGTTCTTCAACCTTTGTTCCGTCTGCATACAGTTTCTGCTCGCCTTTCTCGTCATACTGAGGAATTCTTCTGAGCTCCTGGTTCTGCTTCTTTATCTTTAACAGGTAGTTCGCAAGCTCCTGGTCGTCAATGCCTTTCATGTAAACTTCAAAGTCTGCTCTTGCCTCGAACAGCTCGCCCGATTCGTTGGTGATAAGTTCGAACATCTCGCCGTTGCCAAAAGGTACATACCGCAGTGAATCGGCCGGGTAATTGGAATCGCCATAAAGCTCCTTCTTGTAGTCCGTTACGATAGTGTCGCGACGGTACTTGTTCTGTACCAGCTGCGATTTAATCCACTCCTTGTCGTTCTTCTTTGAGTCGGGTACGATATTAAGAGCATTGATTTCGTTGATTCTGTCCCATTTGCCGGTTTCGTTGGCCTTTGCCAAAATTACGCTCACATATGCGTGTGCATCATCGGGAGTGATGCTGAAGCCTTGGCTCTCCTTAATCTTGAGGTCACTCTTCTTGTATCCGGCAATAAGGTCAAGCTGAAGGTCATTCAACTCAAACTCCTTGGTTACGATATAAACCTTCTCGTTGTTCAGGAAATGGATCAGAGAGTCGAAGCTGTTTGTGTACTGTCCCTTCTTTTTGCGGTATTCAACCTGTGCGTCCTTGATGTCAATCAGACGTTCAATGACAACCTTGTCTCTTTCTTTAGCCTTGGCCTCAAAGTCAATAGGCCTTGTGACGCTTCTGAAGCATACTAATGTCATGACGGCGGCTAAGCCGACCAATACAATCGTAAAAACGATTTTTGATGTCTTTTTCATTGCTCTATATATTTATTTATGTATTTTCGTATCGCAAAAATAAGATAAAAAAACGAATATACGTTTCTTATACATACTTTTTTACCAATTATTGTGATAAATAGATATTTAGTCTCGCAAATTAAATCAAATTTTCCTTTCAATCCAACAACTCAGCAGGAAAAAACATTAGAATTGTTGGCCGATTTCATACTTTCTGCCGATGAACGCAAAATTTTTCTGCTCTGCGGTTATGCGGGTACAGGAAAAACGACGTTGGTTTCTGCCTTGGTAAGGACTATGGCGCAGCTGGAAAGGAGGTGTGTGCTGCTTGCTCCCACAGGGCGTGCGGCGAAGGTCTTCTCTTCCTATGCGGGTAAGAGCGCGTTCACCATACACAAGTGGATATACCGTCAGAAATCAATTCTCGATAGTTCCCGTTTTGTCCTTATGGACAACAAGGCGGTGAATACTCTTTTTATTGTTGATGAGGCCTCGATGATATCCAATGGAGGTGGCAGCGGCTTCGGCTCCGGAGCTTTGCTCGACGACTTGGTCGAGTTTGTCTATTCTGGCAGCGGATGCTCTCTTCTTCTGCTTGGCGACACCGCTCAGTTGCCGCCTGTCGGCGAGCTCCTCTCGCCGGCTCTATCGTGCAGCTATCTGCGCTCCCTGTTCCTCAATGTGGTTGATGTAGAGATGACAAAAGTTATGCGCCAACTCGATGACTCCGGCATTCTCCACAATGCTACCGCTCTTAGAGAGCTTGTGTGCCGTGGTGAATATGGTCTCCTCCCGGTAATAAAGTTCAGCGGTTTTGCCGATATATGCCGTATCTCGGGCGAGGAACTTATCGAAGCAATAGAGGGCTGCTACTCCTCGGCCGGTATGGAAGAGACGATAATATTGACACGCTCCAACAAGCGCGCCAATATTTTCAATGAAGGGATTCGGCGACGTATTCTTTACCGTGAGGATGAACTGAACCGTGATGATATGCTAATGATAGTGAAGAATAATTACTATTGGCGTGAGAAACTCGGCAAGGAGGATAAGGAACTGCTCGAGAAGATGGATTTTATCGCCAACGGCGATGTCGCCCGAATAACAAGGGTTGGCGGTGTGGAGGAAATGTACGGTTTCAGGTTTGCCGATGTTGCCTTGTCGTTCATCGATTACGAGGATTGTGAAATAGAAGTCAAAATTCTGCTCGACACGCTTGCCAGTGAGTCCCCGTCACTTACCTCCGAGGAGAATGAACGCCTTTTCGGTGCGGTCTGGAACGATTATCCCGAAATACGCTCCAAACGCAAACGGATGGAGGAAATCCGTAACAATCCCTATTACAATGCCCTTCAGGTAAAGTATGGCTATGCTGTAACTTGCCACAAGGCGCAGGGTGGCCAGTGGCGGTATGTCTTTGTGGACCAGGGGTACATTTCCGAGGATATGATGACCCCCGATTATTACCGCTGGCTCTACACTGCATTCACGCGTGCCAGCGAGAAACTTTACCTTGTGAACTGGAGCGACAGGCAGAGCAGTTGACAGTTCCGGTATATAACAAGTCAGAGGGGTGTGTCGCGACACACCCCTCTGACTTGTTATATGATTTAAAATGTTTGTGCTTATGGCCTTATCTCGAAAGAGGCAGACTCGCCCGACTGGTCGCCGGTGTATTTGTAGACAAACTTGCCGTTAAGCTTGGCTACCATTTCTGCAAGTTCTTTTGCCTCCGGATTGGTGTCGAAAGTCATTTCTACTTTCTCCTTGATGCTATTGATGTTATTTCTGACATCACTAATGCTTGCATAGCTCTCATCAATTGTGTAGTAGTAATAAACATTGTCGTTTCTGAACTCGACTTTGTCGCAGAATGTCATGAAATCGACCTGTTTGCCGCCAATCATATCATTTGCTATTACGATAGCCTCATTAATGCACGATCTTGTCGCTTCTTTCTCGCTGTTGCTGACGTTGCCTTTGCAAGCTGCAAAAAGCGCGATTGTCAGCATAATAAAAATTGACTTTTTCATAATTTTAGATTGATTTATGATTAATACTGAATAATCTCAAAAACCTTGTCTATGGCAGCTTTCACACCGGCCGGGTTCTTGCCGCCAGCCTGTGCAAAATGTGCCTGTCCGCCACCGCCGCCTTGCATTTCGCGTGCAGCCTGTCCCACAATCTTGCCTGCGTTGATGCCGCGTTCAACAAGGTCGGCACTTGCCGAGATTGTCAACTGTGGCTTTTCGTTGTATACGCTGCCGACTACAATAAGCAGGTTCTCGGGCTGTTCCTGACGTAGCATGAAGACGATGTCTTTGACTGCTGCCGGGGAGACGGGGAGAATTGTGCTGATATAACGCATTCCGCCTCTCTCTTTTATCTCCTTAAGAAGCTCGTTCTTCATCATGGCGGCCTTCTCCTTTGCATATTCCTCAATCTCTTTTTTCAGCTCTGCGTTCTCTGCGATTGACTTGACGATTGTTGCCTTGAGGTTTGGCACGTTGTTGAAGAGGGCATGTATCTCTCTCAATAACGTCTGTGTCTTGTACAGGTGATTCTCAAGTGCTTCACCGGTAATAGCTTCGATACGGCGCACGCCTGCGGCAACAGAACTTTCGCTAATGATTTTGACCATGCCGATTTTTCCGGTAGATGCAACGTGTGTGCCTCCGCAGAACTCTATCGAACTTCCGAACTGTACAACGCGTACATGGTCTCCATACTTCTCGCCGAAAAGTGCGATTGCGCCCAATTGCTTGGCCTCTTCTATCGGGATGTTGCGGTAATCGGTAAGTTGTATATTCTCACGAATGCGTGCATTGACAATTCGCTCAACCTGCTCTATCTCCTCGTCTGTTACTTTCTGGAAATGCGAGAAATCGAAGCGTATGGCATCGGGCGTTACAAGCGAGCCTTTCTGCTCAACGTGCGTGCCGAGTACCTGGCGAAGTGCCTGGTCGAGGAGGTGCGTGCATGAGTGGTTTGCCGCGCAGGCTGCTCTTTTCTCCTTATTGACCTCAGCGGTGAATGTTGATGCCGGGTCTGCCGGAAGTTTCTTTGTGATGTGTATCGGAAGGTTGTTCTCTTTCTTGGTGTCTATGACCTCGATACGTTCATCGCCGCATATGAGCAAACCGGTATCTCCTACCTGGCCACCACTCTCTGCATAGAATGGTGTCTCTTTGAGAACTATCTGGAAGAGTGTCTGGTTCTTCTGCTTTGTCTGGCGGTAACGCAGGATTTCAGTCTGGTATTCTGTGTTGTCGTAACCTACAAATGTACATTCTCCTTCGCGCACCGTTACCCAGTCTCCATTCTCCACAGCTGCAGCATTGCGGGCGCGTGTCTTCTGCTTCTGCATCTCCTCGTCAAATTCTGCCATATTGACAGTGAGCCCGTTCTCGCGCAGAATGAGTTGAGTAAGGTCAATTGGGAAGCCGAATGTGTCGTAGAGTGTGAATGCTTCAACACCGCTGATTTCAGTTTTCCCGTTGGCCTTTGTGGCTGCAATTATCTTGTCGAGCATACCCATACCGGTCTCAAGAGTGCGCAGGAATGAATCCTCTTCCTCCTTAATCACCTTGGTGATGAGTTCCTGCTGTTGTTTCAGTTCGGGGTACGCATCGCCCATGTTTTCAATGAGTGTAGGCACAAGCTTGTACATGAATGCCTGTTTCTGTCCCAGGAATGTGTAGCCGTAGCGTACTGCACGGCGCAGAATACGGCGTATTACATAGCCGGCTTTTGCATTCGATGGCAACTGCCCGTCAGTGATGGAGAATGATATTGTACGTATGTGGTCGGCTATAACGCGCATTGCAACATCTGTCTGTGCATCGTCGCCGTATTTCTTGCCCGAAATCTCTCCGATAGCTCCTATTATCGGCTGGAAAACGTCTGTGTCATAGTTTGACTGTTTGCCCTGGAGTGCCATACAGAGACGTTCGAAACCCATACCGGTGTCAATGACTTTAGCCGGCAGTTCTTCAAGGTGACCGTCTGCCATGCGGTTGTACTGCATAAATACAAGATTCCATATCTCTATTACCTGAGGGTGTGAACCGTTGACAAGGTCACGGCCGTTAGTCTTGGCTCTCTCCTCATCGCTGCGGAGGTCTATGTGTATCTCGCTGCATGGGCCGCAAGGACCTGTGTCGCCCATTTCCCAGAAGTTGTCGTGGTGGTTGCCGTTGATTATCCGTTCGGCAGGGAGGTGCTTCTCCCAAATGGCTGCGGCCTCATTGTCACGGGCAAGCCCTTCGGCTTCGCAACCCTCGAAAACAGTTGCGTACATACGTTCAGGGTCGAGCTTTACAACCTGTGTCAGGTATTCCCAAGCCCAGTCGATGGCCTCCTTCTTGAAGTAGTCGCCGAAGGACCAGTTGCCGAGCATCTCAAACATTGTATGATGGTAGGTGTCGTGTCCAACCTCTTCAAGGTCATTGTGCTTTCCGCTTACCCGCAGGCATTTCTGCGAGTCGGCAACCCTCTTGCTCTTTGCCGGGCGGTTGCCGAGGATAATATCCTTGAACTGGTTCATTCCTGCATTAGTGAACATCAATGTAGGGTCATCCTTTACGACCATAGGTGCCGAAGGCACAATCAAGTGGCCCTTCTGTTCGAAGAACTGCTTGAACGATTCTCTGATTTCTTTAGCTGTAAGCATATTGTTGTTTTATTTTCTTGATTCTTCGTATTGCTGTTCCCAGCCGGCGGCTGTTCACATCTCACCGGCAAATTTACAATAAATAAACGGTTTTATTCTCTTTTTTAGGCAGAATGTTTCTTATGCACCATTCTTTTCGCAACAAGTGGCTTTGGTATTTATAATTTGCATAAAAAGATATGTTTTATTACATTTGCACCAAATAAGCGGAAAAGAATGCGGAAGGCCTATTACATATTCAATCCGGATACGAGGACATACGACCGTGTCTATCCTAATTTCGCGCAGAAACTATTGACGAACCTGCGCCGTCTGCTTCTGTTCATTATCTTCGGAGGCCTTTCGTTTCTTGTTTTTTACCTTTTCATAGACAAACCTTCGGTGCAGCATTACGAGACAGAGAACTCTCAGCTTCTTGCGCAGTACGAAATTCTTTCCAAGCGTCTCGATGATGCAATGGTGGTGCTCAGCGACATCCAGCAACGCGATGACAACCTGTACCGCGTAATACTGAATGCCGAACCGTTGCCGAGCGAGTTGCGTAATGCCGGTTATGGCGGAACAAACCGTTATGATGAACTGCTGAAAATGGATAATGCGGAACTTCTTGTAGAGACGACCCAGAAGGTCGACCTGCTCGAGAAGAAGATTACCACGCAGATAAAGTCCTTTGATGAGATTGTTGCACTTGACAAGGATGCAGAAACACGTCTGAACCACACACCGGCGATTCAGCCGATATCGAACCGCGACCTGAAGCGCACAGCATCGGGTTATGGCTACCGTATAGACCCCATATACAACGTGCGCAAGTTCCACAAGGGAATGGACTTCTCATGCGACAAGAAAACGCCAGTCTATGCAACGGCAGATGGTGTCGTCGAGAGTGCGAAATGGCAGTCGGGGTATGGCTACACAGTTGTCATTGACCACGGATATGGCTACAAGACACTTTATGCTCACCTACTCGATAATAAGTTTATGGTAAGGGCAGGGCAGAAGGTTGTCCGTGGAGAACAGATCGCTTTGAGCGGGAATTCGGGAAAAAGTTCAGGACCGCACCTTCATTATGAGGTGATTGTGAAGGGGCATCATGTGAACCCTGTGAACTATTATTTTATGGACCTCGATGCCGACGGTTACGACCAAATGCTTCAGATGGTGGAGAACCACGGCAAAATATACGATTGATATGGCACTTAATACGAACAAGGATCTTAAGCTCTACTATTCTATAAAGGAGGTAGCTAAAGAACTCTCTGTAACAGAGACAACATTGCGTTATTGGGAAAGTGTCTTCCCGCAAGTATCGCCTTATAAGGGTGCCAATGGGGTACGCCGCTACACTAAGGACGACATAAAGACCCTGCGCACCATATATCATCTTGTAAAGGAACGTAAACTTACACTTGCCGGTGCCAGGAAACAGTTGAAGGCAGGAGGCCCAAAAGAGAGTGCCGAAACCAACAGTGAGGTCATAGACCGTCTGAAGGCAGTTCGGGAGGAACTGTTAGGAATCAGGGCTCAGTTAGACCGGTTGTGATATAATATAAATGGCTTGCAGCTGCAAGCCATTTATATTATCCTATTCGCGCAATTGTCTTTATCTGCTTTATTTTTTTCAGGTTATCGCAGATTTTCTTCACATCATCAACATCGTGTACGTTAATCCAGAATGTGCCTTCGAAAATGCCATTGTTGCTTTCGAGGTTCAGTTTCTGGATGTTTGCATTGAGTTGCTGGTATATGATTGCAGTAATCTCGTGCAGCACGCCAATGTCATCAATGCCTTTTATCTGTATTGGCACGGCAAAGTACAGCTGTTTGTGAGTGTCCCAGGTTGCAGCAAGTATCCTGTTGCCATGGCTGCTTTTCAGGGTGTTTGCGACAGGACAGTTGCGCTTGTGTATAACAATATGTTTATCCTCGTCATAATATCCCAGTACGTCGTCGCCGGGAATCGGGCGACAACAGTCGGCGATTATGAAACTCTTCTTCAGGTTGTAATCTGTGAGGCTCAAAGGCTTCTTAAGGTCAACGCTCTCGTATGTCTCTACCTCTGCAATATTCTTTTTCTTGTCGCGGTTGAATGTGAAGAGGGACTGGAAACTGAATTTCTTGTTTCCCATCAGTGCATCCTTGTCTTCATTGCCTAACACTATGCTGCCTTTGCCAATTGCTGCAAGCAGTTCTTCGCGATCCTTAAGCTTATGGTGCTTCCACAATTTTTCAACATTGCCTAAATAATTGCTTAGGCCTTCAGCCTCAAGGAATCGGTTCAGTTTCTCCTCTCCTTCGCGTTGCAGAATGCGCTGCTGACGGCGTACGGCAGCCTGAATCTTGGCGCGTGCCTTCGCTGTTGTTGCGAATGCAAGCCAGCTCTCCTCGACGCGCGGTGCATTGGATGTGAGGATTTCTACTTGGTCGCCGCTTTGAAGCTGATGGCTCAGCGGTACAAGCTTGTGGTTTACCTTCGCGCCTATGCAGTGGTTGCCCAGGAACGTGTGTATGCTGTATGCGAGGTCGAGTGCCGTGCAGTTCTGTGGCATTGTCTTTATTTCTCCTTTTGGGGTAAAGACAAATATTTCCGTTGCATACAGGTTCAGTTTTATAGTGTCGAGGAAGTCTAGTGCATTGGGCTGCGGGTCGTCAAGAATCTCCTTGATGGTGTGCAGCCAGTTCTCGAGTTGCTCGTCATTGCTCTCTTCTCCCTGGCTCTTGTATTTCCAGTGTGCAGCTATTCCCTTCTCGGCAACCTCGTTCATCTTTTCGCTGCGTATCTGCACCTCAATCCATTCGCCCCGGCGGCTCATGTATGTGGCGTGCAGTGCCTTGTAGCCGTTTGTGCGTGGCTTGTTCACCCAGTCGCGAAGACGGTCGGGGTGTGCATCGTATATGTCGGTAAGTGCTATGTATATGTTGAAACACTCGTTGTTCTCATTCTTGCCTTCGCGTGGTGTAAAAATGATTCTGACAGCGAGTATGTCGTAAATGTCCTCGAATGCAACGTGCTTCTTCTGCATCTTGTTCCAGATGGAGTAGGGCGATTTTACACGTCCTATTATGCGGTATTCGAATCCCATGGCATCGAGACGCTCGCATATGGGTTGGGTAAATTCGTTGTAGAGTATGTCGCGTTCTTGCTGCGTCTTGGCAATTTTCTTTTCTATTGCTGCATACTCTTCGGGGTGCTCATACTTGAAGCTTAGGTTTTCAAGCTCAGTCTTGATGCGGCTAAGCCCCAGGCGATAGGCTATCGGAGCATATATATATAATGTCTCTCCGGCAATCTTGTACTGCTTGTTTACCTGCATATATTCAAGCGTGCGCATATTGTGCAACCTGTCGGCAATCTTTATGAGTATTACGCGTATGTCCTCGCTCATTGTGAGTAGGAGCTTCTTGAAATTCTCGGCCTGCTCCGATGCGTGAGCACCGAAAACTCCTCCGGCAATCTTTGTCAGTCCGTTGACAATCTCGGCAATCTTGTTGCCGAACAGGTTCCTGATGTCCTCTACTGTGTAATCGGTGTCCTCTACTACATCGTGAAGCAGTGCGGAGCAGATGGAAGTGGAACCAAGCCCCATTTCCTTGCATACTATGCGTGCTACGGCAAGCGGATGCATTATATATGGTTCGCCGCTATGCCGTCTCACACCTTTATGTGCCTGTCGTGCAAAATTGAAGGCCTTTTTTATGAGTTCGGCCTTCTTGCGGTGCTGCGATGCCATATATATGTCCAGCAGTTCCTGAAAGGCTGCGTTTACGGCTGCCTCTTCTTCCGAAATCCTATTCCGCTCGTCGCTTGTCATTTTATTTGTAAATCTTTAGATATTTGCCGGCTCTGATGTTGGTATTGCGCATATTGTTCCACTTCATAATCTGCTTCACTTTTACATGGTATTTGCGTGCTATGCTGCCAAGTGTCTCACCGCTCTTTATCTTGTGCCGTATGAGGTTGCCGCTTCCGTTGTCGTTCTGCTTTGCCTCTTTCAGTATCTTTGCAATATTGTGTTCCGGGAAAAACTGCTCCTTTTTGTAGTTGTAGATGCTGTCCTCGTTTTCAATGAATCTGGATACCAGTTCATTGGTGAGCCGTAATGTATACGTTTCGTTCTCACCAGGTATTATATCCTTTATGTACTGTGGGTTGAGTGCTCTTATCTCTTCTATGTCGGCATCGCAGACTTCGGCAATCTGTCTGAAATGCAGGTTTTTGTTTATGCAGACAGTGTCGGTCGTTACCGATATGTTGGGCTCCATCGGGCATATTCCGTGGTCTTCATAATATGTCATAATGTAATTTGCGGCAATGAAGCCGGGAAGGTAGCCTCGTGTCTCGCGTGGCAGCCAGGAGTAGATTTCCCAGAACGATGTCTTGCCGCCCGAACGTTTGATAGCCTTGTTTACGTTGCCGGGACCGCAGTTGTATGCAGCTATGGCAAGTTCCCAGTTGCCGAACATATCGTAAAGGTCCTTCAAGTATGTAAGGGCTGCTGTTGTCGATTTGATAGGGTCGAACCGCTCTTCGATGTAGTTGTTTGACTTCAGACCGTATGATTTCGATGTCCCGAACATGAACTGCCATAATCCTTTCGCGCCCATTCTCGATTTTGCCGTCGGGTTTAATGCAGACTCGATTATTGGGAGATATTTCAGTTCATGCGGTAACCCCATACGGTCTATTTCCTGCTCAAAGATTGGCATATAGAACTCTGCAATACCCAGCATATACGATACTTGGGAACGGTTTCTTGTATATCGGTCAATGCAGGAGCGCACTACGTTGTTATAGCGCATCTTTACTATTGCCGGTAATCCTGCAAGCCTTTTTGCGTACATCGTGTCGGTCATGACAATACCTGTATTCTCACTGCCGTCACAGTCGAGCTTCCTCAGCAGATTACGTGCCTGCCAGCTGTTGAGCAGGCTGTCGGTGTTCGATGTCATGCTTTCGGGCACTTCGAACTGAGATGCAACACCGTCAATGGTGTCAGTTTCCATTTCATACTCCAGTTCTGTGACAGCGTGCTTTATGCTGTTTGCCTGAAAGGCGTTGCGTCCTTCCCCACCGGCAATCTCCTCACCCTGGTTCTGTGTGCTTCTTGTTGTGCTGCACGACAAGAATGCGGCTGCAAGCAGTATTGTCAGAATTGTATTTGTTGTTCTATACATCGTTAGAATGTTATATTGAAGTTCAGTCCGTAATAATCCTGGTTTATAAGATTGTCGCCAGTCTTAATCCTTTGTGGCTCTATAGAAAGGTTTATGTCTTCAGTGATGTCGAAATTTGAAAGTTGTGCATCGACATAGGCATCAATCACCGAAAGGGCATATACGGCTATTGTGGCAAAAACGCTGAGGTCGCGCCAACGGCGATACCTGTCTTTCCTTTTCTTGAAAACCTCTTTCAGGTAGTCCTTGTTCTTTTCAAAGTCGTATCCGGGGCGGAAGAAGTCCTTGTAGGAGTCGGTGTTAGGGTCGCTGTCCATAATGTCGAGATAGGCCTGCCTATAGTCCTTGTACATCTGCCCGTTCCAGTTGTAGGCATAGAGACATCCTGCAAAACCTCCATACACAATAGGCAGTTTCCAATATTTGCGGTTATAGATCTGTCCTCCGCCCGGAAAGACAAGCGCAAACCACGTAGCCTTGCTCGGGTCTGGCTTCCGTAGTTTCACGCCGTTGTTGCCGTTCTGTGTCTCTCTTCTTTTCAAAGCAACCCTGCTGCTGTCCGGCGACAGTGTCTGAACGTCTTCATTCACCTCCTTGTAAAGGCTGTCGTATCTTGCAATTTCGGTTTCCGGCAAGGTGGCCTGAACGGTGTCTGAAGGTATAGTGAACTGTTCAGCCTCCTGTGCTCTGGAGGTTGTGGCTATGGCAAGCATAATTGCTATGGCCGTCAGGAATCGGTATGTCAGTCGGCTATGTAACACAGTACTACTGGTTTAGTTTGTCAAAAATAGCAATAATCCTTTCAAACTCCTTTTCGTTCTTGAACTTGATGCTGATTTTTCCGCTGCCTTTTTCCGAACAGGTAAGCTGTACAGGTGTCTGGAAGAATTGAGTGAGCTGTTTCTTCAGCTGGTGATACACTGCATCCTGTTTCTTTGCCGCCGTTTTTGCCGCGGCAACGGGCTTGCTGTTTTCGCCCTCCTTTATCTTGCGCACCATCTCCTCGACTTCGCGAACCGAGAAACTGTTTCTCTCGATTTCGTGGAACAGGTTTATCTGGTCGCTGTGCGAGTCGAGCGAAAGAAGTGCCTTTGCATGCCCCATGTCAATTCTTTTCTCCTTGAGAGCGACCTGGATTGCTGCCGGCAGTCTGAGCAGACGAAGAAAATTCGCTATGGTAGCACGGCCTTTGCCTACACGTTTGCTCAACTGCTCCTGTGAGAGGTTGTGCTGTTCTATCAGTTGCTGGTATGCCAAGGCTATCTCCAATGGATTAAGGTCTTCGCGCTGGATATTTTCAATGAGAGCCATCTCCATAGTGTCCTCATCATCGGCTTTTAGTATGTATGCCGGGATAGAACTCTTTCCGGCAAGCTGCGAAGCGCGGAACCGGCGTTCTCCTGCGATAATCTGGTACTTCTCGTCATCCATCTTGCGCAGCGTAATGGGCTGTATTACTCCAAGTTCCTTTATGGAGTCGGCAAGTTCCTGCAGGGCCTCTTCGTTGAAGTCCCGGCGTGGCTGGTTGGGGTTTGCGAAAATCTTGCCAATCTCAATCTCGCCAATGGATGATGAGCCCGAAGTGCGTACAGCTTCTGTAGATATCAGTGCGTCAAGACCGCGGCCAAGTGTGAATTTCTGTTTTGCCATTATTCGTTGTTTCTGTTTATAATCTCCTCGGCAAGTGCCAAATAGTTCTTTGCTCCCGTAGAATCGGCATCGTACATAATTACCGGAATGCCCATACTCGGTGCTTCTCCCAAGCGTATGTTACGCTGTATGACAGTGTTGAAGACCAGTTCGCGGAAGTGTTTCTTTACCTCGTTGTATACCTGGTTGCTAAGTCTAAGGCGTGAGTTGAACATGGTGAGCAGGAAACCCTCGATGTCGAGCTTTGGGTTAAGGTTCGACTTTATGATCTTTATGGTGTTCAGCAGCTTGCTGATACCCTCGAGCGCGAAGTATTCGCACTGTACTGGTATTATTACAGAATCGGCTGCAGTGAGCGAGTTTACCGTTATGAGACCAAGCGAGGGTGAACAGTCGATAAGTATATAGTCATATCTCTCTTTTATCGGTGCAAGTGCCTCGCGCATAATCTTCTCCCTGTTCTCCATGTCGAGCATCTCTATTTCGGCTCCTACAAGGTCTATGTGCGATGGTATTATGTCGAGCCCTTCAACGCAAGTATGCTGTATGCTCTCTTCCGTGGCCGACTTGTTTATGAGACATTCATATATGGATGATTCAATCTCGCGTATATCTATTCCAAGACCTGAAGAGGCATTGGCCTGGGGGTCGGCATCTATAATAAGCACCTTCTTGCCATATGTAGCCATAGATGCAGCCAGGTTTATAGCAGTGGTAGTCTTTCCTACACCGCCTTTCTGGTTTGCTAATGCAATAATCTTTCCCATAGTTTTTCTTTTATTCAGTATGTGCGGCCGTGCCGCATCTGTTTAGTGGCTGTCCGGTCTCCTTGGGCAGCTTCTTGATTATTTTGCAAAGTTAGTAAAAAAATAGAATCTATTTTTATTATTTTTCATTTACTTATGAACAGCCAAGATATAATAAAACTAAAAAACAGTTACTTGTTGTTTCTTGCTGCAGTGCTACAGCAACAAAGCAGGAGCTGTGCACGCACAGCTCCTGCTTTGTATGGGGTTGTTGTCAATCGCGGTTTCCCATAATACGCAGCAGATGCAGGAACAGATTTATGAAATCAAGGTACAGCTGCAACGCACCCAAGAGGGCAACCTTCTGAAGGTTTTCGCCCGCATCATTGTTCGGGTTCAGCAATGTTTTCTTGATTTTTTGGGTGTCGTAAGCGGTAAGTCCTACAAAAATCAACACTCCTGCATAGCTTATAATCCAGTAGAGTGTTTCGCTTGTCATGAAAATGTTCACTACCGATGCGATTATAATTCCTATCAGTGCCATGATGAGTATGCTTCCCCAAGAAGAGAGGTCTCTTTGGGTGGCATATCCGTAGAGGCTTACAGCTGCGAAGGTTCCGGCTGTGATAAAGAATGTTGCTGCGATTGATGATTCGGTGTATACCATGAAAATGAATGACATTGTCACACCGTTCAGCACCGAGTACAGTATGAACAGCAGGGTTGCAGTTGTCATAGAGAGCTTGTTTATTCTGCTTGCAAGGACAAAGACCAATGCAAGTTCTGCAATCATTATAACCCAGAATAGTGTGCTGTTCTGAACAAGTGCGTACAGGATGTCGTTGTTGTTCGCAACCAACAGTGCGGTGAGGCCTGTTATGCACAGTGCGAGGCTCATCCACACATATACTTTCCTGAAAACGGATAACTGCGCGCTCTTTTTTCTTTCCAGAGCAATTGTTGATGTTCTGTTTTCCATAACTTCTCTTTATTTTATAACAATCTTGAATGTCTTTTTTCCTTCAGGGCTGTCCGATGTTGCGATGTAAATGCCTGTGGGCAGCCCGGCAATACTTGCTTTATCTCCCTTGGTCTCTGCTATGAGTCTTCCATCGATGGTGTGCAGCGATACGTTTTTCGCACCGGGCAAAAGGAGGTAGTCTCCGCATATTATGGCACCATTCTTTTCATTTGCAACTCCGCCAATGGAGGTTTCGTCTCCCTTTCTTACAATCCTGACCGTGTAGCTTTCGCTGCGTGCTACGTTCTTTGCTTCAAGGTGGTCGTCTGATACAACCATGAACTGTGCCCCATTCTTTGCTGACGATTGGGTCCACATAATCGACCACTTGTCGCCCATTGCGGTGAGGAGATAGGTGTTCCAGTCGCCGTAGTACTGGTTGGTGCCGAACACTCCATATTCGTTCAAGTAGCGTCCGTCGGCGTTGCTTGTAATCTTGTAGCAGTTCTTATAGCCAGTGTCAACGGTAATCTTCCACTCCTGCGCGCTCTTGGGTTCGGCTGTCTCCTTGAAAACCGGCGTGCCTCCGCTGCCTTTCACGTTATTGTTGGTGAGGTATCTGCTGCCGTCCATAATGTAATACACCTCGTCGTCGCTTATGATTTTCTCCTTAGGCTCTCCTCCCAGCGGAGCAAGGTCGAATATGTATTTGTCGGGCAGGGCATCGCTTGAGCTGCTCTTCTGTACACGCGTGCCGCTTACTGTCCAGAAATTTGTGCCGGCACTGCCTCCGTTCTGTATCGCATACTTGCCGTTGGCAAGAAGTGTTATCTCGTAAGTGTGCCATATTGCTTCGTACGGGTTGGTCTCGTTGCTTACGGTGAACACTCCGTTCTCGTTAAGGTAACGGCTGTCTTCTACATTGACAATCTTGTAGCGGTTAGTGCTTGCGTCGAGTGAAATCTTCCACTCCTGACGCTGTGGGCGTATTGTGTCAACCGCACTTTTGAAGATTGGTGCACTGCCGGCTACATTAGGCTGTGTGTTTGTGAGGTATCGGCCATTGTTCATGATGTAATATGTGCCGTTCTCCAGTACCTGTGCCGGGAATACGTCCAGACGGTAGTCGTAGCTCTCCTTGTAGGCTGCAACAAGTTCTCCGGCACACTCCTTCAGGAATGGTTCTACATATAATGAGCCTACAGCCGGTGTGGCAATTCTCAGTGAACCGGAGAAGTCGCGTGAACGTATTGCGGCCTGTGCCTCTTCGTTTTCCTTGTATTTCAAGTAGTTTTCGATGAATTTCTCGGGGTTCTCCTCGGCAAGTGCATTGTTCATCTCCACAAGTGCAACGCCTCTCATGCCCATGTGCTTCATGCTCTGTATCCACGGTTCAATTTCGCTTGTGAGTGCAGCTGCCTCGTCGGTTGTGAGCAGTGTCTCTGCCGAATTCACAAACTTGTTGAACTGCTCTCCTATTACTGTAAATGCAGCAGTTCTGTCTTTGGCAATGTTGTTGCGGTAAACCTGTTCTGCCTCAACAAATTCGGGTGATTCGTTGGTGCGGCGCAATCCGTGCACGTTGGGGCCAAGGTCTACGTTGTTCTCGCAGAAGAAACGGAATGCTTCGTAGTTCTCGGGCATTATATACCTCATGGCAGCTTCCCATGATGCATCAGCATCGTATGCCTGCATGTTCCAGGTGTAGTCACCGATGCTGAACAGCGATACTTTTGATGCTTCGGCATATTCCATCGGGTTTGCCACGAAGCCCGACATCATGTCGGCAATGTCAAGGTCGTTGCCGTATGTAGGACCCATGAGCAGATGGTCGATGCAGTAGTCGCTTACAGGGTAGTTGAGCCAGATGTATGCCTTTCTCTTTATCTGACCGTTAATCCACTCCATGTCGCTTTTGTTTATCATATCAACAACGCTGTTTCCTGTCCACATGACATTTATGTCGCTGTTCATGATGTCGCCGAGTGCCGGCAGATAGACAGCATTGGCCCAACCGCGGTTGTACTGTGTCGGGCAGATGACAAGAGGATTCACATCGGGGTATGCGGCTTCAAGTTCCTGTGCTATGTAGTTCATCAGTTCAGCCTGTTCGTCACCGTGTGAGCCGTCATCGTTCCAAAGGTCGTCCCAGAAAACCGCGAAACTTCTTACGCCAAGCTTGCACATAGCCTTGAGCTTGTTTACGATATTGGCTCTGTCGGTGTCGTTCCACTGGATATCTTCGCCCGGGTGAATGGCCCATACAAAATCTACTTTGTTGGCCTTGGCAACGTTGACATATTCTGTTATCTGTGCAGCAAGGTCGGCCGGATACTCTTCGCGCCATTTGCTTTTGTGGTATGCATCGTCCTTAGGACCGTAGATATATACGTTCATCTTCTGTCGGCCGAAGAGTTCGAAAAGCCCCATGCGGTTCTCCTTGCTGTAAGGGTTGCCGTAGTATCCTTCTACAAGTCCGCGCTGCGGAACACTCGGATAGTCGGTTACGGTTACATTCATCACTTCGGGCTGTGATGCTATCTGAATGAAAGTCTGTACACCGTAGAACGTTCCCGAGCCGTCATTTCCGGCAATGACTACCTTGCTGCCTTCGACTGCAAGGTAGTAACCTTCGGCTTTCTGCGGAATGAGACTTTCGTATCCGGCAACAGCTGCGTCGCCGCGCTCGCCAATAATGACTTCAACACCATCGGTGCCGGTTGTCAGTTTTTTCGTGAACAGGCTGACGGCATCGGTGTCGGCACTTTCTGCACCGGTAAGCGTGAATGCCGTACCTTTGGCGAATGCAACTTCGTTTTCCCAGGAAATCTGCTGTGGGGTCGGGTATATTGCAATGCTCTGAGCATTGCCACGGAATGCGAATGCCGTCATGGCAAGCAGCATTGCTGCAAGAAGATTCTTTCTCATAATCTGTATTGTATATTTTCTGTAAAGGTACATAAATAGAATTAATTCTGCAAATTTTTACTATCTTCGCAACTGAAAAGCAGGGAGGCCGGGCAAAGTGGTGTTCGGGCAACTTCCTGATTAAATGATTATGTTATGAATGAAAGACCGTTGATATTGGTATCGAATGATGATGGTTACATGGCAAAGGGTATAAATTGCCTTGTCAGGGTGCTTATGGAATTTGGTGATGTGGTTGTTGTTGCGCCGCATAAAGGGCGTTCGGGAAAGGGGTGTGCGATAACAAGCGAAACTCCGGTCAAGGTTGAGAAAGTGTCGTCGGAACCGGGACTGGAGGTCTATTCCTGTACCGGAACACCTTGTGATTGTGTCAAGGTTGCGTTCCATTCGGTACTTGAACGCCGCCCCAATCTTGTTGTCGGCGGTATAAATCATGGCGACAATTCGGCGGTAAATGCTCACTATTCGGGCACTATGGGCGTTGTTTTCGAGGGATGCATGAAAGGGGTACCTTCGGTAGCATTCTCGCTCTGCTCGCACGATGCCGATGCCGACTTCTCTCCGACTTACAATGTTATACGCTCTGTTGTTGCCAATGTCCTTGAACGCGGTTTGCCTGTCGGAAGCTGTCTTAATGTGAACTTCCCCGATTCTCAGGCTTATGCCGGTGTAAAGGTTTGTCGCCAGGCAATGGGCAGTTGGGTGAATGAGTGGGAGGCGCATGAGCATCCGCGTGGCGGCAAATGGTGGTGGCTTACCGGAGAGTTTGTGGTAGAGGATAATGACGAAAACGCCGACAGAGTAGCACTCTTGCATAACTATGTGGCAATAACGCCAACAACAATCGACCTCACGGATTATCGTCTGCTTGAGGACATGAAAGGATGGAATATTGAACCATAAAGAAATACACGGATTATGAAATATTATCTCATAGTAGGAGAAGCATCGGGCGACCTTCACGCATCGAACCTGATGAAAGCGATAAAGGAGGCTGACAGCAAGGCTGAATTCCGTTTTTTTGGCGGCGACCTTATGGCGGCAGTAGGAGGAGTGCGTGTGAAACATTATCGCGAACTTGCATATATGGGCTTTATTCCTGTTCTTATGCACTTTAGAACGATACTGTCCAATATGAACTCCTGTAAAAAGGATATTGTAGCCTGGGCACCCGACGCATTGATACTTGTCGATTATCCGGGCTTCAACCTGTCTGTGGCAAAATATATCCACAAGAATACGTCGATACCGGTCTATTATTATATTTCTCCAAAAATATGGGCTTGGAAGGAGCACCGTATAAAGAATATCAAGCGCGATGTAGACGAACTGTTCTCGATATTGCCGTTTGAAATTGATTTCTTCGAAAAGAAGCATAATTACAGGATAAACTACATCGGCAACCC
>CAZAIM010000009.1:0-29847 GCA_964485215.1 uncultured Bacteroidaceae bacterium | reverse complement strand
AGGCAAATATAATTATTCTACTTTATCTTTTTTGTCTTGCGCAAATCTAAGGTATTATTTAGAGGAGGGGGACCGCTTGCGGTGGAGGAGTAAAATTATATCGAGCTCACGTTAAAATAAAAGCAGTTCCTTGAACTGCCTTAACTCATAAGCCGTATTGAGAATGCCTACTCCTCATTAAGATAGCCGGCACTGGCACTTGAATAGCGACGCCAAGCGTCGACCATCGAAAGAAAGTCTTCAGGAAGTTCCGAATCGAAATACATCTCCTCTCCCGTCCTTGGGTGAACAAAGCCAAGTGTCTTTGCATGCAGAGCCTGACGCGGGCACAGCCTAAAGCAGTTGCGCACAAACTGGCTGTACTTGCTGAAATTTGTTCCTTTAAGAATTTCATCGCCACCGTATACATCATCATTGAAAAGTATATGCCCGATATGCTTCATATGCACTCTAATCTGATGAGTGCGGCCTGTTTCAAGATTGCACTCTACAAGAGATACATAGCTGAGCCTTTCGAGAACACGGTAATGGGTTACAGCATACTTGCCCACGCTTTCGTCGGGGGAGACACACATCTGAAGGCGATTGCGCGGATTGCGTGTAATACTGCCAACAATTGTACCGCACTCCTCCTTCAACGAACCCCAGACAACTGCATTGTATGTCCTCTTTGTAGTCTTATTGAAAAACTGCATACCAAGATGCGCCTTGGCCATTGCCGTCTTTGCAACGACTAGAAGCCCCGAAGTATTCTTGTCAATACGATGCACAAGGCCTACCTGAGGGTCGTTGGGGTCGAAAGCAGGATTATCCTTCAGGTGCCAAGCCACGGCATTAATGAGAGTCCCATGCGTATTTCCACAACCGGGATGAACGACAAGTCCCGCCGGCTTGTTCACTACCATCAGGTCATCATCTTCATAGACTACATCGAGAGGTATATCCTCGGGCACTATACTGTTGTCATAGGCCGGAGTATTCAATGTAATTACAATCTCATCAAAGGGCTTTACCTTGTAATTGCTCTTCACGACCTTGCCATTGACCGATATTGAACCGGCATCGGCAGCCTGCTGTATCTTGCTGCGCGAAGTGTTGGCAACGTGGTCGATGAGGAACTTGTCAATGCGGACAAGCGATTGCCCCCTGTCGGCAGTTATGCGTATTTCGCGAAAGAGAGTTTCTTCTTCCGCATCGAAGCCGTCACAGGACAACGGGTCGGTGAGATATCCTTCGAAATCTTCAGCAAGAGCCATAGTTACTCGAAATAATCATCGTCAACAACAACCTCCGTGTCACTCTGCGTCTCCTTGCCGCTGCCTATGACTATAGTGACAGCAGAACCTTGCGGAATAGCCTCACCATTGCTGAGTTGCCTGTTCTTGTAACGCAATTCATAGACCCAGTCTTTCTCTCCGGCAACAGTGTCAATTGCAGCCACAACGAAACCAGCTGCTGATATGCGTGCCTGAGCCTCACGCAGAGAACAGTTGTCTATGACACCAGGCACCGACTGCTTCGGCTTCTGCGTCGTGTTCAGTACAACATAAACCTTGCGACCCTCTTTCACCATCGTATTCTGCTTCGGCGACTGTTCAAGCACTTCATCCTGCACAGCTCCGGCTCTGTAATCATAACGATGTATCTCAAGCGAGAACCCTTTCGAGCGCAGTTCGGCCTTAGCATCCTCAACGTGCATACGGCGCAAATCGGGTACTTCGACCTCCTCGCCATGATTGACATAGCCATCTACCCACAGGAGACCGAAATATATTATGAGAAACACAACTGCAACCATTCCCAACAGATTAAAGAAGACAATTCTTGCATTCTTGAGCATTGCCTCCTTCTTCTCCTGGGGTGTCAGTTTCTTCTTGGGTTTCTTCTTCACTTTTGTGACAACACGCACATTAGGGCCGCCACCCTTTATTATTTGTGTTCCATCCTTCTCCTTGTCCATAAACTTCTCTGTTCTAAACTTTGCAAAAATAATACAAAGGCGGTGCAATAACAAAAAATAAGCCACGGTTTTTAGGAGTTGCCTTAATTTATACCGCCGGCTTCTTATTGAACTCGAACAGGATGTCTGCTTCAAACAGAAAAGATTATGAAACCAGAAAAAAAGAAAGGAGTAAGCCCCTTGAATAGAAGAAACGACAAAGCAGCAACCTCTGAGATAAAAACTTTTATTATAAATTCAAACAGTTTCTTTCCGCTTTAACATTAAAAGCATCACAGGAAAGCGCGGCATATTTGTTTTCTTGTAGGTTTTGTATTATCTTCGCAGAATGATTATAATATAAATATTATAAAATATGAAAAAAGTCGTAATGCTTATAGCATTAGTGCTGTTGGCATCAACAGCCAATGCCCAGCTGTTCAAGAAGAAAGACAAGAGCGTAGAGCCACAGTACAGCCAGGGGATGGTACCCTTGGTAAATGGCAAGGTTACATTTGAGGAAGTTATCACTGCCGACGGGCTGACGAAAGAGGAAATTCTTGAAAGAGCCGACAAATGGATAAAGGACCGCTATGTAGAACCGACTGTCCTGTCGGCAAAAAGATATGACAGCGAGCAACCCGGTTCGCTCATTGTCAAAGGTGAAGAATACATAGTATTCAAGAATACTTTTCTTGTACTTAGCAGAGCCAGAATGTACTACTACCTTACAATCAGTGCCGAGGACGGCAAGTGCATATTCAACCTCTCACGTATTACATACTGGTATGACGATGAAGATGACAAGGGAGGCATAAAGATGAAAGCCGAAGAGTGGATAACCGATGATAATGCCTTCAACAACAAGGGCGGCCTGAAGAAATTCGAAGGCAAGTTCCGCCGCAAGACCATCGACCTGAAGAACAGGCTGGCCAATGAACTGAGAAGCGCGTTAAGTACAAACTGAAAAGCTGCCTGAAAACAGTTTCTAAACAGATATTACAAGAATGAGACGCATCGACAAAATAAGGCAAATACTGAACATTGTATTCCTCCTTGGCGCATTGGCAACCCTGGTCATTTATCTTGTCCATGGCAAATGCCCTGCGTTCATGTATGTGGGATTCACCTCGTTATCGATTAAGTTCATTGATTTCATACTCCGCTTCATTAACTGAAAGAGGATCAAGACAGATGAGAAGAAGTCTACTATATTTGATACTTATTGCCCTGCCTGCCATATCCTGGGGACAGCGCATTCAAGGACACCAGCTCGAGGACAAGCCTAGTTCCGGACTTGGAAGCGGCGAGGTTTTCAGCCCATTCAAGAAGAATGAGAAGGACTCTACAAAAAAAGAGCTCAATGTTCCCAAGGAGATACACCAATGGAGGGTAGATGCAAGGTTTGGCAAAAAACAGGAGATTAATGCCGACACCCTACAGCATCTGTTCCAGAACTGGCACCTTACGGAAGGTACCTATGGGGAATACAATTTCCTTGGCAGCATGGGCACACCAAGACAGACAAGAATATTCTTCAACAGGCCAGTAGAGAACGATTTCGATTTTCTGCAACCATACGACTACTTCTACACAACCCCGGATGAGTTCATTTTTACCGATACTAAATCACCGTATACAAACCTGAGTTACCATTCGTCCGGCAACAAGGTTGACGGCGACGACCGGTTCAGGGCATATTTCACCACAAACGCAGGCAAGCATTTCGGTGCAGGCTTTCTCTTCGACTACTTATATGCACGCGGCAGATATGACAACCAGGCAAGTTCACAAATGAATTTTTCGCTTTTCTCCTTCTACCGCAGCGACCGGTACAACTATCATATGCTGGCAAGCCGCTACCATATGAAACAGGCCGAGAATGGCGGAATAACCGATGACCGCTACATTACACGTCCCGAGGAAACCGACGGGTCGAACAGCAATTTCGGCACAGCCGACATACCGGTGAACCTTGACAAGACCTGGAACAGGAATGAAGTTTATTCACTGTTCTTCACGCACAACTACAACTTCGGCTTCTACCGCGAGAAACTGGAGACCGACAGCAGCGGAGCGGTCATCGACTCACTGGCAACCGAATTTGTAAATGTTGCACGCATCACTCACACAGCCGATGTAAGGCACAACCACAGGGAGTTCATAAGCCACGAGAACAAGCAGAACTACTATGCCGACACTTACCTGCCTTATGACTCTCTCGACAAAACAAAGAACTTGTCGATTGAAAACAGGCTGGCACTATCGCTGTGCGAGGGATTCAGCAAATGGGCCTTTGCCGATGTCACAGCCTTTGCATCGTACAGGTACAACAGATACACTATGCCCGACTCCCTTGCCGGAGGACTTGAAAGAAGAAACAAGTATAGCGAACATATACTATCGGTTGGCGGTATAATAGAAAGTAAAATCGGTGACAATCTGCACTACAAGGTAGAGGGAGAAACCGCGTTGACAGATGACTACATTGGGACATTCGACATAGACGGCCGCGCAGACCTTCATTTCAGGCTGTGGAAAAAAGACATCAATATCTCGGCCAATGCGTTCATCAGACGCAGCCTGCCATCATTCTACTACAGGCACTACCACTCGGAACATTTCTGGTGGGACAACAGCCTCGACAAGGAACTGAAGACACGGATTGAAGGCAAGATAGAGATACCTTCGTGGAGAACACGGTTGAGCGTAGGGTTCGAGAATATAAAGAACTATACCTACATAGCCGACAATTCTGTTGCAAAAGCAGGTGGCACAGGATTTCTGAACCGTTACAGTGTAGCACAGGAAAGCAGCAACATAAGAGTGCTTTCTGCAACCCTCGGGCAGGACTTCAAGTGGGGTATACTGAACATAAACACCGAATTCACATATCAGAACAGCAGCAACAAGGAGGTTCTTCCTTTACCCGACCTCAACATTTATGCAAACGTATTCATAAAGTTCAGGATAGCCAAGGTTCTCAACACGGAATTGGGTGCCGATGCCAGATACTTCACTGAGTACTACGCGCCCAATTACTCGCCTGCACTCGGGCAGTTTGTGCAGCAGAACCAAGAGGATAGGATAAAGATTGGAAACTATCCGCTGGTGAGTGTATATGCAAACTTTCTGCTCAAGCAGACACGATTCTATATAAAATACTACCACGTAAACGAAGGTACAGGAAACAGAAACTACTTCCTTGTTCCCCACCACCCAATGACACCGGCCGTTTTGTGGTTCGGACTATCGTGGAATTTCTACAATTAGGACATCATCGGTTTTCATCATCAAGCAACAATAAGTCATATGAACATAACGGTCAATTGGGGATTCATTGGATGCGGTGAGGCCACAGAGAAAAAGAGCGGCCCGGCATTTCCTCTAGTCAAAGGTTCACAGGTTGTGGCCGTAATGGGACGCGACAAGGAGAAGACCAGAAACTATGCAAGAAGGCATAACATTTCGCGCTGGTATGTGGATGCACAGGCCCTGATAGATGACCCGGAGGTGAATGCAGTATACATAGCCACTCCGCCTTCATCACACGCGACTTATGCTATTATGGCTATGAAGGCCGGCAAACCGGTATATGTGGAAAAGCCGTTGGCCGCAAGCTACGAGGACTGTACAAGGATAAACAGGATTTCGCGAGAGACCGGTGTACCATGCTTCGTTGCATATTATCGGCGATACCTGCCATACTTCATAAAGGTTAAGGAGCTGTTGCCGCAGATTGGCAACGTGCTGAACGTACAGATACGTTTCTCTGTACCGCCACGCGACCTCGACTATAACCGGGAGAACCTTCCCTGGCGAGTGATTCCGGACATTGCAGGAGGAGGATACTTCTATGACCTTGCACCACACCAGATAGACCTGCTTCAGGAGATGTTCGGCTGCATTCTCTATGCCGAAGGATACACGGCCAACCGCGGCGGTCTCTACAAAGCCGAAGACACCGTCAGTGCCTGCTTCAAGTTCGAGAACGGAATTCCAGGTTCAGGTTCCTGGTGTTTTGTAGCAGATGAATCGTCAAAAGAGGACCATATCGAAATCTTCGGCAGCAAGGGAAATATCAAATTCTCAGTGTTTACATTCGAAGAGATTGAGCTAAGGAACGAGGAGGGAACAAAAAGGTTCAAGATAGCGAACCCTCCATACGTACAGTTACCGCTCATCAGAAACATTGTAGAACACCTGCAGCACATTGGCAATTGCAGTTGTGACAGTGTGAGCGCAACCCCAACGAACTGGGTTCTAGACAAGATTCTTGGAAAGATTGTGTAAACGAGTTCCCATAAGAAGCAATAGTTCTGGAAGATGAAGAAGGCCGGTGATGACAAAGCAGCTAAAATGACCGGGGCAATCATCGCAATGATTGTCCTGTTCTTCATGGCACTGCCATCAAAGGCACAGGTAGCTGCCGAGAAAAAAGAGACGCAGCAGAAATCTCTGACAGGCAAGATTATAACAAACACGAAAGATGCCTTCAAGGAGACCGGGAGCTTCATTGACGAGAATTTCGACAAGAAGGACAGTCTCTACATATCTCCCAATCTATATAATCTCACAATAATGCCTCAGTACTCATGTGCATATGAATACTACAGATTCTCAACTAAAGACAGGGAGCAGAGCATTACTATGAGCCCCTCGAGTCTCAACAGAATTGGCCTGTACCTTGGATGGAGATGGATTTTCCTTGGCTATAGCATTGACCTTGAAGAGGGAAGTCCGCTTTCGGACATCAATTTCAGTTTCTATACCTCAAAGGTTGGCATAGACATCTTCTACCGCAAGAGGAATGAGGGGTATAAGATAAGGACACTTGACGGATTCGAGCGTGAAGGCAAGAAGATTACAGGCTACAACAGAAACTTCGACGGACTGAGTGTGACGCAGAAGGGGTTCAACCTCTACTATGTATTCAACAACAAGAGATTCTCATACCCGGCAGCATACAGCCAGTCGACAAACCAGAGAATCAGTGCCGGTTCATTCATTCTGGGACTTAACTACAACGAGCAGTCATTCAGCTTCAACCATACCGGATTCGACCCACAGATTCAAGAGCTACTAGTACCCGACCTGAAGTTCGATTATGTGAAATACAAGGATTTCAGCATCAATTTCGGATATAGCTATAACTGGGTATTTGCCAAGAACTGCCTTGCAAATATATCATTCACTCCAGCTATCGGATACAAGAATACCTCGCTGAAACTTAAAAACGGCAAAGACCTGTTCTCGAACATCAACTTCGACCTTATAACACGCGCGGCAATAGTATACAACAACAGCAGATACTATGCCGGCACGTCACTTGTCTCGCACACATACTCCTACAGCAGGAACTCACTGAGCATTCTCAACGGATTCGGAGTTATAAATGTATATATCGGCCTCAATTTCTGGAGAAGGAAATAGCCTCGCCTATCAGAAACGCATACCGACGGTTGCCACGACAGAATGCCTGTTATTCTCGACCTTGGCAGCCGGATTCACTTCCGACGGGTCATAGTATGTATAGAAATCGGACTTCTGTGTCTGCAACATATAAGCAACATCGAAATAAAGGCTTTTGCCACGATAACCGCAACCCAGAGTAACGGCATTCTTTTCGTACTTGTTGCTATACTCTGTAGATGTCTCTGTCACTGCGGCATTAAACATCTCCTTGTAGGCAACCTCCTTGAATGGTGCAGTCGTATAACTGTATCCTGCACGTAATGCAAAGCCGTCGACATTCAGCTCGGCACCGATACGGGCTATATGCTGCTCCTTCATATTACAGCTAATCTCTTCGTTCTGTGCCTTGGCAACAAATGAGGAGCCACCGAACTCTGCCGAAGAGTAGTCGGCATACTCATACTCCGCATTCAAGGCAAGCATTGTACCGAAAGTATATGACATTGAGGCATTGAAACGCCAAGGTGTCGACAACCTATAACGGCTGAACATATCTTCGCCATAAAGTTCCGGGTCTCTTGTGTCAAAGACGCCATCACCTTCGTAAGGGCCGCAAATATTTGCCGAAGAATACTCCTCGAGCTTATACCAGGTAGGTGTGTGCACTGCAAGACCTATCTTGAAAGGAGAATACTTGAATGGACGGAAAATAGCACCTAACTTTATGTCGAACCCTTGACCTTCGAGTTTGTAGAAATTCTCCAATGAATAAATCTCGCCAATTTCATCATCCTCGTAGTACATTGAATAGCGGTCGTAGTCAACAGTAACAAAGCCGAATGTAGCACCAAGATACAGACGGTCACTTATGTTCACCGACACATTTAGGTCAATTTCATCGACACCACCCTTCTCCTCACTGAAGTAGCCAAAGCTGGTTGGGGTAAAGCAGAGGGTTCCGTTCTCGGTAAAGTAATTCTCGTTATCATAATAAAGGCCTGCATCGGCAGCAAGCAAAGCCAACCAGCTCTTATCAAGCCCTTGATAAAGTTTCCTGTCAAGATTACCCAGATTGAAACTGTTGTTACTGTACAGTTCCTCAATGGCATACTGCTGGGAAAATATTCCTGCCGGACCAGCCATCTCGAACTCGCCGGAGAGGTTGTTCTTGTGACGATAACTGAAACCAATATTCATAAACTTCAATGACTGTCCATCAATCTTGTTCGACAAGACGAAAGAGGCATTCCCGATAGCAAAATCAGTAGACTTGCTCTTTACGAGGTCGCCCTCGTATGCAGCCTCGTTGTTATTGAAGTTAATATTTCCTGTAATTGAGACATCACCACCACGGTACAGGCCTATACCTGCCGGGTTTGTCCCCATTACGGAGACATCACCGCCAAGAGAGCCCATAGAACCGGCCATTCCGACAAACCGGGCTGTGCCGTTCAAGTCATTCTCAAGGATTGAAGCCACATTGTACATATTCTGTGCACCAAGGCCTAACGGCAACGAAATCAGGAATAAATATAATATACGTTTCATAGTTGTGTTGTTTATGTTCTACAAATGTTTGTCAAAAGATAATACGGAAAGTGTTTAACATTACGACAGTTTCTTAAGCAGCTACCTATTATCTGCGGCCGCCACGTGAACCGCCACCGCCACTGCGGCCGCCACCACTGCTACTGCTGCGGGTAGCACCGGAACTGCTGTTACGGGAGCCTCCACCGTTACTGTATGAGCTGCCACCACCGTATGATGAGCGCGAAGAAGAAGAGCCTGTACTGCGTGTTACACTGGTGCTGCTGGGGCGATTATACCCTTTGGATGAAGAGTTTCCGATCTTGTTGTGCGAATTCTCACGACGGACACTCGCATTACTGTTCTCACGACGGCTCTGCTGCTGGCGGTTGCCGTTGCTGACACCGTTTTCACGACGGCTCTGCTGGCGGTTGCCGTTGCTGACACCATTCTCGCGGCGGTTCTGCTGACGACTGCCGTTGCTGACACCGTTTTCGCGGCGGTTCTGCTGGCGGTTGCCGTTGCTGACACCATTCTCGCTACGGTTCTGCTGGCGGTTGCCGTTGCTGACACCGTTTTCACGACGGCTCTGCTGCTGACGGTTGCCGTTGCTGACACCATTCTCGCGGCGGTTCTGCTGGCGGTTGCCGTTGCTGACACCATTCTCGCTACGGTTCTGCTGGCGGTTGCCGTTGCTGACACCGTTTTCGCGGCGGTTCTGCTGGCGGTTGCCATTGCTGACACCGTTTTCGCTACGGTTCTGTCTGCGGTCAGTAGTACTGTTTATATTTTCACGCCTGCCATCGCCACGACCACCTACAGATACGACATTGCCTCCAGGTTTCTGACCATTTCCGGCCGTAACCCTGTTATTCCTGTCCCTGTCGGGACGCTTGCCAGCCATTCCATTAGTAGGCATACTCCTGTAGGATCTGCCTGCCGGACGCCAGGACGAGTGATTATAATGTCCTCCATGAGCAAACCAATGGTTATGATGGTGCCCATGCCAAAAATTATGATTGTGCCAAACCCAATAATTATCATACCAATAGTAGGGACGATGCCAAGTGTGCCAGTTCCATATATTGTAGGTACTCCACGCATAATCTAAGCCGCCCCAAAATAAGGCAGGACGATAGAACGTCGGATATATGTCAATACTGTAGCCAGTATCATATACAAGCCAGTCGTTTATGCTGCTTCCATAAGTCAGGTCCCAAT
This sequence comes from uncultured Bacteroidaceae bacterium, assembly GCA_964485215.1. Lineage (GTDB taxonomy): Bacteria > Bacteroidota > Bacteroidia > Bacteroidales > Bacteroidaceae > HGM04593. The sequence goes on along the minus strand of CAZAIM010000009.1, from coordinate 19,745 downwards.
AGAGACTGCTCGACAACAGCCGACCCGGCGAACGGAAACGTATTATACGGGAGGAGTAGTTATAGTCATCATATACTTCATCAAGGTCATTGGTGTAGTAATAGTTCTCCTCGTCATAATCATCGTAATCGGCAACATCGCTGTTGAGTTCATCGGCATCAACGAAATAGGCCTCTTCGGTACTCTTGACAACAAGCACCTTCTTCTCCTTCTTTGGGACGAAATAGACATCGTCGACCTGGGCAATAGCCACGAAAGGAAAAACTGCCAACAATAGGAATGCAAATCGTTTCATAGTCGTATGTATTTAGAAGCTGTTTAAATTTCTTATAAGAAACATTAAGGCTTGACAATATATTTCAATCCATGTTCTTATATTCACGCTACAAAAATAACCTGTAAAAGAATGCAAAAACAGGGAAATCTCCTAACAAGAAGGAGGAATTTCCCTATTTCTGAAAAATTGGCAGAATCGCTTGCCGCAAGCAAGCAGAAGCACTACCCTTTTATTGCCTTGCGTCTGTAGTCCTCGTTGAAGAGTTGCTCACTGCTGTCGGCAATTGAACGAGGAACGGCCACGCGTCCCGACTTCACAAACTGAAGCATACACCCTTGCGACACGAACTCATCATACAGTTTCAGTATATCGTCTGTCTGTCCGGTTACCTCAACAACCGTATAGTTTGCATTGACCTCGATTACGCGAGCATTGGTGTGACGTATAATACGCGAGATTTCACTATTGTCGAGCATCCTGGCTGTAGAGAGTTTGTACAAAGCTACCTCCTGGAAGAAAATCTCATTATCGGTGTAGTAATCGGCCCTGAGCACATCGACCTTCTTTTCTATGCGCTTTGTCACCTTCTGCACCGAGTCTTCCTCACCCCACAAGGATATTGTGTAGCGGTGAACTCCCTCGACCGATGATGACGAGGCTGTTATAGTGTCAATGTTCATCATACGCCTGGTAAACTCGGCAGTAACCTGGTTGAGCATACCGGCAATGTTCTCTGTATATATAATAATGGTATATAATTTCTTCTCCATAGCAGACTATTCAAAAATCATTTCAGAAACTGTTGCACCCGGAGGAGTCATAGGCATTACATTAGCCTCCTCCTTTACAGCAACGTGAAGTATGAAAGGCCCCTCAGTTGCAAGCATCTCACCGATAGCCTCTTCTAGTTCGTCCCGCTCCACTACAAGACGGGATGGAATGCCATAGCCCTGTGCAATGAGAGCATAATCGGGGTTGAGCATCGGAGTCCACGAATAGCGATGGTTGAAGAAAAGTTCCTGCCACTGACGCACATTGCCAAGATAATTGTTATTCAACAGAATTATCTTTACGGCTGCACGCTGCTCCATAATGGTTCCGAGTTCCTGAATATTCATCTGGAACCCGCCGTCACCTGTAAACAGGCAAACGATACGCTCCGGTACTGCAATAGCAGCACCTATTGCTGCCGGCAAGCCATATCCCATTGTTCCAAGACCTCCCGATGTAAGAATGCTATGCGGCTTTGTAAACTTGAAATAACGGCTCGACATCATCTGGTTCTGCCCCACATCGGTGACAAGTATTGCACTATTGCCGGTAGCTTCGCTTACCTTGCGGGCAACCTCGCCCATTAGCAGAGGGCCACAGCACGGATTCAGAGCCTTCTCCGTTACTCTTTCATTCTCAATGGCATTATAGTGTGCAAAACTCTCAACCCACTCCTTGTGGCTTGCTGGGTTAACACGCTCTGTAAGCATAGGCAGCACCTCCTTGCAGTCTCCCACAATCGGAACATCGACCTGTACATTCTTGTTTATCTCAGCATGGTCAATATCTATGTGTATGACCTTTGCCTGCCTTGCATATGTATTCAAGTTGCCCGTCACGCGGTCGCTGAAGCGCATGCCCACAGCAATGAGCAGGTCACACTCATTCGTATTCACGTTAGGGCCGTAGTTTCCATGCATTCCAAGCATTCCTACACAAAGGGGATGTTCGGACGGCAAAGCAGAAAGCCCCATCAGAGTACGTGCAACCGGAATATCAGCTTTCTCTATAAGTGCCTTCAGTTCCTCATGCGCTTCACCAAGTTCAACACCCTGCCCCACAAGCATAAAGGGACGCTCTGCACTGTTTATGAGCATAGCAGCCTCCTCGACAGCCGATAGGGATGGTGCAGGGTAAGGTATATAGCTTCTTACACTCTCCACAACGGCCGGCTCGTAATCGACCATTGCCACCTGCGCATCCTTGTTAAAATCGAGCACTACAGGACCGGGACGACCCGTCCCTGCAATGTAGAATGCACGTGCTACAGCCCAGGCAATATCCTCGGGACGGCGTATCTGGTAACTCCACTTTGTTATCGGCTGGGTTATGCCCACAAAGTCAATCTCCTGAAAGGCATCTGTACCAAGCACGCCCGTACTCACCTGACCGGCAATAACCACAACAGGTGTGCTGTCAAGCATAGCATCACTTATGCCGGTAAGGGTATTCGTTGCACCCGGGCCGCTGGTAACTATACAGGTTCCGACCTTGCCGGAACTGCGCGCATAACCTTGTGCCGCATGCACAGCTCCCTGTTCATGACGGACCAGCACACCATGAAAATCGGAAGTGTGGTCATACAGAGCATCGAACACCGGCATAATGGAACCGCCGGGATAACCGAAGATTGTATCGACTCCCTCATTTACCAAAGAGCGCATAAGAGCCTCAGCTCCTGAAATTCGTTCTTTCTTCATATTGTTGTTCAGTCTATTATTCTAACACCACCCTTATCGGCGGAACTTACCATATTTGCATAGGCCCTAAGACTCTTTGAAACGACACGGTCACGTGTCAAAGGGAGCATATCCCTTGCAGCCAGTTCCTCATCGGTGAGCCTCACATTTATTGTACGTGCAGGAATATCAATATCTATAATGTCTCCATCGCGCAGCTTGCCGATATTGCCACCGGCAGCGGCTTCGGGCGATACATGTCCGATGCTGAGCCCCGAAGTTCCGCCACTGAAACGTCCATCGGTAACAAGAGCACACTCTTTACCAAGGTGGCGCGACTTTATATACGATGTAGGATAAAGCATCTCCTGCATTCCCGGACCTCCCTTTGGTCCCTCATAGACAATGACAACCACATCGCCGGCCTGGACAGTACCGCCAAGAATTCCTTCTACCGCAGCCTCCTGAGAATCAAAGACACGCGCTCTACCGGTAAACTTCCAGATACTCTCGTCGACACCGGCAGTCTTTACCACACAACCGTCCTGAGCTATGTTCCCGAACAGTATTGCAAGACCGCCATCACGTGTATAGGCATTCTCTACAGAACGTATACAGCCTGCAGCACGGTCTGTATCGAGTGTCTCATACACACAATCCTGCGCACCCATCGTATTGCAGAACCTATTAGCTGGAGCGGTGCCGTATATGCGGCGCGCTTCATCGCTCACCGAGGGGGCTGTTATTGAATACTTTTCAATATCCTGAAGAAGCGTAGAGCCATTGACACGTTTTACAGAAGTGTTCAGCAAACCGCCTTTGGCAAGCTCACCCATAATACCGAGTATCCCCCCGGCACGGCCACAATCCTGAACAGAATAGGCTGCACTGTTAGGCGCGAGCTTGCACAGACAAGGCACTTTACGGCTGAGTTCGTCTATGTCGCTCATTCTGAACTCTACGCCGGCTTCCTGGGCAACGGCAAGCAGGTGAAGGATTGTATTTGTAGAACCGCCCATTGCAATATCAAGTGTCATTGCATTAAGGAAGGCGTCGCGTGTTGCAATACTTCTTGGCAGGACATTCCCATCACCCTCACCATAATACTTCATTGCATTATCGACGACCTGACGCGCTGCAGCCTTCAGCAGTTCCACACGGTTAACATGTGTTGCCAGAATCGTACCGTTGCCTGGCAATGAAAGACCTATAGCCTCTGTCAATGAGTTCATCGAATTGGCCGTGAACATACCCGAACAGCAGCCACAGCCTGGGCAGGAACGTTTCTCGATTTCGGCAAGTTCCTCATCGCTGACACTCTCATCGGCAGCCTTCACCATTGCAACAACAAGATCCAGATTCTCATTCTTCCAAGTACCTTTCTCCATTGGACCGCCCGACACGAACACAGTAGGGATGTTAAGGCGCATTGCTGCCATGAGCATACCCGGAGTTATCTTGTCGCAATTCGATATGCACACCAAAGCATCAACCTTGTGTGCATTGCACATGTACTCCACACTGTCGGCTATAATATCGCGCGAAGGAAGAGAATATAGCATGCCATCGTGTCCCATAGCAATGCCATCGTCAATGGCAATTGTATTGAATTCAGCCGCATAGCACCCGAGCCTCTCAATCTCAGCCTTTACTATTTGCCCGGCCTCGTGCAGATGAGTGTGCCCTGGAACAAGCTGGGTAAACGAATTGGCAATAGCTATTATCGGCTTGCCGAACATCTCGCGTTTCATTCCATTCGCAATCCACAAAGCCCTTGCACCGGCCATACGCCGCCCTTCGGTACATTGCGCGCTCCTTAATTTTATCTTCATCACTTTGAAGCAGTTTAAGTTTCTTACAAATTTTGTTCTTATCCTATGTCTTTCACCAAAAAAGCCCCTCTCGCAAAGAGAAAGGCGTCGTATTGCTGAATTCAGAAGCCGTACACAGAACTGCCCGGATTCACACCCATAGCCTTGCATGAAGCAAAAACGATGGAACTCGAACTGTTCCCGACTGCCTGTAAATTCGATTTTACAAAAATAAGCACTTTTTTCAGTTTACACAATTTAAATTAGAGAAAAGAGCGTGAAGATTAGAAAAAACAGGACAAAATCACACAAAAAGCAGTACGGGTGTATAAAAAAAACAACAAACATCAATAATGTCTAAAAAAAAAGCAATATCTTTGCCTACAATCATTGAAAGCGAAGAACATTTTTTCTATTAATAACTTAAAATTTCAAAACTATGAATCCAATTTTAAAAGAAATTGCCAAATGGCTATTGGTTGCACAGATTGCAACACTTTGCATCTTCCCATTTTTCGGTGGCATGGGCGAAGGATTTTCTGCTGTTTTTTTATTTGTATCCGGCATGTTCTGGTACACATTTGCAGCTCCGGGCGTAGCTTGGCTATGGCTCATCCTGATTATCTCAGGCCCCGTTGTTTGTTATATTTTCAGGAACAAGAATGACCTTACAACTTGGATTATCAAGGTAAGCACAACATTCACAGCTTTCCTCGGTTCACTCCTGTTCGGTATCATTTCTCCATTTGCTTGTTTCGGAACCTGGATATTCATGGTTGTAACTATTGCATACCTTGTCTTCATTATCCTGGAAGGTCTTCCACTCTTCAACAAGAAGTAACAGCAAACCTACCATATACAAAAAAAGCAACCTCTGAGGTTGCTTTTTTTGTACCCTAACCCAAGGAGCGGTTTCTAAGAACCACATAGATAATCACCGGAGCACCCACCAGCGGTGTCACGGCTCCCAAAGGCAATAGCCCGCTTCCGCCAGGAATGTGGCATATTATATTGCAAAGCAAGGCAACACAACCGCCCAAAAGCATTGTAGATGGAATCATGGAACGATGGCTGTTGTTTCTGAAGAGAAGACGAGCTATATGAGGCACCGCCAAGCCAATGAATGCCACCGGCCCGCAATAGGCCGTAACCACAGCCGTAAGCATACCCGTGAGAAACAGGACAATCAAGCGCACGCGCCTGACATTTACGCCAAGATTACGCGCATAGGCATCGCCAAGCAACAAGGCATCGAGCGGCTTTGCCATAAGCACCGACCAGAAAAGCAGAAAAATCGCAAGGGCTGCAAACAACGGCATCTGCTGCATCGGGACTGCACCGAAACTGCCCATACCCCAAACCATAAAGGAGTGCACCCCCTCGGCTGTTGCCGAATAGTTCAGCAACGATATCACCGACGATGTAATATAACTGACAGCAACACCGGCAATGAGCAGAAACATATTGTTGCGCAAAAACATTGATAGAAGCAGAATGAGAGCCATCAGCATAGATGCACCGATGAACGCACCGCAAAGTATTGCCAAATAGCCGCTGGCATCTATGACACCGGCTAGGAAGGTTCCCTGCGACAGCAGCATTACCACTGCAACGCCAAGACCGGCACCGCTATTCACTCCAAGCACCTCGGGGCCGGCAAGCGGATTGCGGAAGAAAGTCTGCAGCAGAAGACCGGCTACAGAAATTGCAGAACCAGCCAACAATGCTGTCAGAGCCTGCGGCAAACGGCTCTCGAGCACTATGAGACGCCAAGGTTCATAGTCACACTCGCCACCGGTAATTATTGAGACCACTTGAGCAAGCGGTATGTCCACGCTGCCCGAAAATATATTTACAGCAAAGAGCAGCAGAAGAAGAGGCACTGAGAAAAGATACCATTTATTCCGACAATTCCTCATAGTACACAGGTTTATAGCCGGGCAGTGCCTCGGGGTGAAGTATCGCAACAAATTCCTTCAGCAGTCTCTCGGGATGAAAGGATGTCGCTTCAAAGATTCGCTTCCTTGCTGTATTGCAAGAATAGACACGTTTCTCCTTGAATGGTCTGAAATGAGCATAGCCTGCAAAATCGGCCAACAGGGAAGAATATGTCTTGTCTACCGGAGCGTTATATTTAAAGAACCACACATCGGCATTTGCAGCCTTCTCCAGCACAACCTCATAAGCAAGAGGGAGAGAGCCGCTGTTCTCGTTGTCTGCAAAAAGATAGCAGGCACCTGCATCGGCATACAGCTGCCCCATAGTACTCTTGCCACCCGGAACATACCAGGCCGAACTGCTCTTCAATTCACACATCAGCAAAGGACGTTCGACAGCACTCTCTGCCAAAGCCTTGACCCGTTCATAGTCACCGCATATCGCAGCAAAAAGAGAATCGCCCCGTTCTGCTTTCCCTATCAAACGCGCATAGAAGCGTATCCATTCGGCACAACCCAATGGAGAACTTTCCATATAGTCGGCACATTCTATTATGGGAACCTTTATATTTTCAAGTTTCCCGTAACCGCCGTTTTCATATGGCAACACAAGCAGAGCATCGGACTTTACCTGAAAGACCTTCTCCATGTTGACATCCAGCGAACTGCCGCAATCGACAACCGCCCCGTTCTCAAGTCCTTTCTGCACTGCATCACAGTATAGATACTCAGCATCACAAACACCGGCAATGCAATCCGCTGCATCGAGTTCCTCAAAGAGCGTAGCGTGTACGCCGGAGAAGAGTACGGCCGACTCTATGGGAGTACGCACAACAATGCCTTCGGGCATGCCGGTCGGAAGTTCAGCCCCTCTTGGAAGCAGCAGATAGCGTCTGGAATGTGAGCCGCTCCAGGGATTACGTACATCAGCAACCGTATATTCGTCGCACTCCACAATTGTAAGCAGAGAAGAATGGAGCATTGGTATAGTGTCGCCGCTTAGAGCGGTTGTATCTCTACCTCCACAGCAGGAAATCCCCCACCAAAACGGAAGAAGAAAAGAAAGGAAAAGGAAAGGAAAGTATTGCTTTACATACGAAGGCATAATGTCACTTGTTACCGTTATTCACTATATGCAACTGCTGACGGATACTCTCTGAATGGATAATTTCGAATATCTCCCTCACACTGTCCGCGTCAAGGGCTCCCCCTCTACAGCAGGCAGTACAATGCTCCATTGTCTCTCTGTATCGGAAAGGTTGGAAAACCGTAAGGCCTTTCTCACGCTTCAGCTCACCGATAGAACGCGATATATCCATTCTTTTGGCAAGAAGCCTCACGAGCTCCTCGTCTATCTCATCTATCTGACGGCGATAGAGCTGAAATTCTCCTTCGCTGTTGGCAGACGAACGATGCACAAGCCTGTCAAGGAGAAGAGCAAGTTCATCTGGGGTCACCTGTTGGCGTGCATCGCTCAACGCACAGACAGGGTTACAATGAGTCTCTATCATAAGACCGTCAAAGTTCAAGTCCATTGCCTGCTGGCACAGCGACATCACCAGCTCGCGTTTTCCCGCAATATGGCTCGGGTCGCACAACAAAGGCAAGTCTGGTATGCGCCTGCGCAATTCCAACGGCAATTGCCAGCGTGGAGTATTGCGAAAGCACTTCTCGGCATACGAAGAGAAACCACGGTGAATGGCACCCAGCCTCTTCACTCCTGCATTGCTGAAGCGTTCTATTGCTCCAAGCCACAATTCTATATCGGGATTCACCGGATTCTTTACAAGAAGCGGTATGTCGACACCACGCAACGAGTCGGCGATTTCCTGCACGGCAAAAGGATTGGCTGTCGTACGGGCACCAACCCACAGCACATCGACACCATAATCCAATGCCAGTTCAACATGCTCTGCGGTTGCCACTTCGGTGGTAACAGGTATTCCAAGCTCTCTTCTCACTCTTTGCAGCCAGGGCAACCCCTTCGCACCAACACCTTCAAAACTGCCGGGACGCGTACGGGGTTTCCAAATTCCGGCACGGAAAAGAGACAAGCCAAAGCCCTTCAGAGCCTCGGCCACAGCGAGCACCTGTTCCTCACTTTCAGCACTGCAAGGACCTGCGATGAGCAGTGGCCTCTTTCCTTTATCAAAAATATCAATACTCTTCAGTTCCATCAATCCTGTATTTTAGGAAACAAACGCTTCGCGTTGGCAGTTGTCACAGCAGCGACTTCTGCAACGTCGACCCCGTAGATTGCAGCAAGTGTCTCAGCCACATACGGTACATAGGCACTCTCGTTCCGTTTTCCCCTTTTAGGCACCGGTGCCAGATAAGGAGAATCCGTTTCGAGCACTACCCTTTCGAGCGGAACATCGGCGAGCACTGCCGGAAGTGTCGATTTCTTGTATGTAACAACACCACCTATTCCAAGACAGAAGCCATCGAAGGAGAGCAGTTTACGCGCCTCTTCCTCACTGCCCGAGAAGCAATGAAAGACGCCTGTCAGACCTTTTGGGCGATAACTGTCCATTAACGGATAAAGTTCATCAAAAGCATTCCTTGAATGTATTGCAAGCGGCAATCCGGTCTCGGCTGCCCACTCAATCTGCGTGCACAAAGCATCAATCTGTTCCTTCTTGCGGGTATCATCCCAATAGAAATCGAGCCCCACTTCACCTATTGCAACATAATTGCCGTCACTCTTCAGGCAAGAATACATCCTTTCGAGTACCGATTGATAATCGGCTGTAAGCTCTGTGGGATGCAAGCCTATCATACCATAGCAAATATCTGGGAACATTCCGCACATGGATTTTATTGCATCCAATGAACCCTCTGTTATGCAAGGCAGGCAAAGTTTGGTGACACCGGCATCCAAGGCGTGCTGCACAACTGCGGTCCTGTCATCATTGAATTCCGGCTCAAAAAGGTGGGTATGCGTATCGACAAACTCAATCATGGTTCACATTCTCTTTCTTGCCCCTGTCGCGACGATAATAGTATATTACACCATATTTGGCACACTTCTTCACTTTTGCTTCACCCTCAAATGCCGAAAAGGCCTTTTCTATCTCACTCCAAGCCTCGAATATAATCTCGTCGGCCTCGAAACGCATATCCGAAATGTTGCCAAGAGCCTCATTGGTTCTCTGCTGAAGTATCTGTTGCCTGTCATACATCTCCTTGAAAAGTTCAAAGACTACAGAGACACGTCCCATAGTAGGGTTATATATTGGTACTCCACCCTCGCCCTGACGACGCCGTTCCCCATCCATAACCCTCTGCCCCCATTCAAGGACAGAAGACTCTGAAAAGAGATTAGGGACGGTGTCCTCACCCTCGGGCAATCCATAGTAGGGACGCTTGTTACGGGCAATCTCACCACGCATAATGGACATGCTGAGTACCTGGATGAAATGCGACACATACATGCGAGCCTTCTTCAACGCGGCCTCGTATGCAGCGTTACCGCGCTTTGACGACTGTTCGGTCACACATCGCCGATAGGTATTTACCTCGCGTGAGAATCTCTCAAGAAAATCCTTGGCACGATGATAGGTGTTGTGCGAAAGCACATTGGTAAAGACACCATTCTCAACGCTGCTTTCAACAGCAGCCTTCAATGCACGTATGCGTGCCTGGTCGGTCTTTGGCAGTCGGCGGTAGGGCATTTCGGTCTATTTTACAGGTTCCTGTCGAGAATTGTCGCAGCAAATTCCTTTAGGGCAAGTTTCTTCTCTTCCGGCACAGAGAGACGGTCCATATACTCATCGCACTTGGCAAAAAGCCCCTGGATACGTTTTTCGCAGAGTTCCTTCACACCCAGCTCGTTGTATATATTTGTAAAATAGGCAACCTTTTCAGCCTCGTCAAAAGTCTCTTTCTCCATCCACTCCTTCATTGCGGCAAACTGTTCTTCCGAAGCAAGATTCATTGCCGTTATGAGCAAGAAGGTCTTTTTATTGCAGCAGATGTCACCGCCAATTTTTTTCCCGAACAGTGTCTGGTCGGCATACACATCGAGCAGGTCGTCCTGTAATTGGAAAGCCAGTCCCATTGTCTCGCCATAGGCGTATAGGTTCTCAAGGTCATCATCACTTGCACCGGCAAGTATACCGCCGAGCTTCAGCGAGGCTGCGAGCAGCACAGAAGTCTTCAGGCGTATCATCTCGAGATATTCTTCCTCACGTACATTGTCACGTTTCTCAAAGTCAAGGTCATACTGCTGTCCATCACCGATCTGCTTTGCAGTCTCTGTAAACAGCGACAGCATTGCCGGCAACTTGTCGGCAGGTACACGCGACATGAATTCATATGCAAGTACAAGCATCGTGTCACCCGAGAGTATTGCGGCCGTATTGCCCCACTTGGCACATACGGTAGGCTTCCCACGGCGTATGAGTGCCCTGTCCATAACATCATCGTGTATCAATGTATAGTTATGATAGGTCTCCACCGCTACTGCCGGATACAGAGCATCTTCAATTCTATCCTTATACATATTGTACGCCATAAGGAAAAGTACCGGACGTACACGTTTGCCGCTCTGCTCCAACGTGTAGCGTATCGGAGCATACAACTCGCGCGGTTCTCTCTCAAACTGCAGGTCATCAATGAACTTGTTGACAACATCTCTTATTTCTTTCCAACTGTACATAATCTATTACGTCTTGATTTATATAAGGTATCATACTAAAAGAAGAGGCTGCAAACGCAGCCTCTTCTTTATTACCATACTTCATTACTGCAAACGGAAAGCAACCGGCAATGTAAAGTATACTCTAACGGCCTTGCCCGACTGCATACCCGGAGACCATTTAGGCATGGTAGAAACCACACGCACAGCCTCCTTGTCGAGGTACATGTCACCCGATGACTTCACAACCTCTACGTCCTGGATAGAACCGTCGGTGTTTACAACGAAGCGGACAACAGAGCGTCCCTGTGAGTTATTCTCGCGTGAGATACGAGGATAAGAAATATTATCCTTCAAATATCTCATCAACGCCTGCAATCCACCGGGGAATTCCGGCTGCTGCTCCACAACGTTGAAGACCTTCTCCTCTTCCACAACTTCATCGACAACAACTGTTTCGGTGTCGGTAAAGTCGGCATAGTCACTCATAACCTCGCTCGAAATCAACTCTGTTTCCTCGATTTCCTCATTCTCTTCCTCTACGATTTCGAGGAGGTCGATAATCTCCTTTGCTTCAGGAGGAGGAGGAACCACCTTCTTTTCGGGCAAAGTAACAGGAATCTCAATCATAATAATTGGTTCCTCTACACTCTTTTTAGCACTGCTGATGGCAATAGGCTTATCCTTTTCCTCAGGTGAAGACAGTTCAAGAACTGCGTAAATAGTACCAAGCGAAATGATAAGACCAATCAGGAACCACAATGTTCTATTGGATTCCAGGTTTGCCTCTTCGCTCTTCTTTACTTCGAGCAAATCGAGGCCTTCGATTTTTTGTTTCTTTTCCGTACTCATTATTATAAATGTATATATTTTCTAATCGACAAAAATAAACAATATTTTCCAACACACACGATGAAAACAATCTTTTTTTTTATTTTAACTATATTTTCTTTTATTCGCACAGCATATTTCCTGTTTTCCGGCGTTATCAAAATGAAAATAGAGCAGTTTTTACCTCATAATTTATTACCGTCTATAGCTGAAAGATGAAAAAAAGATGTATCTTCGCAAAGCAATTGGGAATATCACTTTGCAAAACTAAACAAAATATCAAGAACGTGAAACTTAAAAATATCATTTTTTTATTTTTTATTACATTTCCTCTCTTTGGACTGGCTCAAGGGGGTGAAAACACGTTCAAATTCCTAAGTTTGCCCTATTCTTCGAGAGCGGCAGCACTGGGCGGAAGCAACATATCCGTTGCCGACGACGACATCACCCTGTCACTGCACAATCCGGCACTGCTGGTCAATGTCACCGACATGACCGCCAATCTTACATATATGACATACATGAGCGACAGCAAGGTCGCAGGTGCCGCATTCAACAAGGTTCTTGGCGAAAGGTCATCGGGAGCAATATTTGCCAGATATGTCGACTACGGCGAGTTTGAAGGATACACCGATGACAACATATACACCGGCACCTTCAGTGCGAAGGACATAGAACTCTCTGCTATGTACAGCTACCTTCTCGGAGAACGTTGGAGCGGAGGTGTCTCGGGGAAATTCATATACTCCAAGTACGAGAGCATGAGTGCTATAGCATTAGGCGTGGACCTGGGCATAAACTACTACAACCCCGACAACGACTTTTCTGCATCATTTGTATTAAGGAACTTAGGCGGACAGGTAAAGGCTTACGAGGAGAAGCACGAGGCAATGCCCATTGACATTCAGATAGGTTTCACCAAACGCCTTTCGCACGCGCCTGTAAGGATTTCTGCAACATTCGTAAACCTTCACAAATGGAGCAATGATGATTTCTACAATGCCGATGGAAGCAAGGACAGTTTTGGCGAGCTTCTTATGAAGCACGTTGTACTTGGTGCTGACGTACTCATTGGGAAGAACTTCTATGCCGCAATAGGGTACAACTACCGTATGAGCAAGGAGTTGTCAGCGGGTGGAAGCAAATGGGACGGACTGACAGCCGGTGCAGGGCTAAACATAAAGAGAATAAAGTTCGGGATGTCGTACAGCAAGCTGCACGTCTCTTCGTCGTCACTGCTGTTCAATGTCTCCTATTCGCTATAAACGTAACGGAATTTACTGATTGAAAATATAACATTAATATATGAAAAGGATAACAATAGCTATCGACGGTTTCTCTTCTTGCGGAAAGAGCACTATGGCAAAGGCTCTTGCACGCAATGTCGGCTACCTATATTTTGACAGCGGAGCAATGTACCGTGCCGTTTCGCTCTACTGCATGCAGAACAACCTTATTGCCGATGGGGTCATTGACACCAAAGTCCTCAGGGAGAAGATAAAGGATATACACATAACCTTTGAGGCCGACCCGGCAACAAAGGATTCAATAACATTCCTCAACGGTGTAAACGTAGAGCACGAGATACGTTCCCTGGAAGTTTCACGTGTAGTGAGCCAGGTTGCCGCCCTCGACTTTGTACGGAGCGAGATGATTGAACAACAGCGCGAAATGGGCAAGCAGAAAGGAATTGTAATGGATGGCCGCGACATAGGCACCACGGTGTTCCCCGACGCAGAAATGAAGGTTTTCGTTACTGCATCGGCCGAGGTACGTGCACAAAGACGCTACGATGAACTCACCGCACGCGGAGACAAGCCCGATTTCAATGAGATTCTTGAAAACGTTCTCCAGCGGGACCACATAGACCAGACAAGAGAGGTGAGCCCACTGAAGAAAGCCGATGATGCTCTGCTTCTCGACAACAGCAATCTTACACGCGAGGAGCAGATGGATTGGCTCATTGAGGAATTCAACAAAATAACGACACAATGCTGAACATTGAGATAGACGAGCACTCAGGATTCTGCTTCGGAGTGACAACGGCAATTAAGAAGGCCGAAGAAGAACTGAGGAATGGCGGTACCCTTTACTGCCTTGGCGACATTGTACACAACAGCATAGAGTGTGACAGGCTAAAGCAGCTCGGACTGGTGACAATAGACCACGCCACATTCCGCAGCCTACGGAACGCAAAAGTGCTGCTCAGAGCACACGGCGAGCCGCCCGAAACATACGAGACAGCAAAGAAGAACAATCTTGAACTGATTGACGCGACCTGCCCCGTTGTGCTTAAACTGCAACAGCGTATAAAGAAGAAATGGCAGGACACTGCCAACAAGGAGAGACAGATAATCATCCATGGCCAGGCAGGACACGCCGAAGTGCTTGGGCTTGTAGGACAGACACACGGCGAAGCCATTGTTATTGAAAACACAAGCCAGCTCGACCGCATAGCAAAGGACAAGGACACATACATATACTCCCAAACGACCAAATCCCTCGAAGGATACAAGAGCATCGTAAACGCGATAAAGGAGAACATCTGCGCCGACAACAAGTGCGAATCGTTCAACACCGTATGCGGCCAGGTCGCAAACCGCATGAACGGAATAGGAGAGTTCGCCAAGTCGCACGAACTGGTATTCTTCGTATGTGGCAGAAAGAGTTCCAACGGCAAGATTCTATTCAACGAATGCAAGAAGGTCAACCCTAATTCATTCCAGATTGAAGGCCCCGAGGATATAGACTTCACACTTACCGAAGGTGTCACCTCAATTGGAATATGCGGTGCTACATCAACGCCAAAATGGCTCATGGAGAATTGCAAGACAGCAATAACAAACTACAACAACAATAAATAATATGAAGAACAAGATTCAATGTGTGGGTATTCTCACTTCGGGCGGTGATGCCCCGGGCATGAATGCAGCAATCCGTGCCGTCACACGTGCCTGCATCTTTCACGGTATCAAGGTAAAAGCTATCTACCGCGGTTACAAAGGACTGATAACCGGCGAAATCAAGGAGTTCAAGACCGAGAACGTAAGTAACATTATCCAGCGCGGAGGCACAATTCTAAAGACAAGCCGCTGCGACGAGTTCAAGACTGAAGAAGGACGCGCGAAAGCATATGAAACCCTTCAGCAGGAGGGCATCAATGCCCTTGTAGTAATAGGCGGAGACGGCTCTATCACAGGAGCTTACAACCTTGCACGCGAATTTGACATACCCTGTATAGCATTGCCGGGAACAATCGACAACGACCTTTACGGCACTGACACAACAATAGGTTACGACACCGCGCTCAACACCATTATGGAGTGCGTCGACAAGATTCGCGATACTGCATCGTCACACGAACGTCTCTTCATCGTTGAAGTAATGGGCCGTGATGCCGGTTTCCTCGCGCTCAACGGCACAATCGCTACCGGAGCCGAGGCATGCGTGCTGCCAGAAATCGACCCCGAATTCGAACGCATCAACCAGTTCATAGCCAACGGCTTGCGTCGCACAAAGAGCAGCAGTATCGTACTTTTTGCCGAAGGCCGTGAAAAAGACTACAACATCATGGAGGTTGCCGAAGGAATGCGCCAGCGTTTCCCTGAACTCGACGTGCGTGTGTCTATCCTCGGATACCTGCAGCGTGGCGGCAGCCCCACTGCGAACGACCGCATTCTTGCAAGCCGCCTTGGCGTAGCTGCCATTGACGCTCTGCTCGAAGGTCAGCGTAACGTAATGATTGGACTGAGGAACAACGAGATTGTATACATTCCTTTCACAAAGGCTATCAAGGACGACAAGCCAATCGACAAGGAGACAGTCCGTGCTCAGGAGATTCTCGCATCATAATTACCAGAGACGATAAGCAGATAGCGACGGAAGACCTCCGTCGCTATCTGCTTATTACACTGTCCATAAGAATATCATGCTTCTCCCACGGCAAGTCATCTGCAACCTGTAGCGGATAACAGACACCTATCTTCAATGCCCGGAAGCCGGGGTGCGACATATATTTGTCATAAAAGCCCTTTCCGCGCCCCATACGCTTTCCCGAAAGCGTAAACGCAACTCCCGGAACTATAATAACATCAATCTCTCCAGGATGTATGCAAGGCGAGCCCTGAGGTTCCATTATGCCAAATGCGCCTTCCTTCATCTCACCAATGCAATAGAACTGCATTGTATCACCCTCGACACGCGGAAGAGCCACCAGCCTGCTTTTTGCCAGTTCTTCTACAAGAGGCCATATCTGCGGTTCATCAGGCAACGGAGAAAACAGAGCCACTACACGCGCACAGCAAACTGCCGGAAGCGACATCACTCTATTGCACAGCAACTCCGAGCAAGCAGTTTTCTCTTCCTGCGTCATCTTTGCAAGAAGCGTACGCACAGAACGGCGCAATTCCGTCTTATCCATCATCCGTGATTGATTTTGTCGTAATTTTCAAGAACTGCCCCTGCTGCAGCAAACGATGTCATCTTCCCTGCATAGGCAAGCTGCTCATACTTCGACAGGAGTTCCTCCATACCCTGAGCATTATAGAAACGGCTCTTAAGACTCTCTTCTATTGTCTCGTACATCCAGTACTTGAGCTGAGCGTTGCGCCGTTCATCGAAACAGCCATTTGACCTGACAGCATCGATATACCCCATAACCATATCCCAGACCTCCTTTATGCCAATATCATAGAAACCCGAATAGGTAAGCACCTGTGGGCGAAGCCCGCTTGCCGGCATAGGGAAGAGCTGCAAAGCATTGCGGTAATGGACTGCAGCACGGCGCGCCGCATCGGCATTGTCACCATCGGCCTTGTTTATCACTATTCCGTCGGCCATCTCCATTATACCGCGCTTGATGCCCTGCAGTTCATCACCGGCACCAGCAATCTGTATGAGAAGGAAGAAATCAACCATTGAATAGACAGCCGTCTCGCTCTGCCCCACGCCTACAGTCTCTACAAAGACTTTGTCATACCCTGCAGCCTCGCAAAGCACAATTGTCTCGCGTGTCTTGCGTGCTACACCACCTAACGACCCGGCCGAGGCACTGGGACGGATAAATGCGGATGGATGCACTGCCAAGCGTTCCATACGCGTCTTGTCTCCGAGTATGCTACCCTTGCTGCGCTCACTGCTCGGGTCTACAGCCAGCACCGCCAGTTTGCCGCCATATTCCGAGAGTACATGAACACCAAAAGCATCGATAGAGGTACTTTTCCCGGCACCGGGTACACCTGTTATTCCTACCCTCACCGACTTGCCCGAGAAGGGAAGGCAACGTTCTATTACCTCCTGTGCAACTGCCTGATGTTCCGGCAGAAGACTCTCCACAAGCGTTACAGCACGGCTTAGAACAGTGACATCACCTTTGAGTATTCCTTCTACATAATCACCGACGGAAAGATTCGGAACCCTTTTGCGACGCATTGCCGACAAATAGGGATTTATTGCAGATGGTGCCTCTACACCGCTGTTTACCTTCAGCCCTTTATAAGCCTTATCATTTTCGGGATGCTCCATAACATTTTGCA
Source organism: uncultured Bacteroidaceae bacterium (assembly GCA_964485215.1). GTDB lineage: Bacteria > Bacteroidota > Bacteroidia > Bacteroidales > Bacteroidaceae > HGM04593. Next base: position 2,266 of record CAZAIM010000009.1, on the reverse strand, counting down.
ACTTCAATCTATGCGAAGTTAACAAATAAGAATTTATAAACAAAAAAAGCTGCGCAACAAAAAGGGTGCGCAGCTTTTTTTGTTTATAAATTACGTAATCAGTTACCCAATGCGAAACTGTTTGTCATATGCTGGCGAGCAATGTCAACCCCTTGAGCGTCGAGTGTAATATCCATTACATCACCATTGAGCAGGAACAACTGAGCGTTGTTCTCGTCGACAATCTTCAACAGGTCAGTTGTCTGTTCGCCATACACAGCACTCCACACATTTGTTTCATCATCGAACAGAAGTTCCATGGATGTATCGCCGTTAGAAATTGTATAACCACTCTCATGCGCAGTTATCTCCACGTTCTCGCCGTTACTGTTCTTTACCACCTTCGTCTCACCGGCATTTTCAACAAGGTTATCACCTGTCCAGAACTCAATAGAGTTTAGAACAACACCGTCAACGAACATTGCTATCTCATATACAGGAACAATATGCAATGCAATAAAAATAACTTCGTTCACCCATTTGTTGCTTACGCTCTCGTTCCAATCCTTAATATTGTTTGTCAAACGGAAAGAGCCGATACAAGAAGAAAGGATTATTGTTGCAGAAAGCAACAGAGCCGAAATCTTGAAATGCTTTTTCATAAACTACAGATTTTTAATTAAAACTTTTTTATTGATTCAGAAGCTGTTTCTTAATCTCTCGCGACATTGCAAATTTATCATTTTTTCAACAAAAACAACGATTTTACTGCTTTTTTTTATTCACTGCAGCAAATTTAATGTTTTTTTACAGTGTAACCGCTGTTTTGGCATTTTAAAGCAATACCTGCAAAACAAATTCCCGTCGCCTCTCAGCAACGGGAATTCATTATACATTATATTATAGATAAACAGTTTCTTAAAGCACCCCGTTAACCACAAGTGCCTTTACAAGCGAATAGAATTTCTCTACCGTAGGAATCTCGACACGCTCTGTGGGAGAGTGAGGTGACATCAAGGTTGGGCCGAATGAAACCATATCCATTTTCGGATAATTCGTAGATATTATACCACACTCGAGACCTGCATGAATCACACACACATCGGGCTGTGTACCGAACATTTCGGTATACGCCTTCTTCAATGCAGCCAGCAACGGTGAGTTCACATTGGGCTGCCAGCCACTGTAACCGCCGCTGAGTTCAACCTTCATTCCGGCCATCGCAAAGCAACTTGAAAGCTGAAGAGCCAGGAACTCCTTCATTGTATCGCAAGAACTGCGGGCAAGAATATTGATTTCGGCCTTGCCCTCACCTATCTTCACGATAGAGAGGTTGCTCGATGTCTCAACCGTATCGGGGATTGTAGGAATGAAACGCAGGACACCATCGTGACAAGCGAGAATTACATCTACAAGATTCTCCTGTATCTCTTCGGGAACCACATTCTCGGGCAGTTCAGTTTCTGTTACAGTGAGAGTGATACCCTCTTCAATTGTAGCATATTCACTATTGTAAAGAGCCTCATTCCTGGCAGCAATAGCCTTCAATTCCTCTACGCCCTCTTCCGGGAGAGTCAGCACCACCTCGCAACTTGCAGGAATGGCATTGCGCATATTGCCACCGTTCCATGATGCAAGTACCACACCGCACTCGTCCATTGCCTCACGCACAAAACGAGCCATAAGCTTGTTGGCATTTCCGCGGCCTGCATTGATTTCAAGACCGGAATGGCCGCCGCGCAACCCTTTAAGCTGCACTTTCACTGCAACCTCGTCGCCACACTCCTCATCCATAAATTCCATCGAAGCCGAAATGTCAAGACCACCGGCACAGCCAATGTACATTACGCCCTCCTCTTCAGAGTCGAGATTCAGCAAGAGTTCACCTTCGAGTTCACCACCCTTCAGGCCGAAGGCACCATACATACCGGTTTCCTCGTCAGCAGTAATAAGAGCCTCCAGTGGACCGTGCTGCAAGGATGCGTCTTCCATTATAGCCATTATTGCAGCAACACCCAAGCCATTGTCGGCACCAAGAGTTGTGTTGTCGGCATAAAGCCAGTCACCTTTTACCACTGTGGTTATGGGGTCGTTCACAAAGTCGTGCTTACTGTCTGGTGTCTTCTGTGGAACCATATCCATGTGTGCCTGAAGAATTATGCCTTTACGGCCTTCGAGCCCGGGCGTAGCAGGCTTGCGCATAATTATGTTTCCGGCCTCGTCCTGCCAGGTCTCCACATTGATGCTCTTGCCGAAGTCGAGCAGAAATTTCTGTATCTTCTCAAGG
>CAZAIM010000008.1:0-32387 GCA_964485215.1 uncultured Bacteroidaceae bacterium | reverse complement strand
GAGCTAAATAGCTGTCGCGTTCTACAAGTTTCAGCATTGTTCTAAAATATTATGGTTAGTTATGTTCCTATTCTGTTGCTACCTTCACCACAATCTTCTTCATCGGTGTATCGGTTATCGCAGGAGCGTGCCCGTCCTGCGGAAAGAAGATAACAAACTGGTCATTCTTTACATTGAAATAGTCTCGTGCAGAGAGAGAATCGGGGTAAAGGGCTGCATCGCATGTCTCATCGAAATCAATTTCGGGCAGCTCGCACAAAGGGGTATACCCCATTATCTCGTCGGCCGTAACAGGTATCTGAATATCGATATACTTGCGGTGTATCTCAATTCTTGCCTCCTCCTTTGACTTTGGCTTCACCTCCATGACATTGGCATATACCAGGTCTCCGCAAATTTCATTGCGGCCAAGTGGCAGACTTTTCAAATCACTGTTCAATATGAAATCTATCGCTGCTGCAAAATTCGGATTAATTGCAGAGTAATCCCTGATGTTTTTCAAAGAATCGAGTATCATGACTATATCTTTTATTGTTTCAGACTTCCTAAATTATACACACACTCCCTTACAATTTCTCCTGCGGGGTTCTTGACAATGAATTTACCGTTGCGCTGGCCTTCGACGAATGTTCCTTCGTAGCGCATGCCGTCCTTGTCTACAGCAACTCCTGTGCCGTGCTCTTCACCATTGGCAAAGTTGCCACGGTACTTCACGCCATTGGCCAGACGCAGCACACCGTTTCCGTGCATCGTATCGTCTGCCCATTCGCCTTCGTAAACATCGCCATTGGCCCAGGTATATTTTCCTTTGCCACAACGCAAATCGTTCAACCACTCGCCATCGTACACTGCACCATTGGCAAACCTCATTATGCCTTTACCGCTACGGCCATTGTCCAGAAAAGAGCCCTCATAGCAAGAGCCGTCGGCATAGATATACTTTCCGGTCCCTTCGCGGCGACCCTCTTTGAAACTGCCTTCATAGACATCGCCATTGGCAAAAGCATAGCGACCTTGTCCATCGAACTCGTTCAAAGCCCATGAACCTTTATAGACAGCACTGTCGGCCGACATATAAGTACCCTGACCGTTTCTGCGGCCGTTCTTCCATTCACCTACATAGCGACTATTGTCGTTCCATATGAAGGTGCCCATGCCATTGTACCTGTCATTCTTCCACTCGCCGGCATAAGAAGCACCCGAAGCAAAAAAATAGCTGCCGGTGCCGCTGCGCTGGTCTTCGTGCCAATTGCCTACATAGAAATCGCCATTCGGATAATCCATGCGGCCATATCCTTGTTGAAAATCATTCTCCCAATGACCGCTGTACTTCTTGCCGTCGCCAAAATGGAATGTACCCTCACCATGCTGGCGGTCGTCCTTGAAATCACCTTCATACAATTCTCCGTCCTTGAAGCGGTATATGCCTTTGCCGTGCCGCAGCCCTTTCACGAACTCGCCTTCGTAGACATCGCCATTCACATATGTGGCCTTGCCTCTGCCATGCGGCTTTTTCCTCTTCATTTCCCCAACGTAGAGGGTTCCATCCTTTAGCGTGGATGTGACAATCTTGCTATCATCACCGTTCTGCTCAGCCACCAGCTCTGTCAGCGGTTTTAAACCATCCTCGACAGCATTGGCAAACGACTTGACAGCAGCACCGGCTTTGCCGGTCTTATTGCTCACGAGATTCGTCAGCGGCTTGAAACCATCCTCAACAGCATCGGCAAACGATGTAAGCACGGTGTCGGCCACGTTTGTCTGCCTGTCGGCAAAACCGGCAAAGGGTTCCATGCCTTCCTCGGGAGTGAAAAAGAGTGTCTGTGCCCCTGCCCCCAAGGCAAAAGAGAAACTTAGCAGAGATATCAGGTATTTATGTTTAGCCATTATTGCAATTTATATAAACACGGCATTTGCAGGTTGCCGTAAGGGTTTACGCAAATATAATAACAAAGTTGAGAAACAGCAAGATTGAGCCGTTTTTTTATGGAATAAATGAGTTAGGAACCGCACCTGCAACCGTAACAATCATATTTTCACGGGCAAGATACTTGCGTGCAACAGCCTGAAGTTCATCGGCCGTAACCGATGCAACAGTCTCGAGATACCTGTTTACGGCAGCGAACGGTTCGCCCGAAAGCCAGGCATTTATGAAAACTTCAGACTTTGCCGAAAGACCTTCATACTCGCGGCAGAGCTCGCCCATTATGTAATTGCGCACAAGCTCAACCTCCTCCGATGGTATCGGTTCATTTACAAGACGGGCAATCTCGCGATGCACCTCCTTCAACAACAGTTCGACATATTCGTTGGCAGTGTCCGAACTTATCATAAACGCATTACGACGGCAATAGGCATCCATTTCGGCATCAATATGATATGTGTAACCGTTCTCCTCGCGTATATTGCTCATCAGTCGGCTGCCGAAATAGCCGCCAAGCAGCACTGTCAGGAAACGGAACTTGAAGAAATCGGGGTGCGAAGCATCCATTGCCATAAAGCCAATCTTCACAGAACATTGCATAGCATCCTGCACCTCGATATTCTTTCGGCCATATATGCTCTGCGGAGGAAGCACCTTGACACAGCCTACAGCCGAACCGCACCCCCACTCTTCCCGGCCGAAGCAACGTTCCACCTCGCGCAACATTCCGTCATCGAGACTTCCGGCAGCAAATATTGCGCAGTTGGCACTGTTATACACCTTATTATAATAGTTCAGCAAATCATCGCGGGTTATAGCATCGTAGTCCTCGGGAACAACGACCTTGCCAAGCGGATGCCCATCACCCCATAGCATATTCTCGAAATGACGCTGTGCCACGACATCGACCTTATGGGAGTTTATCATAAAGAAGGACTTGTTGGTCTGCTTTACAGTCTCAAGGTTCTCGGTGGGAAAAAGAGGTTCCTTCACCATTAATGCAAGCAACTCGAGCAATGGCAGAAAATGCTTCGAAAGCGTGTAGAGTGTCAAATGGTTGCATCCTTGGGAAGAATACATATCGATACCGGCACCGTAGTAATCGAGACGCCGGGATATTTCGTTTGCCGATAATCCCTTGCATCCCTCCCGTAGCATCCGGTTCACGAACATTGCCTGCAAAGGCTTTTCCTGCACTCCATAACCGCCGGAGAAAAGGATGTCGAACCTTACGGTACCCTTTCCGCCACCGGGAACAAGATATAATGGCACGCCGTTGGGCATAACCCTTGTAGCAGGCAATGCAAGCGCATCGAGCCTCATTTCCTTTATTTGCGGAGGATTCTGCATCAGTCGTTCCAGGCAAATCCGATAGAAGCGGCAAATTCCTTTGCCCGTTCAAGGTCCTCGGGAGTATCTATTCCAATTGTTTCGATTTCCGTAACACCAACCTTTATCCTGTACCCGTTTTCAAGCCAACGGAGCTGTTCCAGCGATTCGGCCTTCTCCATTGGCGACTGAGGGAGTGTCGTCAGTGTCTCCAGAAGCGGAGCGCGGTAGGCGTATATTCCAAGATGCTTGTAGAATGTATGATTCTCCAGCCATTTTTCCTTCTCGACACCGCGAAGATAAGGAATGACGGAACGGCTGAAGTAAACAGCGAATCCCTCCTCATTCAATACCACTTTTGGCGAATTGGGACACTCAAGGCGTTCGAGCCCGTCGGCGGGTTCAAAAGGCTTAACCAATGTGGCAATGTCAGTTGCAGCATTATCGAAGCACTCCATGAGCGCGGCAACCTGTTTCTTTTGTATGAACGGCTCATCGCCTTGTATGTTCACGACAACATCGCAATCAAGCCCCAGGCGTTTATATGCGTCAAGGCATCTTTCTGTTCCGTTCCTGCAATCCTCGGAAGTCATAACAACATTGCCGCCGAATGCAAGCACGGCTTCTTTTATCCTGTCATCATCCGTAGCAACATAGAGTTCGTCAAAGCACTCTTTAACCTGCTCATACACACGCTGAATCACCGGTTTTCCACCAAGCATGGCCAATGGCTTGCCGGGGAAACGTGTAGAGGCATAGCGTGCCGGAATAATTCCTACAAATTTCATCTGTTATATTCTGTTTTGTATCCTTGTTAATCAATCGAAAATATTGTCGAACCCGCCGCCATTCTCCTCTTCAACGACTGGAACCAGGGTGTTGCTCACCGAATCGCTCTCCTCCTCGGTGACAAACAGTTTGCTGCGGCAAGGGTCAAAATCCTCGGGAATGTCGAACACTTCGTCCTGCGAATAGGGCAAGCTCTTGTCGGCATAGACCTTCTTCATATAAAGGCCCCATATCGGCAATGCCATAGAGGCACCTTGTCCCTCGGCCATTCTGTCGAAGTGGATGTCGCGGTCCTCACCGCCAACCCAACAGCCTGTGACAAGCGACGGAGTGAAGCCCATGAACCATCCGTCGGCATTCCTCTGTGTAGTACCGGTCTTTCCGCAGAGGTCGGCTGTGATACCATAGATGCGTCTTATTCGCGTACCGGTTCCCTCATTGATTACACCGCGCATCATGTCAATCATCTTATACGAGCTCTCTTCGCTGATGACCTCGTTCTTGTTGGCCGTGAATGTTGCAATCACATTGCCGGCGTTGTCTTCAATGCGTGTCACGAACAGCGGAGCCGTGCGTATTCCCTTGCCCACAAATGCCGTATACGCGCTGACCATCTCCATCACCGAAGCATCGCAGGTGCCAAGGCACAGCGATGGTGTCGCTGCAATATCCTTGCTTGTCAGGCCATACTGGTGAAGCAGTTTCTTCAGCGAATAAGGGCTCATTTGGTTCATAAGGTAGGCCGATATCCAGTTGTTCGATGTTGTAAGTCCCCAACGCAGAGAGACCATCTCGCCATATCTCTTGTTGGACGAGTTCTTGGGGCTCCACAGACGGCCAAGGTCATCGATAAGCGTCTGTTCTACGTTCTTCACCTCGTCACAAGGGGTAAAGCCATTCTCCATTGCCAATGAATAGAGATAGGGCTTCACTGTTGAACCTACTTGACGGCGGCCGACACCGGCCATGTCATACTTGAAATAGTAATAGTTTGTTCCGCCCACATAGGCCTTCACCTCACCTGTAATGGGGTCCATAGACATTACGCCTGTGCGAAGGAAATACTTGTAGTGTCTGATAGAGTCCATCGGTGTCATAAGGGTATCCTTCACACCACCATATGTAAACACCTCCATTTCGCAAGGAGTATTGAAATCCTTCCTTATCTCTTCGTCGCTGAAGCCTTGCCTTTTCCTTATGCGGTAGCGTTCGCTCTGCTTCATATTGCGTTCGAGAATCTTCTTCACCTCGTCCTGTGTCAGCTTGGTGGTATAGGGAGCAGTCTTCTGCCCCTTCTTTGCTTTGTAGAACGCCGGCTGCAAATAGTCTACCATATGCTCCTTCACGGCCTCTTCGAGATACTGCTGCATTCGGGAATCAATGGTTGTGTAGATTTTAAGGCCATCGGTGTAGACATTATAGTTCTCGCCATTGGGTTTCTGGTTCTTGTTGCACCAGCCATAGAGAGGGTCGTTCTCCCAGTTCAGCGAATCGTCGTAGAACTGCTGCATCTGCCAGCCGCGGTAGTTGGCCTTGTCGGGTTTCTTCGCTGTCATGTACAGGCGAAGGTACTCGCGGAAATATGTAGCGATACCTCCCTTGTGGTCTGCTGTGTGATAGTCAAGCTTAATGGGCATAGCCGAAAGAGAATCCTTCTCGGCCTCGGTAAGATGTCCGGCCTTGCACATCTGTCCAAGAACGACGTTGCGGCGTTCCTTTGTCTTTTCGGGGCGACGACGCGGATTGTAGAGCGACGAGTTCTTGCACATACCCACCAGCATGGCTGCTTCTTCTACATTCAACTGGCTTGGCTGCTTGCCGAAATAGATGTGGGCGGCACTCTTTATGCCGACAGCATTGTTGCCAAAATCATATTTGTTCAGGTACAGTGTAAGTATCTCCTTCTTTGTATACTGTCGTTCGATGCGCACGGCAATGATATGCTCCGCAGCCTTCTCGAGCACACGGCTGAAAGCATTCGTGGATGCCCTTTCGGTAAAGATGAGCTTTGCCAGCTGCTGTGTGATTGTACTTCCTCCACCGGAATTCTTCTGACCGAGCAAGCCTGTCTTTATGAGCGCGCGGAACGATGACTTTATGTCAATGCCGGAGTGTTCGTAGAAACGGATATCCTCGGTAGCAATAAGGGCATCAATCATATGATGCGATATTGAATCATATTCCACATATACCCTGTTCTCCTGACGGAGCGACCAGGTACCGAGTTCCTTCCCGTCGGCCGATATTACCTGTGATGCGAACTTGTAGTCAATATTCTCCAAATCATCAACATCGGGAATTTTATCATCGATGACAAGCGTTATGAGAAATGCAAAGCCAAGCAGCAATACTGCACCCAGAAACGCCCAAAGTCCTATCATTATTTTCTTTGCCATACAAATGCCGTGTCTATAAATGTTCAGCTTCAATTCAGTCCCACACCAGATGGACACTATTCATAGGTTACAAAGATAGCATAAATATTTCAAATTAGAACAAGCTTTTCATTTAAACAACTTCTTATAATTTTTATCGTCCGAAGATTTTGTCAAACCGAGTATTTTCATCTATCTTTACAGGAAATAATTTTGTAAACTGCACACAGATGAAAAGCAAGAGCTTTGTTTCAATCAACGACCTCTCACGCGAGAAGATTCTCTCGCTGCTGGAGACTGCCGAGAAATTCGAAGAGAACCCCAATAGCAAGATTCTTGACGGCAGGGTTGTAGGTTCACTCTTTTTTGAGCCATCTACACGCACCCGCCTCAGTTTCGAGACCGCTGCCAACCGTTTAGGCGCGCGTGTCATAGGTTTCAGTGATGCCGCTACAAGTTCGGCAAGCAAAGGCGAGACACTCAAGGACACTATCATGATGGTGTCGAGCTATGCCGATGTCATTGTAATGCGTCACCGTCTCGAAGGGGCTGCACGCTATGCAAGCGAGGTGTCGCCTGTGCCGGTAATAAATGCCGGTGACGGAGCCAACCAGCATCCGTCGCAGACTATGCTCGACCTATACTCCATCAAAAAGACACAAGGCACTCTCGAGGGACTGAACATACACCTTGTGGGCGACCTCAAGTATGGCCGCACCGTGCATTCATTGCTGCACGCAATGCGCCATTTCAACCCCACGTTCCACTTTATAGCCCCCGAAGAACTTCATATGCCCGAGGAGTATCGGGTATTCTGCCGCGAGAACAACATACCGTTCACCGAGACAACCGAATTCAACGAGGATGTAATAGCCAATGCCGACATCATATATATGACACGCGTACAGCGCGAGCGTTTCAGCGACCTCATGGAGTATGAGAAGGTAAAGAACTGCTACCGCCTGACAAACCCGATGCTTGCTGCGACAAAAGAGAATCTCCGAATACTGCATCCGCTGCCGCGAGTAACCGAGATTGCACAGGATGTAGACGAGAATCCCAAGGCATACTATTTCCAGCAGGCACAGAACGGGCTCTATGTACGCGAGGCACTCATCTGCGACGTGCTTGACATTAACATCTAAAGACAGGAACCATGAACGAAAGCAACAAACACGCCATGCAGGTATCGGCACTCTGCAACGGCACAGTGATAGACCATATACCGGCCGACAAACTCTTTGCAGTGGTGAACCTGCTGAACATCCCGGTAATGAGCAACAATGTAACAATCGGCTATAACCTCGACAGCAAGAAACTCGGCAAGAAAGGCCTTATAAAGATTTCGGACAGATTCTTCAGCGACGACGAGGTGAACAAGATTTCCGTAGTTGCCCCCAACGTAGTCCTTAATACCATACGCGATTATAAGGTAGTTGAGAAGCGCGAGGTAAAGATGCCCGACGAACTGCACAACCTCATAAAGTGCAACAACCCCAACTGCATAACCAACAACGAACCCATGGCAACACATTTCTATGTGTCGAACCACGAGGAGCATACCGTAAAATGCCGCTATTGCGAAAGGGAGGTAAACATAAACAATGCCAAATTGTTATAACGACAGATGAAAATCGACTGGAAACCGGGTACTATGATATACCCGCTGCCGGCAGTGCTTATAACCTGCGGTAACTCGCCCGACAACTATAATATGCTTACAGTATCCTGGGTGGGCACCACCTGCACCAATCCGGCAATGTGTTATATCTCCGTGCGCCCCGAAAGGCACTCCTACCCCATAATCAAGGAGAGCGGCGAGTTCGTCATAAACCTGACGACAGCCTCAATGGCACGCGCTACCGACTGGTGCGGAGTACGTTCGGGAAAAGATTACGACAAGGCAAAGGAAACCGGGCTTACATACGGCCCATCGAAGGCCGTCAAGGCACCCATAATAATGGAGTCGCCGCTAAGCATTGAGTGCAGAGTGAAGCAGATTATTCCGCTCGGCTCACACGACATGTTCCTTGCCGAGGTTGTGAACGTACAGGCAGACGACCGTTATCTGAACCCGGAGACCGGAGAGTGGAACCTTGCTGCGGCCGACCCGCTTGTCTACACTCACGGCAAATACTTTCATTTGGGCGATTTCATAGGCAAATTCGGCTGGAGTGTAAAGAAAAACAAATAGTATGCGCAATCTCGTCCTATGTATATTGCTGCTGTTTCCTTGCATACTCGTTGCACAGGAGAGCGGCAAGAAACTGAGATTCAATGCAGGATTGAAGGTCGGGTTCCAGGCCGTCACGTACAACGACCCGGAATTTGCGATAGAAGGCTACACGTTCGACAGCAATAACATACAAAGCAACAGGATTGGCTACACCTTGTCGCCATTCTTTAGAATAAGCAAGGGGAGATTCTATCTTCAGACCGAAGGCACATTCGGAATATCACATCACAACTTCAATTTCAAGGACCTTGCCCCTATGGAGACCGGAAACACACAGAACGGTAACGTGGAGTACGAACTTACGACATATTGCCTTCAAGTGCCAATACTCCTTGGCTATAACTTTGTGCAGCAAGGCAAGTATGGAATGAGCATCTTCACCGGCCCGCGAACCAAATTTATCTTTACCCCACACACTAAGCAGGAGTTCAAGCACTTCAGGTACGACGACCTTGAAGAAGCAATAAAAGAAAGGACATACTACTGGGAGTTCGGGTTAGGTGTCAGGATTCACAATGTCTTCTTCGACTTCGTATATGATTTGGGACTGACCAATGTCACGGAACATATCGAAGCACCGAAGATAAAGAAGCGGTTCAAAGCCAAACGCAAGGATAACATACTCAGTTTCTCGGTAGGAATGATATTCTAGAAAGGGAGACTTTTAAGGTTACAGATTGAATAAACTGTGCTATTTATAGGCTTCGCAAGCCTATAAATAGCACAGTTTGCTAAGCGTAAATGAGCATTTTTAGCCGGCCTGTTTCTACTGCAAAATCAATAGGCAAACAGCGGGAACTCCGCCATAGTCTCGTTCACCTTACTTCGAACCGCAGTTATCACCTTCTCGTCCTCGGGAGCATTGAGTACCGTCTCTATCATTTCGGCAATGAAAGGCATCATATCCTCTTTCACGCCACGCGTTGTAATGGCAGGTGTGCCCAATCGTATGCCCGATGTCTGGAATGCACTGCGGCTGTCGAACGGTACCATATTCTTGTTTGCTGTTATGTCGGCCATAACAAGTGCCTTCTCGGCAACCTTGCCTGTGAGGTCAGGGTATTTGCTGCGTAGGTCAACAAGCATCGAATGATTGTCGGTTCCACCCGAAACAATGCCAAAGCCACGCTCCATAAGTTCACTGGCAAGAGTGGCAGCATTAAGCTTGACCTGTGCCTGATACTCCTTGAATTCCGGCTGCAAAGCCTCGCCGAAAGCAACAGCCTTGGCTGCTATAACATGCTCGAGCGGACCGCCTTGGATACCGGGGAACACCGCCGAATCGAGCAACTGCGACATCATCTTTACCTCACCCTTCGGGGTTGTCTTGCCCCATGGGTTGGGAAAATCCTTGCCGAGAATGATTACACCGCCACGAGGACCGCGCAAAGTCTTATGGGTTGTAGAGGTGACGATGTGGGCATATTTCACAGGATTATCGAGCAGGCCTGCAGCAATGAGACCCGCAGGATGCGCCATGTCAACCATGAGTATCGCGCCTACTTTGTCGGCAATCTCACGCATGCGCCTGTAGTCCCATTCGCGCGAATAGGCCGAACCGCCACCTATAATCATCCTGGGCTTCTCGCGCAATGCAACCTCCTCCATCTGGTCATAATCGACGCGGCCGGTCTCAGGGTTGAGGTTATACTCGCAGGGAGTATATATCAAGCCCGACGTGTTGACAGCCGAACCGTGCGACAGGTGACCTCCATGAGCAAGGTTAAGCCCCATGAACTTGTCGCCGGGGTTCAGCACAGCCAGGAACACAGCAGCATTGGCCTGCGCTCCTGAATGGGGCTGCACATTCACCCATTCGGCATCATAGAGTTCCTTCAGTCTCTCGCGTGCAATCTCTTCTACAACGTCAACAACCTCACAGCCTCCATAGTAGCGTTTGCCTGGGTAACCCTCGGCATACTTGTTTGTCAGCACAGAGCCCATAGCCTGCATCACCTCATTGCTCACAAAGTTTTCCGATGCAATCAGTTCAATACCCTTCAACTGGCGGCGATACTCTGTCTCTATAAGCTGGAATATATGTCTGTCTCTTTTCATAGTCATTAGATTTTCAGTTAATCGTCGCGAAGATAGCAAAATGTTTTCTATTTCAGTAAAATTATCCTATTTTTGTACTTTAACCAAAACAGAAAGAATTATGAAAAGACTTATTCCTGGAGTATTGCTCCTGTGCTGCACACTCCTTGCGACAGGCAATGCAGCTGCGGCAGAGGCAAAAACCGACACAATCTCGTACATAACAGGCCAGCAGATTGGGCACACCATCAATGAGCAGATTATCCCTCAGATGAAACTCGACTACGACGTCATTGTCTCTACGCTCGACAAGCTCTTTGACAGCGACAAGCCACTGAAGGTCGAAGGCATCACCGTCACCTCCGACAACATCAACGAAGTGGCACCCCAATACTTCAACCAAGAACTCAGGGAACGTGTAATGGCGGCAATGAACGACAGTACAGGAAAAACAGAGATATTTGCCAACCCTAAGGAGAAGAAGATTCTCTCGTCGCTCGTAGGAGCAGACTTTGCATTCTCAATAAGGAAAGCACCATTCCCCGTCGACAAGAAATCGTTTATGAAGGGCATAAAGGATGTAAAGGCCGGCGAGGAGATGCTCACACTGGAACAGGCCGACAACTATATGAAGAACTATTACACAGTAGTCATTCCTGAGAAGAACAGGCAGGAATCGGGAAAATGGCTTGAGAGGATTGCAAAGGATAAAAGCGTGAAAAGTACCGCATCGGGCATACTGTACAAGGTAGAGAACCCGGGCGATATGAACGTAAAGGCCAACAAGGACGAAGATGTCGTGAAGGTCATCTACACCGGACGTACAAGGGACGGAAAGGTATTCGACAGCAACCGTTGGAGCGATATGCCAAAGGAACGGCAGGATATGATTAAGATGCGCCAGCCCGACCTGGCAGGCAAGGACAACCCAATAGAATTCCCTCTCAACCGTGTAATCAAGGGGTGGACCGAGGGCATGAAGCTCATTGGCAAGGGCGGCCGCATTATATTATGGATTCCGGCCGGGCTTGCCTACGGCGAACGTGGCGCAGGCAACGACATAGGCTCTAACGAGGCACTCTGCTTCGATGTAGAGCTGCTTGATGTGATAGTAAAATAAGAAGCAAGGAGATAAATGAAACAGCTTCGGACAACACATACAAAACTTACCATAATTATGAAAAAAAGATTTTTAGGAGCCGTATTGCTGAGCGTTGCACTTTTCTCATGCAAGGAGCAGACAGTCACTGGCAACTACAACGTAATCCCTCTTCCCCAGGAAATAGTCGAAGGAGAGGGCGAAGGCTTTGTCCTCAGTGAAGAGACAAGCATCGTCTATAAAGGCGATGAAACAATGAAACGCAATGCCGAGCATCTTTCGGGATACATCAAGGACCTGACAGGGCTTGAGCTTGAGGTTACCGACAGCGAAAAAGAGAATGCCATCACCATTGCAGTAGCCATGACCGGCGATAACAGCGAGGCCTACAAACTGATTGTAGACAACAACGGCGTCAACATCACAGGTGCATCGTCTGCGGGTGTATTCTATGGAATACAGACACTGCGCAAGTCAATTCCTGTAGGCGCAGACAAGGTGCTTCTCCCGGCCGTAACGATAAACGACAGCCCCCGTTTCTCATACCGTGGAGCACACCTCGATGTATCACGCCACTACTTCACCCCCGATTCAATCAAACGCTTTATCGACATCCTCGCGCTTCACAACCTCAACCGTTTCCACTGGCACATCACCGACGACCAGGGATGGCGCATTGAGATAAAGAAATACCCAAAGCTCACTACCGTTGCAGCCGAACGTGACGAGACTGTAATAGGACGCAACAGCGGCGAATATGACGGCAAGCACTACGGCCCATTTTTCTACACACAGGAAGAATGCCGTGAGATTGTTGCCTATGCTGCAGAGCGTCACATTACCGTGATACCGGAAATAGACCTTCCCGGACACATGCAGGCAGCACTGGCAGCATACCCTGAGTACGGCTGTACAGGGGGCCCGTATGAGGTGTGGAAGATGTGGGGCGTTTCGGACAACGTGCTGTGCGCCGGCAACGATGCTACCCTTTCGTTCATTGAGGATGTGCTGGCCGAAGTCATCGAAGTATTCCCATCGGAGTACATCCACATCGGCGGCGACGAGTGCCCCAAGACGCAGTGGGAGAAATGCCCCAAGTGTCAGGCACGCATAAAGGCTCTGGGTATAAAAGGCGATGAGAAGCACAGTGCCGAAATGTACCTGCAGAGCTTTGTAATCAACCATGCCGAGAAGTTCCTCAACAGCAAGGGTCGTCAGATAATCGGCTGGGACGAGATTCTCGAAGGAGGGCTTGCCCCTAATGCCACAGTGCACTCATGGCGTGGCGTAGAGGGCGGAATTGAAGCTGCAAAGCAGGGACACAACTGCATAATGTCACCAACAACATTCATGTACTTCGACTACTACCAGACCAAATATACCGATGACGAACCGTTGGCTATCGGCGGTTACGTACCAGTAGAGAAGGTGTATTCATTCGAGCCGATAAACGACACGCTCAGCGTTGATGTACAGAAGCATATCATTGGTGTATAGGCCAACCTGTGGAGCGAGTACATCCCCACATTCAGCCACGTAGAGTATATGGAACTTCCGCGTATGGCTGCGTTATGTGAAGTACAGTGGTGTAAACCCGAAAACAAGAATTTTGAAGAGTTCAAGCAACGTCTTCTTCCACTCATTGACATATACGAGAAATACGGCTACAACTACGCAAAGCACATCCTTGACATAGAGGAGAAATTCACTACCGACACCGAAAAGGGAGCTATTGTAATTGAATTCAAGACACTTGACAACCTGCCAATATACTACACCCTCGACGGAAGCGAGCCAACAGAAAAGTCAACCCTCTACTCCTCACCTATTGAAATTAAGGAGAGCTGCACCATCAAGGCAAAGGGCATTGGAGAAAGAGGCGAGACACGTATGTTCAGCGAGGAAATATCGTTCAGCAAGGCTACAGCAAAGCCCATAAAACTGTTGCAGGACATCCACAAGAACTATACTTTCGAAGGCCCTATTACACTTGTAGACGGCCTTAAAGGCACCCCCAACTACCGTACAGGACGCTGGCTGGGTTTCTGTCTCACCGACCTCGAGGCTGTAATCGACCTCAAGCAGGAAGAGGAAATACGTACCGTTTCGTTCAACACGAGCGTTGACAAAGGTGACTGGGTTTTCGACGTGCTCGGTATCACCGTCTCAGTGTCTGCCGACGGAGAGAACTTCACAACCGTATTCGACAAGAGCTACCCCGACCTCACAGCCGAGGACGAGAACAGGATATACAGCCACATGGTAGAGTTCACACCCGTAAAGGCACGCTATGTAAAGATTAAGGCACTCTCGGATCGCGATATGCCGGCATGGCATCCCGCAACCGGACACCCGGCATTCATTTTTGTCGACGAGCTGGAAATTAACTGATGCAATACATTAACAATTTGAGGACGCTTAAGCGTCCTCAAATTGTTAATTATCTTACAAAACTTGTCGACAGCGGCTCCTCACGCTCAGGCCGTTCAACACCCTCGGCATTCAGTGCCTTGAGCATCCACACCATATTGCATGCAAGCGTGCGCATAGTCTGCAACCCCTCAGCATCCTGCTCTGCATCACCGGGCATAAGGCCGTGAACGCTGTTCCAATATTGCGACGGGACAACAGGCATATTATTTATTGTAAAGTACTTGTTAAGGCGGTCAAATGTCGCGCTTGCACCACCCCTGCGGCACACTGCAACAGCTGCTGCCGGCTTATATTGCAAGTAAGGCTTGCTCGAAAAGAAAAGCCTGTCGAGCAATGCACAGAGCGAACCGTTAGGGCCCGCATAATATACCGGCGAGCCAATGACAAGGCCATCGGCATTCTCAATTTTCTCGCGCACTGTCACATAAAGCGTGTCGTTGAACACGCAACGTCCCAGGCCCTTGCAACGGAAGCATGCTATGCAACCCTGCACTGCCACAGGTCCAATGTGCACAATCTCACTCTCAACGCCTAACGTCTCAAGGGTTTTTGCAACCTCGCTCAATGCACGGAAAGTATTGCCGGCCTTGCGCGGACTGCCATTTATAAGAAGAACCTTCATAATATCAATCAATAAACCTTACCTTATCAATATCGCGCGGCTTTGCTGCAGGAGCCTCGTCGGGGTAACCAAGCGAGATGCAGATGCAAAGTTCGTATCCCTCACTGAAACCAAGTTTCTGAAGCACCTTTTCGCTGTCAGGGCTGTTGAGTATGAAACGTACCGGACTACCCAGACACACCGTTCCAAGCCCCATGGAGTTTGCCGCCAACATAATGTTTTCCGACAGCAGTCCGCAATCTATTGTAGAGAAATCGTATGATTTGTCGCGTGCAATGAACACCCACACAGGAGCATTGTAGAAACAGCCTGCGGCACGCTCACCGCCTGCCTTAGCCATAACCGACTTAATTTCGTTCTGAAATTCAGGATTGTCTACTACACGCACCTCCCACGACTGCTTGTTCTGCCCGTTGGGAGCATTTATGCCACAAAGCATAATCTGCTTGAGCACTTCGCGGTCAACAGGCTGGCTCTTGTACTTCCTTATGCTGCGACGTGACATTATATTATCGACAACTGCATTGCTCTTCTCTTCGGCACATTTACCCACCGAGCACTTCTGCTCTGGACACTCTTTCTTGCAGCAATCCGCATTCTGCGCACAAGCCTCTTCTCCACTACCCTCGTTGCAGGTATTGCAACACGAAACAGCAGTCAACATCGACAGGCCGCATACTAAAATTCCCAATCTTTTCATAAGCTATATATTATTACATTAGAAGTTAGAATCCGAATATTTATTTCTTAACCTCGCTAAGATAAGAATGTTTTACAAAGAAACAGCAAAAAACAGGTTTTTTTTGAAAAAAAAGACAGTTTACCCCGGCGTTTACCCCGGCGAACGAGAACTTAGAAGAGTGGATATAGCAGCCAGAACATTTTTGCACGGCAGAAGTTATATGATACATACAGAGAAAAAATACACCATATGATGAATTACAGAACAGCAGCAAGCCTGCTTGCCATTATGCTGTGCGCAGCAGGGAACGCTCAAAAGGAGCAAGAAGAGCCACAAGGGAAGGCCATAGTACAGATAATCACGAACTTCCATAGCGGATTCGGTGCAGCGAATGACG
Organism: uncultured Bacteroidaceae bacterium; assembly: GCA_964485215.1. Lineage (GTDB taxonomy): Bacteria > Bacteroidota > Bacteroidia > Bacteroidales > Bacteroidaceae > HGM04593. The sequence continues at coordinate 16,464 of CAZAIM010000008.1, read as the reverse complement.
ACCGGGGATTCGAACTGGAGCGGAGCTATGTAGGGTATGAATACAGATTCAGCCGTAGCCTGAGTGTAAAAGGTGTGCTCGACATTGGACGTTCGAGCGATGTAGGAGACTATCAGCGCATAGCCTATATCAAGAACGCAATGGTTAGTTGGGAGTGTGGAAGAATGAAACTCAATGGCGGGCTCATCGGCACTACCCTGTTCAGTTTTCAGGAGAATTTCTGGGGCTACCGCTACGTGTACAGGACATATCAGGACTTGTACGGATTCGGCAGCAGTGCCGACCTGGGAATCTCGATATCGTGCAGGATTGCACCTTGGATTGAGACCGATGCAATAATAGTCAATGGCGAAGGATTCAAACAGATTCAGAATGGCGACGGGCTTATGTACGGAGCGGGTACTACAATCACTCCTTTAAAAGGATTCAGCATCAGGCTCTATGCAGGCATAAACGAAAGCAGCAAGGGAATGAGCGACATTGTGAACTATGCAATGTTTGCCGGTTACAGACATAAGAGGTTCTCGCTCGCAACAGAATACAACATCGTTCGCAATTTCCAGGGGACAAAGGGAAACAACCGTTACGGCTTCTCGCTCTACGGTTCGGCATCCATCAACAAATGGCTTAACCTCTATGCGCGCACCGACGGCCTTATGTCGGGCAGTGAACTGAGCAAGGAGGCCGAGGAGGTTGCCATACTTGCCGGCGCAGAGTTCAAATTAGGGAAATATGTGAAAATTGCGCCTAACTTCAGGACAATAATTCCCAAAGCAGACAACAGGAAGAATGGTTACTACGGCTACATAAGCTGCTATTTCGGACTATGATAATGAAACAAGCCAAGAAACTGCTTGAAATTCCCAAAACCGTTCTTCCCTTTCAATCTCACAATAAAACGATGGCGACCATTTTATTTGGAGTCGCCATCGTTTGCAAGAAAATGTTCAGGAAGCAACATTGCTTCGGAAACACTATTTTCGCGGCATTACATATCTGTTGCAACCTTGTCTGCCGCAGCGCAAGCAGCCTTAGCACACTGACCCTCACCGCACTTCTTCTCGGCGCAAGCAGCCTTAGCGCACTGACCCTCGCCGCACTTCTTCTCGGCACAAGCAGCCTTAGCGCACTGACCCTCGCCGCACTTCTTCTCGGCGCAAGCAGCCTTAGCGCACTGGCCCTCGCCACACTTCTTCTCGGCGCAAGCAGCCTTAGCGCACAGACCCTCACCGCACTTCTTATCGGCGCAAGCAGCTTTAGCGCACTGCTTGTCATTCTTATCACACTGCACAGTATTAGCTTTCTCTTCTGCATTTGAATCACAGTTTGTAGCACAATTGCCACAAGACACCAACGCCACCAACGAAAGTGCCATAACCAAATTCCTAAGTAGTTTCATAAGTTGTTCTTCAATTAAAAGTTACCCTGCGAAGATAATAACCTTTTACCAAGCATCGCAAAAATGTCACTTATTTTTTGTTAAAATTCAGTTCGGGAAGAGCATTCAAGAATCTGTTTTATTCGATATAACAAATAAAACAGGTCAACTCAATTCTAAAATCATACAAGTGATTTGGAAAGAGATTTATCCAAAAGAAAAGGATATTTTTCCTATATTAAAAAAGGAGCAATTGGTGGACACTGCCCTTAGATGACAAATGTATTTTTAAGGTTTGATAAGCCCAATAAATCCATAAGCTTAGTTATATAATGGGACTATCCATAATTTTGTGTAAATAGAGATTGCAGGGTTCAAAATATGAACTCTGCTTTTTTGTTGTCCGAATTTTCAGATTTTCGGTAATTCGGAATTAATATGTTCGGCAAAGTATAGTTCTTACTCTAACCTGAATTCGTCGTAGCCGGAAAGTTTCTTCAGAAGTTTGTTTTTGGCATAGAAGATGCTGCTGCGCACTGTGCCAAGTGGCATTGAGAATATCTCGCCTATTTCTTCATACTTATAGCCTTCCATACGAAGGTGCAGAAGGCGTGCATCACGGGCGGGAAGGCTGTCCACAAGGCGTGTTATCTCTTTTTTGAAGTAAACACATTCGGGCTCGTCGGTTGTTGTCTGTTCTTCGCTCTCGAGTATATATTCCCGGCCGGTCATAGACAGGGTGTTATTCTCCTGTTTCTTTATCTCGTTGCAGAAGTGATGTTTCATCATTATGCGTGCCCATGAAGTGAGTTTGCCTTTTTCGGTGTAGAGTGCAGTTTTATCAAGCATGCGCAGATAGGTATCTTGTACAAGGTCGTTTGCATCGTCATAATTCCCTGTGAGTGATTTTGCATATATAAGCAGGACTTTACGCAGTTCGGGGCTCTCCAAGGATGCAATTCGATTTGTGTAATTTGCCATTTTTTGTGTTATTGTTACAATCCGATAAATATAACATGGCGAAAAAGGGTTTTGTTCAATATATTTTCACAATTGTTTATTTTTTTTGTTTCCAAGGAACTTTAAAACTGGTTGAATTTCACAATATCGCAAAACCGGGCATTGATTTCTGAATCGAAGAAATTCCTGCTATGGGATAAATGGGTGTATATTAACCACAAAGGAGAGGTGGTAAAGAAGAAATAAGCCTTCTGCCCTACTGTCATTTACAATCAAACGGTCTGCGCCGCATGGCGCAGACCGTTTGATTGTAAATAAACCTTTATGGGATTACTTGTACTCGTCCCAGCTCTTTACCGGCAGTTCGTTAACGTCGATATTGCAGAAGGCATTGATGAATGCGCTTGCAAGACGGGCGTTGGTAATGAGCGGTATGTTATGGTCGATAGCTGCACGGCGTATGCGATAGCCATTCGTAAGTTCTCGTTTGGTGTGGTTCTTAGGAATGTTGATGATAAGGTCGAAACGGTGGTCGGCTATCATCTGCATTACGTTGTTTTCGGCGTTCGGGTCTTCATCGGGCCACATTACAGGTGTTGCATTGATGCCATGCTCGTTGAGGAACTTGGCAGTACCCATTGTAGCAAAAATATTGTAACCTTTCTTCTGCAGCACCGCCGATGGCTCAAGCAAGTCGACCTTTGACTTTGCCGCACCTGAAGAGAGCATCACATTCTTCTCGGGCACACTGTAACCTACTGCTATCATCGCATTGAGAAGTGCCTCGTCGAAGTCGTCGCCAATGCAGCCCACCTCGCCGGTTGATGACATATCCACTCCAAGTACAGGGTCGGCCTGGTGCAAGCGACTGAATGAGAACTGTGATGCCTTCACACCAATCCAATCGATGTCAAACGCCGACTTGTCGGGCTGGCTATAGGGAGCACCAAGCATTATGCGTGTCGCAGTCTCGATAAAGTTACGCTTGAGAACCTTTGAAACGAATGGGAACGAACGTGATGCACGCAGGTTACACTCAATTACCTTGACCTCGTTGTTCTTTGCGAGGAACTGTATGTTGAAAGGACCCGAGATGTTGAGTTCCTTTGCAATGCGACGGCTTATTTTCTTTATGCGGCGTGCTGTCTCGAAGTAGATTTTCTGTGCAGGGAACACCAGTGTTGCATCGCCCGAGTGCACTCCTGCAAACTCCACATGCTCCGAGATTGCATACTCCACAACCTCGCCGTTCTGCGCAACAGCGTCGAATTCAATTTCCTTTGTCTCCATCATAAACTGTGAAACCACAACAGGGAACTCCTTGGAGACATCGGCAGCCATCTTGAGGAATTCATAGAGTTCCTCTTCGTTGTAGCAGACATTCATAGCTGCACCAGAGAGCACATATGAAGGACGAACGAGAACCGGATAGCCAACTTTGTCTACAAACTCCTTCATGTCGTCGAGGCTTGTAAGTTCCTTCCATGCCGGCTGGTCAATGCCAAGCTGGTCGAGCATAGCAGAGAACTTGTGACGGTTCTCGGCACGGTCGATGCAGAGAGGCGATGTACCGAGAATGGGCACTGCCTGGCGGTGAAGTTTCATCGCAAGGTTGTTCGGTATCTGTCCGCCAACAGAAACTATTACACCACCCGGCTGCTCAAGGTCTATTACATCGAGTACACGCTCAAGAGAGAGTTCGTCGAAATACAGACGGTCACACATATCATAGTCGGTCGACACAGTCTCGGGGTTGTAGTTTATCATTATTGACTTGTAGCCGAGCTTGCGCGCTGTCTGAACTGCGTTCACTGAACACCAGTCGAACTCTACCGATGAACCGATGCGATAGGCTCCCGAACCAAGCACAACTACCGACTTGTCGTTCTTGTAGTAGTTTACATCGTAGCCCTTGGCACCGTATGTCATATATAGATAGTTTGTCAGTTCGGGATGCTCCGAAGCAACGGTGTTTATGCGCTTTACGGCCGGGAGAACACCAAGTTCCTTGCGTCGTGCACGTACCGCAAGGTTGCCTGCCTCCATATTCTTCTGATCCTTGAGCACGAAACGTGAAATCTGGAAGTCGGAGAATCCAAGCACCTTTGCCTGGCGCAAAACCTCCTCGGGCAACTCCTCGAGCGTGTTATAGCTCTCGAGAACGTGCTTGTAGTCTACAATGTTCTTCAGTTTGCCGAGGAACCATGGGTCAATCTTTGTAAGCTCGCTGATGCGCTCTACAGTGTATCCCTCCTCGAGTGCCGAAGCAATAGAGAACACACGCATATCGGTGGGGTTTGCAAGTTCTTCATCGAGATTGTCGAAGTGTGTGTGCTCGTTGCCCACAAAACCGTGCATACCTTGACCTATCATACGCAAGCCCTTCTGTATAACTTCCTCGAAGCTGCGACCAATGGACATAATCTCACCCACGGACTTCATGCTTGAGCCAATCTGACGTGAAACACCTGCAAACTTTGTCAAATCCCAACGCGGAATCTTGCATATCAAATAATCGAGGTCTGGAGCCTTGTACGCGCTGTTGGGAGTTCCCATTTCGCCAATCTCGTCGAGTGTGTAGCCAAGAGCTATCTTTGCAGCCACAAAGGCAAGAGGATAGCCTGTCGCCTTTGATGCAAGAGCCGAAGAACGGCTCAGACGAGCGTTGACCTCGATTACACGGTAATCATTTGTCTCGGCATTGAAAGCATACTGTATATTGCACTCGCCTACGATACCCAGATGACGGATAGCCTTTACCGAAATCTCCTGCATGAACTTCACCTGCTCGGGAGTGAGCGAACAGGTTGGAGCAACAACGATTGACTCACCGGTGTGAATGCCGAGAGGGTCGAAGTTCTCCATACTTGCAACAGTGAAGCAGTGGTCGTTGGCATCGCGGATAACCTCGAACTCAATCTCCTTCCAGCCCTTGAGCGATTCCTCAACAAGAATCTGGTTCGAGAATGTGAACGCGCTTTCGGCAAGTTCCCTGAAGCTTTCCTCGTCCCTGCAAATACCGCTGCCAAGACCGCCAAGCGCGTAGGCCGAACGTACCATAACCGGGAAACCTATCTTGTGCGCCGCAGCAAGTGCATCTTCCATGCTCTCAACAGCCTGGCTCACCGGTGTCTTCATTGGTATCTCATCGAGTTTCTTAACAAAAAGGTCGCGGTCCTCGGTATACATAATAGCCTCTACTGATGTACCAAGCACCTTAACGCCATACTTTTCAAGTATTCCCTTCTGGTAGAGTTCCGTACCGCAGTTGAGGGCAGTCTGTCCACCGAATGCAAGCAAAATACCGTCGGGACGCTCCTTCTTTATAATCTCCTCAACATTGTGAATGTCAACAGGAAGAAAATATACCTTGTCTGCGATACCTTCCGATGTCTGGATGGTTGCGACATTAGGGTTTATGAGCACCGACTGGATACCCTCCTCACGGAGTGCCTTTAGTGCTTGCGAACCGGAATAGTCAAACTCACCAGCCTGGCCAATGCGCAACGCACCTGAACCAAGCAATAACACCTTTTTAAGTTTCTCTTTCATAATATATATAATGTTTGTTATTTCGTTCGGGTTGTGAAGTTATCACTTGTACAAGTATTTCTCGTAGTGATATACGAATGCCTCGTTTACCAGGCGGTTGCCACCGGGTGTAGGATATACGCCACTGAAGTACCAGTCGCCCAGGTGGTTGGGACACGCCGAGTGAAGACCTTCAAGGCTCTGGAACACAAGTTCAAGGTCGGCATTGAGGTCTACCGGTTTCAACAGGTCGGCTATCTTGCGCGAAATCTCGTCGGCTGTAAACGGATGGTATATCGCACGCGTGCAGTTTACCTGCTCATTTGCCGGCTTCTTCAGTTCCTCGATACAGGCGCGGTAGGTCTCATCTATCAGCGAACGCTTGCCGTTCTCATAAAGAAGTTCAAGAGCAGCCTTGAAGGCTACGAAATGGTCGAACTTCTCCATGTCGATACCGTAGTAGTCGGGGTAACGTATCTGCGGGCTCGAAGAGACTACAATAATCTTCTTCGGCTCAAGACGGTCAAGGATGTTGAGAATACTCTGCTTGAGTGTTGTGCCACGCACGATGCTGTCATCTATTACAACAAGATTATCAACCTTTGGCTTTATTGTGCCGTATGTAATGTCGTAGACGTGGGCAGCGAGGTCGTTGCGCTTGTCACTTGTAGAAATGAAGGTACGCATCTTAATGTCCTTGTTAGCGACTTTCTCCTGGCGGACTTTCTTCGTGACGATGGCCTTTAGCTGCTCAGGAGTAAACTCCTTTCCCGATGTAAGTTCTTTCACCTTCCACTCGTTCAGGAATTCATCCATACCCTCAACCATTCCATAGAACGCCATTTCTGCCGTGTTGGGGATAAACGAGAAGACCGTGTTGTCGAGGTCATAATCTATAGCCTTGAGAATCTTGTCCTTGAGATTTGAACCGAGAAGCTTTCTCTCTTTATATATGTCGCCATCGTTGCCGCGGCTGAAGTATATTCTTTCGAACGAACAAGGCAGTAAAGCCTTCTGTTCTATTATCTGCACGCTGCGCAACTCGCCACGTTTGTTGACAATGAGTGCCTCACCCGGCTTCATCTCAATTACTTCCTCGCTCTTAAGGTTCATTGCTGTCTGCAATGCCGCACGTTCGCTTGCAACAAGGAATATCTCATCGTTGGCATACCAGTATGCAGTGCGCACGCCCCAAGGGTCTCGCATTGCAAACATTTCGCCGCTGCCCGTTACGCCGCAGAATACATATCCTCCATCGAGCATAGGCGTAGAAGTACGCAACACATTTGCCATATCGACACGCTCCTCTATGGTATTCGTTATATCCATGCCTTCGAGCCCTTCGGCTTCGCAATCCTTGAAGATGCGTTCAACCTCACGGTCGAGGCGATGTCCCATAAGCTCAAGCATAATGTATGTATCGGCATGCACGCGCGGATGCTGACCATGAGATACAAGTTCGTGGAACACATCCTCAACGTTCGTTATGTGGAAATTACCGCAAAGGGCAAGGTTCTTTGCACGCCAGTTGTTGCGGCGAAGGAAAGGATGCACATACTGCATACCGGTCTTTCCGGTTGCCGAATAGCGCAAGTGACCCATATAAAGTTCACCGGCAAAGCCGAAGTGCCGATACGCATAATTGGCATTGTTCTTCATCTCCTTTGGATGCGAAGCTATACCTTTGTTTGCCGATTCAAAGACTTCGGAGATTGCCCCAGCCCCTTCGGCTCTCTCACGGAACATATAATCCTCGCCAGGCGATGCATTCAATTTCACACAAGATATACCGGCTCCCTGCTGACCGCGATTATACTGTTTGTTCATCAACAGGAACAGTTTGTTCATACCGTATGCCCAGGTACCATACTTTTCCTGATAGTAGCCAAGAGGCTTGCGCAGGCGAATCATCGCAACACCACATTCGTGCAATAGAGGTTCCATAAACTTTAAAATATTTTCTGCTAATATACAAAAAAAGTCGTTTCAAAAGAAACGACAGCAATAAAACTACATAAATAAATTAACAAATGAGAAGAGAAGAGGAGAATATTGTGAACGGAACAACTTTTCACTGTCCGTTGCAGATATTGCTATCTCATTCTCTAGTTTCATATCCTTTCCCATTTATGCTGCAAAGATACAAAAAAAAACAGTAAACGGCAATACCGGAAAGAGAATTATTTCAGTTACAGAAAAAAATAAAAAAGAGGATGACTTCAACTCTTGAAAGTCACCCTCTTCTTGCATCAATTATTTTATAAGATATTTACGTCCATCCACTATAACTATCCCCGAAGAGGGAAGTCTATCGAGTTTCTGACCGTGGAGGTTATAAATACCCTTAGGTGTATAATCCCTTTCAATAACAACATCCTCAATATCTGTGGTACCACCCAGATTTATATTAGGATTTTCGATAATGTACATTATTGAGCCGTGGTCGTCCCATGTCCAGTTACGAACAGCCATCAAAGGCTCATTGGTAACAATACAGGCAAAATATGTAGAGCTTTCACTATAATTTCCGCCTGCATGAAAGCTGAAGGTTCCGTCACCATTGTCGCGAATCTTATCCAGTGCACTCTTTTCGGCAGTAAACTTGTAGTCACGGCCGTCACGGGTAACATACTCCTGCTTCGCTGGCTGATACAGATAGTAATTCCCGTCTTCTTGGATAATCTGCCACACGACCGTCGTATCAAAAGGGGTTACAGCCTCCTTGTATATGTCCACAACTGCCTGATTGGATGGCAGATTGTTGTAAGATGATGTAGTAAGACCTCGCAAACTGAGATATGTATCCGATATTGTAGTGTTCCAGGCCAGATAGCCCTCTCCGCTCTTTGCCTTGATGTGATACACCGCATCATTGCTCAATTCGCTCAGAGAACTTATCTGACGATACTCCTTTATCTTTGCATATTCGACCTTGATTATGCTGTTTTGAGTATCCAATGAAATCTTGGCTACATAATCGGCAACTTCAATAGCCACGACATCGGCTGCAGTAAAGAACTGAGTCACCTCAACGACATCTCCCGACTTGTACTCCTTGCCTGCATAAACGATACCACCCTCGTCCTCAATGCCTGTAACGCTTACAGTGTATTTGTATGCCTGCTGCATGTCACCCTTGATGCTCACCTGGCTACCTCGAATATACTCGCCGGGGATGGTATATGTACCGTCGGCAGCAATAGCTGTATATGGAACATTTACAAGAATCCAGTTGGGGTTACCGTTCTCATCAAGTTGCTCTGCCGCATTCACATTATAACCATACTTGAGGTCGAAGCCATACTGTATGAACCCTGGTGCTGGAATATCCTTCACCGCCAAAGGCTGGGCATAGCCGGTTACATAACCCTGCAATGCACTCTCGTCCGAGGCCAGCACGATGTCGCCATTGAGCTGAGAAGCACTCACTGTCACCTCGTCGCCGTGCACGTCGAGCATCAGGTCGATATATCCGCCGCCATCTGAAATGACAGTGCTGCTACCTGCCGGGTCGATGCTGTTCCAGTCAACCTTGTAGCGCATACGGTAGAGACCCGGTTCTGTACCGGCAGGAACAGTAAACGCAGGCACGCCGGCACCGATAGTATTGCCATTGCCGGCTGTTGTACCGTCACTCTTGTACCATGTGTTGCCAACCTGATATGCGTTGTAGCTTACGATTTCGCTGTCTGCCGCCGGGGTGCCATTGTCATTTATAGCATATTCGAATTTACCGTCGTTGTTCCAATCCACATATACATAAGCACTCATCCATGAACCGGTATAGTTGAATGTAGGCTGTACCTGTGTACCCGCTTTAGCCGAGAATACGCTCAAGGTTGTATTGTCTGTATAGACCTTTGCTGTGTTCGCAGCCGAAGTATAGCTGACACCGGCTGATGTAAGGCCTACACTGTTAAGAGAGCGGTCCTTGCGGGTTCTTGCAGCATCTTTATCATACGTGAGTGCATACTTGTCGGTAGAGAAACGCTTGTCGGGATTGTTGTCAACAACAATTTCATCGAAATATGCAACCCAGTCGGCCTTGTCGGCATGTGGAGAGCGCACATCGGGGACAATCACCAAAGAGTAGATATCGATACCGCTGTCGGCATTCTCCTCTTTTGAATAAGAGAATCCCTTAAAAGAGAACACAACATCCTGCCAGCCCTCCTTAGGAACAATATTCATGTTAGTGGTTGCCCAGAACTGCTCCTCCTCGCCTGTCTGCCAGTTCCAGCTCTCCTCAATGCGCTTGCCAAGACCAATGACCATCATGCGGCTATCGGCCGGCTTATCCTTGAGGTATGTCATCACATGAATGTACTGCAACTGCTTGGTCACACGGATAGGTTCCTTAAGGTCTATCCTGACACCGAATGTATTACTGCCGAAACGGCTACGCTGCAAAGCAAGAACCTTGCCGGTTGAGTTAGGAGCGACACCGAGTATCTCGTCAACAGCCACATCGGGGTTGTCGGTTACTGCTGCATTTCCAGTGAGAGTTCCGTCACGGAAAGGGCTCTCCTCCCATTTATCATATACACTTATGGATTTATAATCCTCGCTGTCAAATGTTATTGTTGTCTGCGCTGACGATGTAAGAGCCAAAAACATCAACGCTGCTGAAAATAATATATTCTTTTTCATAACTTTTCGTTCTTATTATTTATAGTGTCGATGTTTATTAGAAAACGTTCAGATTAGAGAGTAAAGGACAAGCACGGCTATCCAAAATTGTTATGCGCAGTTTCTTTGCATTGTAACCGCTGCCGTAGCTTTCGCTTGTCTTTCCGTTCAAAGGAATAATGCGTTTATAGCCGACTGTTGTTGTCTGCATAGCCGGACAAAGCTCTTTCCACGCCCCCCCATCGGTGCTGTATTCAATCTTGAAGTCCTTTATGCGCTGACCCAGGAAAACAGGCTCCTGCAACACCAGATAACGTATTACCTGAGGAGTATCCCAAGACAACGTTATAGTTGCAGTGAGGGTTTCGTCGTTTGTACCCCAATATGTCTCTTTATTACCATCGGTAAGGTTTGCAACGCCATATTTTCCACCATCACGCGTCTCGCTCACCTCTATTGTTGCACTCTTTGCATAATCGGTTGCTGCTGTAGTCTCGTCGAGGCCATACACAGGCACTGCTAAACGCTCATGCAGCATTCTGCCCAATTTTGTCAATTCATTTACGGTATTGTCGGGAAGCACGCCATACTGGTTAGGAGGACAGTTCAGAATTAAGGTTGCATTGCGGCCGACAGTCTCCAGATACATCTGGAAAAGACGCTCTGCACTCTTCATGGTCTCACCCTGATGCCAGAACCATCCTGCACTTGTAGCCTTGGCATCGCTCTCGCCCGGGTTCCAGAACCAGCCGTTGATATCACCCTCTTCGCGTACAACAGATTCTGACAGATAGTCGGTCATAGCCCAGTTTGTTTCGCCTGCATAGCCCGACTCGTTACCAATCCAGCGTGCTTCGCCACCGACACCCCACATGACACAGTCAGGTGCAATACGGTGTACACGTGTACGCAAGTTAGGTACATCGTAATAGATTTCGGGGTCGATATCACGTGTACCGCCCTCACCGCCATAGTAGCCGTCACCGCCACGTGCACCATCGAACCACATCTCGAACTGGTCGGAGCCATATTCAGCCAACTCCTCACACTGTTTCAAGAAAACCTCGGTAACGTATGTATCCTTACCATAGTGTGCCGAGTTGCGATCCCAAGGCGAAATGTAGAAACCATACTTCATGCCGTGCTTCTTGCTCGCCTCTGCAAACAGCTGAGGAATATTCGCATTGCGGCCATTCTCATTGCCGGCATTCTTGATACTATGCTCAGTGGTTGCTGTTGGCCACAGACAGAAACCGTCGTGGTGCTTCACCACTGCAATACCGCCGTTCATGCCGGCAGCCTTCACTGATGTAACCCACTGTTCAGGGTTGGGGAATGCCAAAGGAGCGTATCTCGACTCCGCCTCGTTACCGTAGCCCCACTCCGAACCGGTAAATGTGTTCATACCATAGTGGAAGAATGCGTAGAACTCGGTCTCGTTCCACAAAAGCTGTCGCTCGTGGGGCACAGGGTGCACCGCGGCGGGCACATTGTCGGGGTTGGCAAGAGTTTCATCCTTCAGCTGCAACTGCGCCGAAGCCCCGAAAGGAGCCACCACACCCAACAAGAACAAAGATGTAAAAAGTTTTCTCATTGTTTGAAATTAAGGTTAGTTAATCTGTTTTCTTAGTCGTGCCGGGGAACAGCAGAAAGCACCAGAATCCCCAACGAGTGCAAAATTAACTAAAAAACAAAAAGAATATATAATAATACATTTTTTAACTATAATATAATAATACGTCTGCGCGCATACATTTGCGCGCAGACGTATTATTATATTATAGCATCCTTATTACTTGAAGTTTCTATGGAATTCAACCACGGCCTCAATTCCTTTACGGAAAATATCAAGGCTGAAATTCTCATTCGGAGAATGTATTGCATCACTCTCGAGACCAAAGCCCATAAGGATTGTTTTCACGCCAAGTATAGTCTCGAAATCACTTATAATTGGAATGCTTCCGCCACGGCGCACTGCAAGCGGCTTCTTGCCGAATGCCTTCTCGAAGCCAAGTTCAGCCGCCTTGTATGCAGGCAGTGTTATGGGACACACATAGCCCTGGCCACCATGCATTGGAGTAACCTTCACTCTCACTCCTGCCGGTGCCATTGAGGTGAAGTAATCGACAAACATCTGCGAAATTCGGCCGTGGTCCTGATGTGCCACCAGACGGCACGACAGTTTTGCATAAGCCTTTGAAGGCAGAACAGTCTTGCTGCCCTCTCCGGTATATCCGCCCCAAATGCCGCAGACATCGAACGAAGGACGGCAGCTGTTGCGTTCAAGCGTTGAATAGCCTTTCTCGCCACGCAGAGCATCGACATCAATGGCAGCCTTGTACTTTTCTTCGTCAAACGGGATAGAGGCAAGCATTTCGCGCTCCTCTTTGGAGAGTTCCTCTACATCGTCGTAGAAACCGGGAATTGTTATCCGGCCGTCATCGTCGGTCATCCTTGAAATCATTTCACAGAGAACATTTATAGGATTGGCCACCGCACCGCCGAAATGACCCGAATGAAGGTCGCGGTTAGGACCGGTAACTTCAACCTCCCAATATGCAAGGCCACGCAAGCCGGTTGTGAGTGACGGAAGGTCGGCACCAAGCATACTTGTGTCGCTCACAAGTATTATGTCGGCCTTCAGCAGTTCCTTGTTCTCCTTGAGGAAGGCGTTAAGGCTGGGAGAGCCTATTTCCTCCTCCCCTTCGAATATAAACTTCACATTATGCTTCAGAAGACCACTCTTTGCGGCATACTCAAAGGCTTTTGCCTGAATCATTGCCTGCCCTTTGTCATCGTCGGCACCGCGTGCCCAAATGCGGCCATCCTTCTCAACGAGTTCAAAAGGATTGGTATTCCACAGTTCAAGCGGCTCGGCCGGCATAACATCATAGTGCGAATAAACAAGCACTGTTGGAGCCGACGGGTCGACAATCTTTTCGGCATAGACAAGCGGATTGCCTACAGAGGGCATCACCTCTGCCTTGTCGGCACCGGCTTCAAGCAACAGTTCCTTCCACCTTGCGGCACATTGCGCAATATCGTCCTTGTGCTCTGCTTTCGCACTTACACTAGGAATACGAATCAAGGATGCAAGCTCGTCAAGGAAACGCGCTTCATTATCCTGTATATACTTTTTTACCTCCATATAAATATATTTTTGTTGGTTATACATCACCGGCGGCACACCGCCGGAAACAAAGATATAGAATTTTTCGGACAAGAAAATCAAATTAAGGAAGAGTTATTTTGTTTTTTCGTACCTTTTGCATTAACTTCGCACACTGAAAACGAAACAATGCCGAATTAGCTCAGTTGGTAGAGCAACTCATTCGTAATGAGTAGGTCCGGGGTTCGAGTCCCCGACTCGGCTCAAAGAGACTTCAACAGGTCTCTTTTTTATTGCAACAAAATGCCAAACAACTTCTTCAAGTTCAAGCAGTTTACTATTGTGCAGGAAAACTGCGCAATGAAAGTCGGGACAGACGGATGCCTGCTCGGCGGCTGGTTCGACTGCTCGCACAGTAGACGTATCCTCGACATCGGCTGCGGCAGCGGGTTAATAGCAATTATGGCAGCACAGCGGTGCAACGCATATATCACAGGCATAGAAATTGACGGGGATGCAGCCAGGCAAGCCGAAGAGAATGCAAGCAATTCCCCTTGGAAGGAAAGAATAGAAATCAGACACTGTAATTTTCTTGAATACTCCTGCAGAGAACCTTTCGACACAATTGTGAGCAACCCTCCATATTTCATAAACAGCCTTAAATGCAATAATGAAGAGCGTACTTTGGCAAGACACAGCGACAGCCTTGACAGCATTTCATTCTTCAGAAAATCAAAAGAACTGCTTACCTCCGACGGCAAGGTTTCGATAATAATCCCTTGCGACATTCTAAGCGAATGGGACACTGCGGCAAAAGCCTCCGGTTTCTTCAAAAGCCGGATAACATACATAAAGACAACACCGCGCAAACCGGCAAAAAGAGCGCTTGTAGAATTCTCTCTCCAAGCAACGACTGCATTGGAAGAAACCTTGGTCTTCGAGACAGGACAGGGCGTTTACAGCGAGGAAGCAAAAAAGATACTCCGCGACTTCTATCTGAAGATTGAATAATCACGGAGTAAATATTTTTCAAACAGCCTCCCACTTTTTACTAACAGGAAGCGAAGGCAACGCACCTGCCACTATATCATAGACCTGGCGACGCAATGGCACAGGCGCACAAGTTCCGTCCCATCCGGGAAGAGCAAGCACTTTAAGCCCATCGGGGATAATCTCCACGAACAATTCCGAATCCATCATAACCGGTTCGCCATCATAATGAACTGGTCCTGGAGCATTTCTCTTTATCCTTACCCACCTCGACCTCAACGAGGTCATATGCCTGTTTGTGTCAATATTATTCTTAAATAGTTTGGCAGACAGGATAGGCACTTCCAAGGTTGTGAACGGTTCGAGCACCGAAATGCTCAACAAGCCGTCGCGCATAGAGGCATAGGGTGTTATGTAGGCATTGTTGCCATATTGGGAAGCATTGCCGCAAGCAACCACAAAAGCCTTGCAGCTCTTCTTCATAGTCTCGGTCTCCACCTCATACGCCTCGGGTTTGTAGGTTACCCAATCGGCAAGTGTCTTCTTTATATAGCTAAAAAAACCACGTTTGCTGCCCTTTGAGAAATCATAACTCACAAGTGCATCGAAACCTACACCGCACGAACAGAAGAAGGGGTTTCCGTTCAGTTTTCCGTAATCGATGAGTGTAGGTTCGGCCTTGTTGATAAACTCTATCGATTTCCTAATGTTCACAGGAACCCCCAAATGCCTTGCAAAGCCATTTCCCGAGCCACACGGAATCACACCTAAGGCCGTACCAGTGTGAACAAGAGAACGCCCGACTTCGTTGATGGTACCGTCGCCTCCGACTGCCACTACCACATCGACCCCCCTTTCGGCAGCAGCCTTGGCCAAGACAACAGCGTGACCGGCATACTCCGTATACTGGATTTCAAATTCATACCTGTCGCGGTCGACATATGCCTCTATCTGCTGAGGAACTCTTTTCTTGCCCTGCACGCCCGACTTGGGATTAATCAGGAATAAAATACTCTTTTTGCTCACTGCCGTGTTTCACTTTGTTCAGGATGCGAATTTAACACAAATATACGAGAGAAAAAAGGGTTGTCCAAGAAACCGCCTTAATTTTACCGGAACAGGAGAATCCCGGCGAGCCTGCAGCTGGCAACAAACCAGCCCAAGACAGAAAAAAGGATTGTACTACAACTGCGGAAGAGATACAAAATATTATAATATAATTATTATTTATTATTAAATATTTCGGTTAACGGTTATTTTTCACTACCTTCGCAAATTGTATACGAGAACAGTAAAAAAAACACAAGCGGTTACACAAACCGCGTTAAAGAGATTACATATAATGGAAGATCAAGAGAAAGAGACCCACTCAATATTTGACGAACTATTGGGTCAGGAAGACTTTGAAGTCAACAACGTTTCGGTCATTGCCGACATACAGGAAGAGGAAGAAAGCAACAACTACATAGCAAACATTGATGAGGAACTTCCTATATTGCCACTGCGCAATATGGTGCTGTTCCCCACGGCTGTGTTGCCGATTTCGGTAGGGCGCAAATCATCGCTCGACCTAATAAGGGATATTGAGGAGAAGAAAGGATATATAGGCGTAATATGCCAGAAAGACCCCTCCATAAACACTCCGCAACTCGAAGAAATGCACGAAACAGGAACTGTGGCAAGGATTATAAAGGTGTTCGAGATGCCCGACAAATCCACAACGATAATTGTACAAGGATACCAGAAGTTCCGTCTGAAGGAATTTACAAGGATAAAGCCCTATCACATAGGAAAAGTCGAGCCGGTTTTCGACATCGAGCTGCCGCAAAGCGATGAAAGCAAGATTCTGATGAAGAGTTGCCGCGAA